>LSNO01000128.1 GCA_002082305.1 SAR324 cluster bacterium SAR324-CTD7B
TCCTTTTTGATGTTAAATAAATCAGCGCAATCAGTGAGCTTCACTCATTGCGAGTTCAAAATAAATGGCAGACAGCAATACAAAGACAAATGCTTGTAACACTGACACCAAAATTCCCAGACCCATAAACGGAATAGGCAGTCCGACTGCAAGAATTGACGTGAAAATCATGACAACTTTATGATCTCCGGTCATGTTCCCAAATAGACGGATTGAAAGGGAAAGCGGGCGCACACAATGACTGACGACCTCGACAGGAAACATCAGTGGCGCAAGTACCGGCATGGGTCCCAGAAACTGTTTTATGTAACTGGCTCCATGCTGACGAATGCCTAAAAAGTGAGTCATAAGAAAAATAATGATTGCAAAGGCAATTGTAACGTTAAACTGATCTGTAGGCGGATTGAAACCAGGTACCAGACCAGCAAGATTGAGAAGCAAAATAAATAAACCGTAAGTTCCCAGTAATGGAAGAATGGGACGTGCACCAACACCGTGGCGGATGGTTCCGCTCAAAAAATTCAGTATTCCACTGACAATAACTTCTGCAAAATTTAAAAAATCTGCACGTCCGGAAGGCTCAACCATATCTGTATTTCTATATGGTTTTCCGGCAAAATAAGCGAAAATTATCAACAAGAATGCCACTATCAGCAGGTCCAACATTGGAACCGGGTCAATTCCAAGTTCAACCAATGGGTGTTCTAACCAGCCTAAAAGGAAGTGAGACCACGTGAATGCACCTTCGGCAGCAGAAACAGTGGTAGCTGTTACTAAAAAAACACTGACTAGAGCAAGACGTTTGTTCATTCTTTAATTTTTTTATCTATGCAAATTTATGAGGGTTCATCACTCTAACAAAAGAGTACATGATTGCAGCAAGTGCAACATTGGAAAGTCCGATCAGTAACCCCATTGGTGGTAGTTTCAAGTAAGTCAAAGCTCCAAACAAAACTATTACTGAAATCGCGAATTTTGTAAGTATAAACAGCAAATCCAGTGCGAACAATTTTCGCTCCAGCAACAACTTTTGGACAAACTTTACAGTCCAGTAATAATTAAAACCAATAACCGCACATCCTAACATGACAGAAGGCATAAGGTCAAGTTGAAAAATTGCTGTTCCTGCAACTAAAATTATGCTGATGCCCAAAAGTAGATTTCGAAAAAAGTCAGCCTGTTTGATATGGCTGGATTTTTTTCCTGAATTTAAGTTTTCCGGAACTTCAGAGGCAGCTGTATCTGGTTTGGTATCGGTTTTCATGCTTTCGGTACTATCTCTGTTATCTTTTGGAATCCCGTTATTTAGAATTGATATTAGAATTGTCTTCAGTTGCTGTCAGCAATTTAATTTCAGGATGAAGACGGTGAATCGTGTTCCTGGTCAGAATCAGCTTGAACTCTTTTGACCAAACGAAAAATACTCCTGTAACCTGCTATGATCCCGGAAACACCAAACACCAGCAAAAACCAGGGTTTTGTATCCAGCCACTCATCCAGCCAACTGCCGATCAGAAAACCCACAACAACAGACAATCCCAGTTCCAAACCCATAGAACTGTACATTATCCATTTTGGGCCAGATTTGCGTATTTGTTTCACTTCACAGGAAATGTGTTTTACGGAAAATTTATTTTAGATCGGCTAAGAAAAAACATCGTATAAGTTTAGTGTGCACAGCCTGAAATTGCAAGATTTTGCAACCAAGTCTCTTGCACCTTATAAGTGAAATTGATATGCTGACATGACTTAAACACTGGCAAAATCAGCTATGTAAACTTAATTGAGTTTAAAAATGGGTGACAGTTTCGGACATTTATTTCGTATCACTACCTGGGGAGAATCTCATGGCGGCGGAGTTGGAGTTGTTATCGACGGATGCCCATCGGGACTGCAGTTGAGTGAAGATGATCTCCAATATGAGTTGGACAGAAGGCGGCCCGGGCAAAGCAAAATAACTACACAACGAAAGGAAAGCGATACTGCCAGGATTCTTTCAGGAGTTTTTGAGGGGCGAACCACCGGTACAGCAATTTCTGTGATGGTCTTAAATGAAGATGCTAAGTCACATGCTTATGAGCATCTCAAAGATTTGTATCGCCCCAGCCACGCGGATTTCACTTTCGACAAGAAATATGGTTTCAGGGACTGGATGGGCGGCGGACGCTCGAGTGCACGTGAAACCGTCGGAAGAGTTGCAGCCGGAGCAATCGCTAAAAAACTGCTCCAGCAATGGAATAATATCCAGACAATTGCCTGGGTAGAGCAAATCCATGAGATAAAATCTTCAGTGGATAAAGAATCCATCAGCGAACAAAAGATTGAAGCCAGTATTGTGCGCTGTCCGGATCCGGAAGCGTCAGAAGCAATGATTGCCCGTATTCATGAAGTCCGTAAATCCGGAGATAGCGTAGGTGGAATTATTCGGGCAGTTGTCCGGAATGTTCCGGCAGGTTTGGGTGAACCGGTATTTGACAAACTGACTGCAGATTTGGCCAAGGCATTAATGTCACTTCCGGCTACACGGGGGGTTGAGTTTGGCTTGGGTTTCTATTCAGTGAAGCTGAAAGGTTCAGAACATAACGATGCGTTTGTGATGCGCGATGGAACTATCCGGACCAACACAAACCGTTCCGGTGGAATTCAGGGTGGAATTTCAAATGGTGAAGAGATTGATTTACGGGTTTCTTTTAAACCAACCGCCACGATTAACTTCGAACAGGATACAGTTACTCGTGAAGGTGAAGCTGTTAAACTGAAAGCCAAAGGGCGTCATGATCCATGTGTTTTACCAAGAGCCGTTCCAATGGTAGAAGCCATGATTAATTTGGTTTTAACCGATCACTATTTACGCAACCGTCAAAGCCGTCTTTAAGGAATTTGGGAAGGAATTAATTTATTATATGTTTTTGGGAAGTTGGTTCTAAATTTGCAAATTCATAATTAGAACCAAAAACGAATATTTTCAGCTTTGAACCAGTACAAAATATGCCTCCCAAAATTAACCCAATGAAAGTTTCATCAAGGACAATTCGTCCTGCAAGTGAAAAACGACTTAATTCACTGATGGCAAACTCGGAAGCTCGATTTCTTTCATCGGGTTCTATTGCTGTGTTTGGGGTACTCCTTTTTATTGCCTTCGTGATTGCTCAAATAATTTTCATTAACTGAAGAGCAAGTTTAGCTTCGATGCCTTACATTGACGTCTTCAACGGGGATGCCGATGGTATATGCGCCCTCCATCAATTGCGTCTTCACAATCCCCAGAAAAGTTCCCTTGTCACAGGAGTAAAACGTGATAATCTACTGTTGAAACGTATTATTGCCACGCGAGACAGTACACTCACAGTTCTCGATATTTCATCTCATGCCAACCGGGATTCTCTCCTGCAGTTATTGAAACAGGGTAATACTGTTCACTATTTTGATCACCACTTTGCAGGAGAAATGCCTGAATCCCCACTTTTTCATCCACATATTGATACGAGTCCTGATGTTTGTAGCAGCATACTGGTAGATCGTTTTTTGTCAGGGAAATATCGCCTTTGGGCCATAGTTGCATCTTTTGGAGACAACCTTCATGTATCCGCACATGAGTTGGCCGGCAGTTTGAAGCTGGATCCAAAAAAAACTGAAGAATTACGAGAACTGGGAGAGCTGATCAATTACAATGCATATGGTGAAACCATAGACGATTTGCATTTTTCACCTGAAGTTTTGTTTAAAGCTTTGCAGCCTTTTTCTGATCCGTTTGAATTTTATCATGCATCCGGTGAGTTGAATCAGTTGCGGGAAGGTTTTCGGAATGACATGCGCAAAGCAGAATCTGAACTTCCTGTAAGACAAACTTCTGCAGGTAGAATTTATCAGTTTCAAAATCAAGCATGGTGCCGTCGTGTATCCGGAGTATACAGCAATCAGGTTGCGCGGGAAGCCCCGGATCTGGCTCATGCACTATTGGTTGAAAGAAAAGACGGAACTTTTCTGGTTGGTGTCCGCGCCCCAATTTCAAAACCGCAAGGTGCAGAAAAATTATGCATTAAATTTTCCGGAGGGGGTCGAGCCGCAGCAGCAGGAATCAACAATTTGGCTCCGGAAGAGGTTGATCGATTTTTTGATGCCTTTGATCTTCAATTTACTATTTAATTGAAGTTGCAGTAATTTTATGGTTTGTTTTTCTGCGTTTAAATTTCTTCTCCTGTTTTGAGTGCAAGCTCTTGTAAAATTGCCTCCAGTTTACCGCAAATCACTGGGACTTCTTCTGGCAACAGTTCTTTAGGTACGTGGAACGGTTCTCCAAATGATTCAACGATTGTAGTAAAGGGTTTGGGAATTTTGTGTCTGTCCCAGCTTTTAAGCTTCCAAAGATGTTTTGCTTCATAGTGCCAGGGAATGATAGGAACTCCTGAGTATTTTGCAAGCAGTACGACTCCAGATTGAATTTTTTCCGGAGGACCCAGCGGACCATCCGGAGTGATAGCAACTGATGTTTTGTCCTTAAGAAGTTTTATCAGTTGTTTCAGAGCGGGAATTCCGCCTCTAGTGGTTGAGCCGCGTACTGCCTGGTAACCAAAATGAGCAAATACATCATAAATAACTTCACCATCGTCGCTGCCGCTGATCAAAGCAGTTAGCTCTTGATTTCTCAGAAGCCAGACACTGAAATATATGTTTTGGTGCCATGTGGCAACAATTACGCTGCCGTATTCCTGCAGCGCAGTTTTCAGTATTTGCTGATTATTGCTTTTAATACGTGTAGTATTTCCAGTAATTCGAATCAGCAGCATGAGCGTTTTGGTGATCAGCCAGCGCTGAAAACGTCTTTTCAAAGAAGATTTTGCTTCTTTCATAGAGAAAAAATTATTTTGTTGAATGAATATGAAAGCCACTTTACAATATTATACTATCATGAACGTCATCTGCTAAACAATTCAGCAGAACCTCCAAAATAATACAGGTAATTTCTGATGTATTACATAATTCGGAAGTCCATGTACCATCTTCTGAAGATGAATGCAATAATGAAAGTCTAACTCAAAACAAAGTTCTTCCTGAATCTAAGCACAATACCGATCTGATTTGTTAAACTTGTCTGTTTTTTTTCAAGCAAAAGCAGAAGATTCGCTGACTTGTGTTTCACCTGCCCGGAGTACTTTCTTCCAAATGAACTGGGAAAAATAAATGCATTTTCGTTCCATAGCATACGTCGTGGGGACACTTCTGATGGTTACCAGCATTGCCCTGCTGTTTCCCATCATCACATCCTTGATTTATCAGGAGAACGATTTTAACGCTCTGCTTATTTCTGCAGTGGTGGCTTTTGGGATGGGCCTGCCTTTATGGTGGTTTTCACCGAAAGATTATGAATTAAGCTTCCGAGACGCAGTCCTCATCGCAGTTTTTGGTTGGGTAATCATTTCCGTTGTATCAGCACTGCCGTTTGTGATTCACGGCTCAATTCCGTCATTCACAGACGCATTTTTCGAAATGATGTCAGGTTACACCACAACAGGAGCAACTATCCTGACGGATATTGAATCCCTGCCTCATGGATTGTTATTCTGGCGCAGTGAAACTCATCTGCTTGGGGGTATGGGATTTCTGACTCTGACCTTGATCTTTTTACCTCACGGCATGGCTGGAGTACGAATCTTTCGTGCAGAGTCCAGCCCCGGACAAGTTATAACCAAAGAAAAATTTCTTCCACGAAACCGTGACGCCATGATTTGGCTTTGGTCTATTTATCTCGGACTGAACATGTTGCAAACACTGATGCTTTGGGGCGGTGGAATGTCACTGTTTGACTCACTATGTCATGCCTTTGGAACTGTTGCCACGGCAGGATTCTCTCCCAAAAATACCAGTCTTGGCTATTACGGAAATGCTTATTTTGATTGGGTTGTTACGATTTTTATGTTTCTTGGCGGAATGACTTTTATGCTTTTTTACCACATGCTGAAAGGAGAATGGAATTTAGTTCGAATCAACACTGAATTACGCTGGTATGCCATTATTGTTGGTTTTTTCTGTGGAATATCAACACTAATTTTGTGGATGAATGGGACCTATGATCGATTTTTTGATGCACTTCGCCATGCTTCTTTTCAAATAATTTCTTTGCTGACCACTACCGGGTTCACAACTGCAGACTATGAACTTTGGCCTCAGTCAGCACAGATGCTGCTTTATGTTGTCTGCTTTATTGGTGCATGTGCAGGTTCTACCACCAGCGGTATTAAAATCGTACATTTTGTTATCATGTGGAAATACATGGTAACAACGATCAAGAAAATGTTTTTTCAGCCCCGGACAATCCTGCCGATTCTACTTAATCAGCGTGCCATAGATCCGTTTGCAGTCAATCTCTCCATCTGTTATTTCATTGCCAACATATTTCTCGTCTTGGGTGGAAGTTGTGTTATGGTGCTTTTAGATTCTATGGATTTTCAGACAGGAATGAGTTCAGTCATTGCAGCAGTGATGAACGTTGGTCCGGGATTTGGTGACGTTGGGCCTTCAGAAAACTATGCTCATATTTCAGCAGCAGGAAAATGGTTTCTTGCCTGGCTGATGCTTGTTGGCAGGTTGGAAATGTTCTCTGTCCTTGTACTGCTTTTTCCATCTTTCTGGAAAAAATAATTTACTGCCGCTGTAGTCGGCAATTATTTTTCCACACAGCTTGCTGAACAGGATTTAAACTGAATGGTTGCAATTTCAGCAAGTTCAGCATTTAATTCCCTCAGGTATCTCAAAGTATTGAAAACAGCCCTACTTTCTGTTCCCCCAGCGTACCTTGACCATCCTTTCCGGAGTTAATTTCTGTAAATAGGCACAACTATACTTATGAATTGTGATCACTCTCTCCAGAGTAAGATAACCCTGAATGGAGTGGCTTTTATCTGGAGAACAGCACTTCGCTATACGTGTCATGACATTGTCCATTCCATCCACAAGAATCTTGTTTGTTGGTGGAGATTCCGCAATTCTCTTTTTTCTGGTCTTGGCTTTAGTTTCAGGTTGTGCCGGTGATTCCGGAGTTGAGGCAGTAACAGAACTGGGGTCATCGGCAAACCATCTACGGACTTCTTCACTGCGAATAGAACCGTCGCCAATGGAAAAAAGTATGTGCTCAAATTCTTGATTTTTATGTAAACGTGATTCCTTTTCCATCCGCCCTTCCCGAATCATTCGATTCAGATTAAGACTGTGATTCTTGAATTCCCGTTCCAACATTTCCAAACCTTCTTTTCGTCTTCCTTCTCTGCTCCGTTCGTGTAAAGCATGTTTAATTTTATTGCGGGCGTGACGTGTTTTCACAAAATCCAGCCACTCTTTCCGGGGTTCCTGTCGCGGGGATGTAAGGATTTCCACTGTATCACCGCTTTGCAGGGAACTGTCGAGGCGCGTGATGTTACCATTCGTCTTTGCGCCGGTCATGCGGTTACCGACTTCCGTATGAATTGCATAGGCAAAATCAACGGGTGTGGCAGTTTGTGGTAGTTCCCGGATTTCTTTTGCAGGAGTCATTACATAGATATTGTCACTAAACAGATCAATAAGAGGCATTGTTTCGTTATGCCTCTCTGCTTTACTTTGTTCTGCCAGTGACACTTCAGTTTGTTTAGCTTTTTCCCCCTTTGATTGTTGACGTTTTTCCTTATACAGCCAGTGTGCCGCAACCCCATATTCTGCCATCCGGTGCATCTTATGTGTCCTGATTTGAATTTCAATTGGCCTTAAATATCTCAAGGGACCATTTTGGGAATCTGTGACTGTCGTGTGGAGAGATTGGTATCCGTTGGACTTAGGGTTTGCGATATAATCTTTGAAACGATTTTTTATCGGTGTCCAGTTTTCGTGAATAAAACTCAGTGCCGCATAGCATTCATCGATACCATTTACCAAGACTCGAAATCCAATCAAATCTTGAATTCGGTCAAAATTGTTTTCGACTTTCTCAAGTTTTTGAAAAATCGAGTAAAAACGTTTGTAGCGGCCCTGGACTTCATGAGTGATTCCTGCCTCTGTCAAAATATGACGAATTTTTTCTGAAATTATTTCAACACTTTCTGAACGATCACTGCGTTTTCGAGCAATTTTTTTCTTCAGGTTTTGGTAATTTTCATATTCCAGTTGCCTAAATGCACGGTCCTCCATCTCTGCCTTGATCCAGAAAATTCCTAAGCGTCCTGCTAAGGGAGCATGGACATGCAGAGCAGTCCAGGCTGTTTCATCTCTCTCTTTCGGAGACAGGGAATCCAGCTGTTCCAATTGCTGAAGCTGCAGCACCAGGAACACAGTCAACAACTGGACGTCACCCAGAACTGTCAGCAGCATACGCAGGGTAAGTTCAGCCTGCTCAGAATTTTTCGGACGTACAGGAAACTGCTGCACCTTGAGCATCCTGTGATAAAGCGGCAATGCATCTGAAAAAGAGCCCTTTGAATCAATTGATGTTTTGTATTCAAACTCTTTCGGCAAATCATCGGCTGCCTGATATTGCAAAAACAACAACGCAGCCTGGAGAGTGGCGGGGCTCAAAGAAAGTTGTTTGAGATTCTTTAAGAGTGCTGCCGCAGCATCGGGGTTGCTCTGCTTTGAGTACCAGTTTTCAAAAAGACTGGTTGCTTCCGGGCTTGTCAAAAATGCTTCCGGTACAACGGAACTGTTTATATCGGCAGAATGGCCAATAGTGATTGTTGGCGACAAAATATCTTCTGAAATTTCAGTTCCGGAAAGATTACCCATTTGAAAGGTTGCTGAATTAAATATTACAAAAGTCCCTGCACCATGAAATAGGTGTAAAGTTTAACATCAAATTGGACACCCTGCTTCTTTTCCTGCTTGAAAAATTCTGCAATTTCATCCGGAGATTTGACGAATACAGTTATGAATTCTCCGGGCTCATTTTCTGGTTTTGGCTGTAGGTTCTCTGCGATGTTTTCATCAACCTGAACTTGTACAAATGAAACGGTTTCTGAAAGAATTCCGGGAGAAGAAAACAATCTTGGGCTAATATTTTCGACTGTACCAACATAACCTGTTTCTTCAAAAAGTTCACGGATTGCAGTTGTTTCCTGAGATTCACCAGGATCAACTAAACCTGCAGGAAATTCCAGGATATAAGAATTTGTTGGTGGACGAAATTGGCGAATAATAATAAATCGTCCAGAAGGTTGCATTCGGGCAACTATAATTACTGCCTCTGCACGGTGTTTACGATGCAATCCTTCCCATTTACGTACTTGTTTTTTGTCATCTTCATAGCTGAACTCCACAATCTCGGCCCAATTTCCGCGAAAGAGGAGTTGTTCATCAAGAACACGTGCTGTGCCTGCATTTGGAGGATTATTAGTTTGGATTTCAGACATTCAGATTCAACAGAAAAATTAATAAATGTGTTTACGCAATTGGTTTTGCAGTACAAGTGGCCTTATAAAAAGATAGAGGATTTTGTGACAATCACAATCCAATTTTGAAATTGTTTTTGCGTTGTCTTTTGTTGATGTCTGCAATACCATTCGACTGATGAAAATTAATTCCTGAAAACCAGATTCTTGAAACAGCCGCCCCTATGAGAAGCATCCGCTTAATTTGGATTGGGAAATCGCAGGAGCCTTTTGTTCAGGATGGAATTAAAGTTTATTTGAAGAAACTCTCGCATTACATCAAGGTTGATTTTGAAGAAATTAAGCCGGTCAAGTATAATTCAGGTACGACAGATCAGTGGCGCAGGCAGGAAACGGAAAAATTACTGAAACGCCTGGACTCTTCTGAATTGAACATATTTTTGGATGAAAGCGGGAAGCGTGAAACCTCAAATAGTTTGGCCCGATGGTTTGAAAAACAAATACCACTCGGATGGCGGAGGGTCAACTTTTTCATTGGCGGTGCATATGGTTTTGACAAAACAATGCTGCCTTCGGGAGTAAAATTGTTGCGCCTCTCCGATATGACTTTTACACATCAAATGGTGAGATTAATTTTACTGGAGCAACTTTATCGCGCGTTTACGATAATGCGTGGAGAACAATATCATCATGATTAAACTTAATTTATGTTTTTCACATTTTAAAACGAAACTATGAAACGCTTAATTTTAATTGCAGTCGTATTATTGCTTTTGGGCAGTATGGGTTATTTTGCAACACAAAACAGCCACAATGTTTCCCTGAACTTTTTCGGAAACTTTTCAATCCAATTATCAGTGTGGATGGTGATTGCCGGTTCCTTTGTCGCAGGATGGGTGGTGACTGAGATTTGGCAGTTTATTTCACATCCTCAGCGTTTTGTACAGAGTTTCCTTGGTAAATTTTCCCGGTATAAAGACAACAAAAAGCAACAGATAACACAAAATTTTGAGAATGCATCTTTGCTGCGGGATCCAAAACAAGTGAGTAAAAGCTATAATAAATTACTCAATCAAGAAACTCCGTTGTCGATCAGAGTGCAGTACATTGAACAACTGCGTTATGAAAAAAGCGCAGAAGAAATGCTAAAAAAATATGCTGAACTGCGTACCAAATTTCAGGGTAATTTGCAGGTATTACTGCCATATTTGAAACTTGCCTGTGAGGTCAGTGAATGGGATCTGGCAGAGAGGTTAAGTCATGAAATTCTCCGGATTACTCCTGATCATCCGGATGCATTGGAAGGACTGCGGCAATTTTATATTGCGAGAGAGGATTGGGTTGGCTGTATTGGCCAGGAGAGGGAATTGCTGAAAAAATTCAGCGGCAGCCTGATAACAAAAAATATTTCAATGACACACGAAGATCATTTACAAAAAGCACTCCGTCAAGACCCAAAGTGTTTGAGTAACTGGTCTTTCCGCTACCTTCCTCAAAAGAGGGATAAAAAAAATGATAAGCCTTTGGAAGCTATCGGTGAAGCAGCACAACTCCAAAAATCAGGTATGTTTTTGGAAGCTGCACGAGTCCTTAAAGAAGCTTTTGAGCGGACCGCTTTTCCAGAATTGCTGGAGTTATTAGAGGAGGTTTATCGGGAAAGCGGAACTGATGAACAAATTTTGGAAATGGTCGGCAAACTGCACAATTCCCGTCAGCGTTCAGTTCCATCTTCACTTCTTTTTGCGAAGCTGCTATACCAATGTGATCGGCTGGATGAAGTATCGAAAGTTTTAGACAAAGTGAAACTTCCTGCAGGTTCAACAAAGTTCCCTATGGCAATTCTTGGATCAGAAGACAAAGGACAGCAGATGACTGAAGTTTGGAGTGATCTTTACCATGCACTCCGCTATTTAATTGCAGTCCGCCAGGAACGTTCTGAAGATGCACTGCAGGAGGCAAAGCCTTTGCTGAGGGAAGCTAAAATACTGGAATAATTTAAGTATGAAAGTAATTGAGACAGATGGAATTGTTCTCAAAACAATGGATTTTAAGGAAAAGGATTGCATTCTGACTTTCCTGACGGCTAAGGTGGGTAAGAAAGCAGGAATTCTTCACGGTGGAAAAAGTTTGAGGTCGGGAAATGCTGCAAAAGCAGAATTGTTTGTTCTTAACCATTTTGAGTTTTCTGAAAAACCGAACATGGATTTGGTTAGAATCCGGAAATGCGAATTGCAGGAAAGCTTTCCTCTTGTCCGTAAAAATTATTCAAAGTTTCTACACGCCAGTTACTTTTCGGAATTGCTGCTTCAATGTGAAATTCCTGAATTAGATTCTCATGAATATTTTGATTTACTGAAGAATGCAATGTCTCTGCTCTCAGAGTCTCAAACTGACACTGAAATAAAATTAAATTTTGAAATACGGCTTCTGAAATTACTTGGAATCACACCAAATTTGGAAATTTGTTTTCAGTGCGGCGGCGAACTTTGGCAGGAAAGATCCGGACGAAATCCTGCTCCAAAATTTTCAGTTCCGTACCAGTTGGACGCAAGCTTGGGAGGTGTTCGCTGTCCAAGATGCTGTATTCCTAGCTCTTACTCGGCTGCCTTGCATCCAGGAAGCTTAGCCTTTTTGCATGTACGGCAAAATGCAAAACAAAGTGATTCTGTTTTTCGCCCAACCCAAAATAATTTAGAGGAACTGGATCATGCACTCTTTGTATACTTCAGGCATTTTTTTGGCCGAAATCTGAAGTCTCACGCACTTTTGAAGGAGAATTCATGGAAAAATTAAAAAACGCAACTCTGGGAGGTGGCTGTTTTTGGTGTTTGGAAGCAGTCTACTCCAAACTGGAAGGAGTCAAATCTGTTGCTCCGGGCTATGCAGGAGGTACAAAACTAAATCCAACTTATGAACAGGTATGTACCGGAAACACAGGACATGCAGAGGTGATTCAAATTGATTTTGATCCACAGAAAACGAGCTACGAAACTTTGCTTGACTGGTTTTGGCGTTGTCACGATCCTACAACTCTTAACCGTCAGGGAGGAGACATTGGGACGCAGTACCGTTCCGTTATTTTCTATGAAAATGAGGCACAAAAAACTACGGCAAACGAGTCAAAAAAAGATGCTGAAAAATCTGGAATGTTTGATGCTCCAATTGTTACTGAAATTGCAACATTGCCGGAATTCTATCCTGCAGAAGATTACCACCAAGATTATTACAGCAATAACTCAAATGCCGGTTATTGTACCTACGTAATTCGTCCTAAACTCGCGAAGTTAAACTTGGAATAGTTTTATTAAAAATAAAATTGAGTTTGACCCCCCCGGCTCCCATAAGAATACTCATCACGGGTATGAATTTCGGTGTTGATTGTCTCTTCTGCGAGTTCGTTGATAAAACGGGAGCGCTTACTGATTCCTCCGGAATAACCTGACGAAACCACCGGTGCAGTAATGAGCAGGTGTCGTTTTGCACGTGTCATTGCAACATAAAACAGGCGCCGCTCTTCTTCAATTTGCTCTTCTGTTCCCAAACTTCGTTGGTGAGGAAACAATCCTTCTGTAAGTCCAATTATGAATACCACCTTCCATTCCAGACCTTTGGCCTGATGGATGGTGGTCAGAGTGAGAGTGTCCTGATTATCCTGTTGTTCGGCTTCATGATCAGTGATAATGCTCGAACCAACCAAAGATAACTCATTTAAAAACGCTTCCAATTTATTATAATTGCCAGCAAATTCTTCAAGATAACGAATATCTGTTTCACGCTGAGGGGCATTTTCAAAACTGCTGAAAAGCACCTCGCGGTAATAGCTCTTGTACAGTAATCCTATCATGTGAGAAGGAGTTACGCTTTCCTCCAGCATTTGCTGAAAAATTTCCAGCAGAACATTCCAGCTCTCAAGGGCCTTTTTAGGAATCAGTTTTTGCAATTCAACATTGTCTTTAGTAAGACGGACTGCCTGTTGACTCTGGAATACCCTGAAAATCCGGTGTGCAGTAGTGTTGCCAATCCCGGGAAGGAGCCTAAGCAGACGCATCCACGCGATTTCATCAAGAGGATTAAAAAGTACTTTGAGAAAAGCCGTAACATCTTTGATATGAGCTTGTTCAAAAAATTTAACTCCTGAATGAACAACAAACGGAATACCTGCATGTGTCAGCACTACCTGAAGTGCTGCAGACTGTACATGATTTCGGTAAAGCACACTCATTTCGTTCAAAGAAATATCTTTATCCCGGAAACTGAGTATATTCTCCAGTACCAGTTCAGCTTCATCCTGAGAAGCCCAAACATAATGTACGAGGGGTTTTTCTCCTTCAGCTAAAGAACTAAAAAGGTTCTTTTCAAACTGACGTGTGTTATAATTAATACTTCGGTTGGCAGCATCTAAAATTTCTGGAGAACTGCGATAATTTTCCTCCATGTTGTAGGTGACTGCCTGGTAGCGTTCCGGAAACTCAAGCATGTTGCCAAAATCAGCGCCGCGCCAGCTGTATATTGATTGAGCATCGTCGCCGACAACCATTAAATTTTTGTGCGGCCTTGAGAGCCGGTATAAGATATTGGCTTGAACCTGATTGGTATCCTGATATTCGTCTACCAGGATATATTGAATTTGCCGGCAAAGCGGGAGTCCTTCACCATGCCGCAAGAGTAGTTCCAGCCAGTTTTCCAGCAGATCATCAAAGTCCATCACTTGTCCGCGTTTTTTCTTGTGACGGTAGGCAGCTAGAATGTTTAGTATTGTTTCAGTGTTTTCTTCAAAATTGGGGTAATCTGCAGAAATCAGCTGCTCTAAGTGGAAACTGCGTTCATGGTAAGGCTGGTCCAAAATCATTTTTTGAGTACAAAAACGATTGAAGGCCAATGAAAACATGTTTTGCAGAACAGCAGCTTTTGGAAAATATTTGTCTGGTTTACCTACTGTTTCTGCAAGTGAGGCTTTTATCAGGTCCCTGGAATCTGAGGAATCCAGAATGCTGAAATTATTGTAATAGTTTAGTAATTTAGCATTTCGTCTGAGGAATCGGCTTCCCACACTGTGGAAGGTCCCATGAATAATCTTTTGCTGTTCTGTAGAATTCTTTAAAGCCCGGCCTACTCTTTGCGCCATCTCGTTGGCGGCTTTGTTGGTGAATGTCAGCAAAAGAATGGAAGACGCAGGAATTCCGGAATGAATCAGCTGTGCTACACGGTGAGTAATCACCCTGGTTTTTCCACTGCCCGCTCCGGCAATGACTAAAGCGGGGCCTGTTTTGTGTTCGACGATTTTCCGCTGTACCGGATTTAAAGATGCTATTGACCAGGTGGACATATACTGGACTGGTGATTTTAGATGTCTTTCCGTTGATATTTTCTAACTATAATGCCAAATTTTAGTCTAAAACAAAAACAACTAGCAAAATAATTTCCATGTTTTTTGAAGAAATAAAACAAATCGTTTCGACTTTCCGTGAAGCAGTAAACCTGTTTTTGAGTAGAATCTTTAACAAAGGAGTGCCGATAGCAGAGGATATGACGACCTTGATTTTGATAGGGTTTGCAATTTTTATCATTCTTTTGTGTCTTTTTGTATGGTATCGGCAGCATAGCAGATCACTGAAAAGTAAAGCTCCCGAAGAACTTTCCGGGAGGAAAAAAGAGAAGCGCCTGGTGCAGTTGGAAAAAGAACATGCCAAAACACTTGAGTTGCAGATCAAGGAAGAAGAAAAACTGCGGGAAGAAAAAGAGTCCGCAAAACTTGCAAAAGCGGAACAACGGGAAAAAGAACTTCAAGAAAAAATTGCTTCAATTGAAGAGGAACGTCTGCATCAGCAGGTTCTTCAGCGTGAAATTGAAAAAACTGCTGAAACCGTGGAAACTCCTGATGAGGTAGATTCTTTCCTTGAGCGTCTACGTAAAGGCGTCATTAAAACAAGAACACAGTTACAAGATAATTTAGCCGAAGCAGTTTTAGGTAGAAAAGAAATAAATGAAGACTTACTGGATGATTTGGAAGAAGTGCTCATCGGTTCAGACATAGGTCCGGAAACTACCCAGCGTATTCTTGATGCAATCACAGAGAAGGTGGAGCGTGAAGAATTAAGCAGTCCACAAGTTTTGCAGTCAGAAATTCAGCTGGAAATTCAAAAAATTATGAGTAAAACATATGCCGTCCTCGGGACTGCGGAACGGAAGCCGTTGATTTTGCTTTTTGTTGGTGTAAACGGTGTTGGAAAAACAACTACTATCGGAAAAATTGCTGCACAGTATCGTCAGCAGGGTAAAAAAGTTTTGATGGGTGCAGGTGATACTTTTCGGGCAGCAGCTATTGAACAGTTGGTGGAGTGGAGCAGGCGGGCTGATTGCGACATCATCCAAAAGGAACCCGGAAGTGATCCGTCTGCGGTGATGTATGAAACGGTGCAAAAAGGAATAGATGAGGATTACGATGTAGTGATCTGTGATACAGCAGGACGTTTGCACACCAAAAAGAATTTGATGGAAGAATTAAAAAAAATGGTGCGGGTGATTCGCAAGTTGATTCCTGATGCACCCCACGAAATCCTGCTGGTACTTGATGCTACCACAGGTCAAAATGCAATATTCCAGACTCGGGAATTCATGGAAGCTACAGATTTAACAGGACTTATAATTACTAAACTGGATGGCACTTCCAAGGGAGGAGTTGTTATCGGCATCGTCAACGAGTTTGATATTCCTGTGCGTTACATCGGTGTAGGTGAACAGGTTGAAGATTTACGACCCTTTGATGCCCAGCAATTCACTGAGTCAATTTTTGCTTAACTTTTTGATTTTGGATGTAAATCGGAAATTCAACACCGCAAAATAGATTATACCCGGTTATAAGACAGCAGCCAGAGGGCTAGAGCGAGAAAAATTATATTTCCGCTCCATGCTGCAAAGAAAGGGAATATCAGGCCTGCACCGCCGACTGCCATGGTTATCTGATTGAGTATCCAGAACAAAATCCCGAGTAAGCAACTGATTGCCAGAGATTCTGCCGCCATCCCCCGTCTGTTGTATGATGCAGACAGCCCAAAACCAATCAGAACCATGATAAAAATTTGAAACGGATAGGCGGTTTTCTGGAAAATCGCAACCCAATGACGAGTTACATCTTGTCCTTCACTTTGAAGTTTAAGAGTATTTTCATACAAGTCAAGGAGGGGTTGATGATGCGGAGAAATGGGAATTTCAAAGGGTACAGTGGGCAACTTTTCTGTTTCGATTCTCCATTGTTCAACGTGTTCAAGCCGCAAATTTTCATCCTGGAAAATGTACTTTTGAATATCGTGAAAGATCCATGAATTGTTTTGTTGTTCTCCCCGTTCAATTGCAGTTCTTCCCAGAAGTTGGAAAGGAATTTGCTTCCAGTTAAATGAGGTGATAGAACTTATGCGGCCATTATGTTGGCGATTTCCAAAATAGTAAATGCTTTGTTCTTCACCCACTTTCCAGAGTGGGGGCAAGCGTGCAGAATTTTCCTGTTTAACCCAAGTTTGATGCATCCATGTGTACATGTAATTCTGGCTGAAATACGCAAAAGACGCAATCAAAGCAGAAACAGCTAACACAGGAAAAGCCAGTCTCCAACCACCGATTCCCGAACTGCGTATTGCCAGCAATTCAGCATTCTTGTTCAGTGAACTGTATGTGGCAATAGTTGCCAGTAAAACCGTAATTGGTATTATTAGTTCCAGCAATAGAGGTAGCAAAAGAGCCGTTTCTTGAAGGAACTTCAAAAAACTCTGCCAGTCAGTAAAAACATCTGCAAGGTTACCAAAAAAATTCCCTACCAGACTCATCAATACAAATGCACCGAGAAACAACATAAAATAACGGTTGAATTCTGATGCAATATATTTTGAGATTATTTTGAACGGCATAGTTTCCGGTCCTCATTGGTGAATAAGCAAAATAGTATTCAGAACAGGATAAAGTTTCTTATAAAAAGGTTCAAAGTAAATAACAAATCTAGTTAATATTTGTTCAAAAGTTAGGGCATTATCTTGCATAAAGCTACAGGATTAGTTTTAAGAGAATTTTTTTTAATGACTTTGTTCTGACAATTTAGGAGCTAAAAAGCAATATTCATGTCCCAATTAATTCTTGTACTCGAAGAAAATCCAGAAATTCAAAGTTTAATTGCCGCCTCGTTGAAGGCTAGTGCAATTTCAGTTACTCAAGAATCTAATCCAGATTTATTTGTGCAGCAGGCACTTAATCTGGAGCCGGATTTAATTTTACTCAGTAATTCAGGCGGCGATCAAAACTACAAGAATTGCAGAGAAATACGCAAAGATCCGCAGCTGAAAAATATCCCAATCATTTTACTTGTAAACCCAAAAGACGAGCTTGACGAAAAAATTATTTCAGAGCTTGGAATTGATGGGTTGCTTCGCAAACCCTTTGAAGCATCGATGCTTCAGGAGCAGCTAAGTCAATTTGTTACTCTGGATGACAATTTTGGCATTGAACCGGATAATGAGGGTGAAGATTTCAAGATAGACATGAGCTCAATTGACAATCAATTGAATGATATTAAAGAGGGGGAACAAGAAGTAAACTCACCAGTTGAGGAAGGATCTCAAGTAACAGAAGAATTAGAGCAGAATGCCCTGGAACCAAAATTTGCCTCTTCAGCAGGTAGTGAAATGGATTCAATGATTCTGGATGACATTTCTGCAGATATGGACATTTCTAAGGATACAGTGAAAAAGGCAGAAGTTGAGCTGGATGAAAATGAAATAACATCTAACGGTCTTGAAGTCATCAATGATGAAGAAATGACAATGGACAACGGTTTTGAATTTGATCTTAAGCTTGATGAAGATGGAATCGAAATTGACTCCGAAGAAGTTGTTACAGACACTGTAAAAACTGAGACAGATCCTGCCTCAACAGGATTGGCGCAACTTAAGGACTCCGGTTTGGAAGACAAATATGCTGAAAGCCGCCTCAAGGTTGAGGGTGAAAAAACAGAACAGGATCTGAAGGCACCAGCGGATATTGATCTTGAAGTAAATGATTTTGAGGATCTGGATGATATCTGGTCACGCTCTCCGGAATTGGATCAGACACCTAGAGAGGGCCTGACGGATATAAGTTTGGAAGAAGAAGATTTTCAACCCGAATTTCCAGAAAATCTCTCCTCATTTGAAGAGCCAGCCGAACCTTCGATTCAAGACACTGATTCCGACAGCAGGATCACGTCAGAATCAGTTCAGGAATTGGATAATTATGAACTGGAACCTGATTTCGAAGAAACAGGAGAGGAATCGCTAAGTTCACTTGACAATAAATTGTTAACGGATTCTGTGGAGCAGGATCTTGAGGAGACCGTTGAAATCGAGGATGCTGAACAATTCGTAGAAGATACATCTGCAGACGAATTTGAAGAAGATTTTGATGAGAGTCAGGGAGATGCGGATATTATGTCAATGGTTCATGAAAGTATTGGCGAGCAGGAAGAATCAGCAGAAAGTGCTATGATTGAACTGGAAGACCTCAGTGAACAAATGGAAGCTCTTGATTCTGCAGAAACAGAGTTTGAAATAGAAGAAGAGCAGTTTGAGGAGGATCTGGAAAAAGAAAAACTGGAAGTTGAAGAATTATCTGAAGACGAATTAGCAGTGTCAGAAGATGATTCAGAAGACGAACTGGTAGAATTCATGCTGGATGAACTGGGAGATCTTCTGGAAACGGATGAGGAAGGATCAGTGGACGGAGAAGCTGATTATGGAGATCCGCTTGTTGAGGAACTGGAAGAAAGCCTCGCAGCAGAATCCAAAGACTTGCAAGATGTTGATGCAGAGTTTGACAAAAAAGTGTATACTGAAATTTCACTTGGACTTGGACTTGAAGAAGATGTGTTTGACAGTTGGGATGATGCTGAGGATGCCTTTATGGGATTTGATCGAGAAAAAGAAATTACTGAAGAAGCTCCGGATCAGACAGAAACAGAGGCAAGTGCTTTCGAAAGTTTTGATGATGAAGAAGAAAAATTTGAAAAAGCGGACAGTTTCAGTTTTACAGAAAATGAGTTGAAGGAGATTGTCACAAATTCAGTTCAGAATGCTTTGGAAAAATCTATTGCAGCATCTCTTGTCGAATTGGCAGTTTCAGAATTAAAAACACAAGTAATACGAATGGATCAAAGCAGAGCCTTGTAAGCCAGGGCGATTTTGGCTCCTAAGCTGGCATTATTACGTACCAGTGCAATGTTACTCTTCAGGCTTTCTCCATGAGTAAGCTGATTGATTCGCTCCAGCAAATATGGAGTCACCTCTTTTCCTTCGATTTCCTTTTCAGTTGCTTCTTTCAGCGCTTCTGTAATTGCTCCTTCAATTAGTGACTCATCCATTGCATCTTTCGGAGGCACGGGATTCCCAATCACAAGACCTCCGGCCAACCCCAAGTCCCATTTAATTTTCATACAACGTGCAATGTCTTCAGGTGTGTCAATTCGGGTTTGAACCATTGAACCGCTGGACGGCGTATAAAATGAAGGAAACTCTGCCGTCTGGTAACCAATTACAGGCACACCGTGTGTTTCCAAATATTCAAGAGTTCGGGGAATATCAAGAATGGATTTTATTCCGGCACAGACTACAGCAACATTTGTATGAGCCAACTCCATCAAGTCTGCGGAAACGTCCATGGTTTTTTCATTTTCGCGGTGTACTCCGCCAATGCCGCCTGTCACAAAGACTGGAATTCCGGCAATCTGTGCGCAAATCATAGTTGCAGCCACAGTGGTGCCACCGCTCAGTTTTTGTGAAAGAACTACCGGTAAATCCCGGCGGCTGACTTTTACCGGATCACTGTTTTGAGCAAACTGCTGAAGCTCCTGCCTGCTCAAACCGATCTTGATCCTGCCTCCTGAAACAGCAATTGTGGCGGGGAAAGCCCCCTCATTTCGAATAATATTTTCAACTGCGAGTGCTGTTTCCAAGTTTTGAGGATAAGGCATTCCATGTGAAATAATTGTCGATTCCAGTGCAACAACCGCTTTATCTGTTTTCAGTGCATCTTGAACTTCCTTGGAAATGTCCACCCACTGTGCTGTCTTATTTTTTTCCATATAATTTGGGAATATAAAATGTTTTATGATTTTATTTGTTACTTCTGAAACTAACGGAAACGGCTGTAGCTGTCAATCATCATCGTAAGAGAAGAGCCGGATTTAATGATTGGACTGTCTGCAACGGATTCAAGATAAAATAATCATGATGGTTACTGATAATTGTTTATCTGAAAATGAAAAAGGGGGATTCTCATTTATCAATCTGATTGCAAATATTGTCAATTCTGCTAGCCTGTTTAGGCTATTTCTTTTTTCAGGAGGGACTATATGAAAATTGGTATTCTTCAGTGTGATTCCACCAATGAAAATTTCCGGGACGAACACGGCAACTATCCGGAAATGTTTATGTCACTTTTTAAATCTGTTGATCCGGATTTAGATTTTAAAAATTATGATGTACAGCTGGAGCAGTATCCCCAAGCTCCGGAAGAGTGTGACGCGTACTTGATTACGGGCAGCCGTTTAAGCGTTTATGATGATGAACCGTGGATTCGAAAATTGGAAAAGTATGTAGTTGAACTGCACAGGCAGAAACAACCTCTGCTTGGCATTTGCTTTGGACACCAAATGGTTGCCAAAGCTTTAGGCGGAAAAACTGAAGCATCAGAACGAGGTTGGGGTGTAGGAGTGCAAAACTACCAAACGGTATCCACACAAGCCTGGATTGAACCCGCTTTGGAACAATTTTCACTTTTGGCAAGTCACAAGGATCAGGTTACAAAACTTCCGGAAGGTGCCGAATTGATTGCGGAAAGTGATTTTTGCCCTTATGCTGCTTTCAGAATTGATGATCATATTTTGACATTTCAGGGACATCCGGAATTTCAGAAAGCATACTCCAAAGCATTACTGAATCTCAGGAAAGAAATATTGGGTCCAAAAGTATTTGAAGCAGGAATGAAATCGCTGGAGCAAACCATCCAGCCTCAGCAAATAACACACTGGATGCTGAATTTCCTCAGGAAAGGTGATCCTCACAAATAACCGGTTACGGTCTCGAATCCGGACCTTGCTGTTCCCTTTTTGCTGGAGGATTATGAGTTAGTTCCCAGAGCTTGAAATAACGGACGACAAAATTCAGGGCATCAAAAATTGCACAGAACAATCCCGGAAATCCGTCGCGGAATCCTCCTTTAAACAGATAGCGTCTTAAGAAACGGGAAAATGGTTTGAGTAGCAGAAAGCGAATAGAATTTCCTGCAGTCACCTGTACGCCGGCATCCCGGAGATAACCTGCCTCAACTCCGGAATAAAAATCGAACTTGCTCAAAAACTGGCTGATGTTCAGGTAAGGAAAGTGGAGCATATCATTTTGCAGACTGCCGATACTTCCCTCCACTACCAGTTTTTCATGTACATGTTGGTTAGGGAAGCTGGCAGAACCTCTCTGGAATAAACGTAACTGTGTGTCCGGATATTGACTTCCGTGACGCAGCCAGTGTCCAAAGTAATGATTACGGCGCTTGAGTTTGAAAGCTGAGTTTGTCGTAGCTTGAATTACTTTTTCTATTTCCTCAACCAAATTTTCCGGAATGCGCTCATCCGGATCCACGTAAAAAACCCAATCCCCACTCGCCTGCTCCATCGCGTAACTTTTGTTGACATTAAGGTTGGTATTGTTGGGACGTGAAAAAACACGGCAGCCTAGATCACGTGCAACTTCCAGTGAGTCGTCCTGACTTTCACAGTCAACATAGACGATTTCAGTTGCCCATTTGAGTTGGGGCAATAATTCCCGTAAATGATCAACTTCATTATGACCGATGATGGTAACGCTGAGATTCATGGAGTTTGGTTTTTGCTTCAGTTTGCTTGCTGCCAGAAAAAATATTGAAAGCTTGATTTGAAAATGATCTGTTGACCAATCTATGACAAGTTTAAGATCTTGTCAATGTTGCAGACGTTTCTGATTGTTCTCTGACGATTATTTTTTCTGTAAAATTGGAATCGAGTGATTACTCAGGCAGCGGTTTTTCTCCTTGCATTTCTTGCACAAAACATTGTTCTGTCATAGATTAGATTGCCAATACGTTTTCAAAACGCTAAACTTCGGGAATCAATCTACAGAAGTACAAGGGAGGTCTTATGTTCAAATCAGTCAACAAAGATGTATGGGCTTTTGACGCGGAATGGGTGCCGGATCCGGAAGCGGGAAGAAGGTTATATCAGCTTCCGGAAGATACTCCTGATGCAGAAGTAATCCAAAAAATGTGGGAAGAAGGCGGTGCGGATGAAGAAAATCCGATGCCTTACCTCAAAACCACAATTTGCCGCGTAATTTCCATTGCCGCGGTCGTTCGTGCAGATAAAGGAAATGGAGAGGTGGCCTTGTCTTTGACGGCTTTGCCTCATGATGCAGCCGATCCGGAACACACATCAGAGGCAGAAATTTTGTCACGTTTCCTTAATGCGGTTGGCGAAAAAAAACCTCAACTGGTGGGATTCAATTCATCAAAAGCAGACCTTAAAATCCTTCTGCAGCGAGCTGTCGCAAGAGGTATTCAAGCAGCAAAATTTGCAAAACGCCCCAATAAACCATGGGAAGGTTATGATTATTTTGATGCACGTAACAGTGAAGCTCATATTGATTTGATCGAAATCCTGGGAGGTTACGGAAAGTCTAATCCTTCACTGAATGAGATGGCGACAGTTTGTGGTGTTCCGGGAAAACTGGGGGTAAGTGGTGAAGAGGTAGCGCCAATGTGGCTGGAGGGGCGTCTGGCGGAAATTGTAGCCTATAACGAATGTGATGCTTTAAGTACATATTTGATTTGGTTGCGGATGGCTTATTTTGGAGGTTTTTTTAATAACCAGCAATATATTGAAGAACAGGAGCGTGTCCGGAATTTGCTCAGTACAGAAGGGACCCTTCCGGGCAAAGAGCATTTGCTTGAATTTCTGGAACGCTGGGAAATGTGGTCTCAACTAAATTCCTGAACAATGTAAGCCGCTTCGGTTAATTCTTTACAGTCATAGATTCTTTCGTGACAGTTACGAGTTTTATCGTGTCATCCCGACCGAATGAGAGGGGGGTCTTATACGTTTTCGGCACTTTATCAGGTCTCTCCCTTCGGTCGAGATGACTTACCGCAGTAAATAATATCAGTATCTTACGAGAATTGAAGACTCACGAGATTCATTTTTTGACATACCGAATTATTTAAAACACCACAGATGTGGTAGTTGTGACAAAGAACTGATGACACGCGTGTTTGTCAGGTATTTCAGAATTTTATCACCTTTATTTTTTTTATTGTACAAAAACTCTATATATTGTTAAAATGAAATTTTTGACCCGGCTCGTTGATGTTGGATTGACGCGCCTTTTTTGTTAATCAAGCAAGGAGAAGTTATGGAACAAGGAAATGATAAGCTGGAACTGGTGTACGGCCTTGAAGACAAACCGCCACCCATGGAATCGGCTTATGCCGCGCTCCAGCATCTACTGGCGATCATTGTGGGTATCATCACTCCCACACTGATCATAGGCGGTGTTTTAGGACTAGGTGATCGGATTCCATATTTGATCAGTATGT
The DNA here is from genome assembly GCA_002082305.1 of SAR324 cluster bacterium SAR324-CTD7B. Classification (GTDB taxonomy): domain Bacteria; phylum SAR324; class SAR324; order SAR324; family NAC60-12; genus Arctic96AD-7. Next base: position 23,988 of record LSNO01000128.1, read on the forward strand.
CGCTGATCGTTTCAGGTGTGGCTACCTTCATTCAAGCCAAAAGGATTGGGCCGGTCGGTTCCGGTCTGTTGAGTGTACAAGGCACCAGCTTTGCTTTTTTAGGTGCAATTTTAACCGCCGGCTTTATTGTCAAAGGACAGGGGGGCGGACCGGATGAAATGCTGGCAACAATTTTCGGGATTTGTTTCGTAGGAGCATTTATCGAGATATTCCTCAGCCGCTTCCTCCATTTACTGAAAAAAATCATCACACCGGTTGTTACTGGAACTGTGGTGATGTTGATAGGCCTGAGCCTGGTCAGAGTCGGAATTACGGACATGGCAGGTGGTAAATGGCTGCTGGACAACAAGCCCCAATTTTTTGGTACAGTTGAAAATTTGGGTTTGGGTGTACTTGTCTTGCTAGTGGTGTTGATTCTCAACCGCAGTAAAAGTCCAATGATCCGGATGGGATCGATTGTGGGCGGAATTCTGGTTGGCTACCTGGTTGCGCTTGCGCTGGGCAAAGTCAATTTTGGTCACATGTCCGGAGTTGAAATGATCAGCATTCCCATTCCATTTAATTATGGATTTGCTTTCAACTGGACTGCTTTCATCGGGGTGGCGTTCATTTATATCATCACCACCATTGAGTCTACCGGTGATTTGACTGCAACATCGATGCTCTCCGGAGAACCTGTCGAAGGAGAGACCTACATGGAACGCATTAAGGGCGGAGTTTTGGGAGACGGTATCAATTCCGCAATTGCCGCGATTTTCAATACTTTCCCCAACACGACCTTCAGTCAAAACAACGGTGTCATCCAAATGACTGGAGTTGCCAGTCGTTTTGTGGGTATGTATCTCGCGGGCTTCCTCGTTCTACTGGGCTTGTTTCCAGTCATAGGCGGGTTTTTCCGTTCCCTACCAAATCCAGTTTTAGGCGGAGCAACAATTATTATGTTTGGAGCAGTGGCTGCTGCAGGTGTGAACATAATTGCTTCGATGGGTCGCCTGGGACGCAGGGAGATGCTGATCATTGCAGTATCCCTTGGAATAGGACTTGGACTTGCTTTTGTACC
>LSNO01000129.1 GCA_002082305.1 SAR324 cluster bacterium SAR324-CTD7B
AATGTCCCAGGGAAAACGGGAAATAAAGTGATCTGCGTGAAGCCTTCATCAGACTTGGAAATAAATTTTGCATATCAAGCATTTTTGAGCATCTTCTGGAAGCAATTTCAACTCTACAATCCGACCAAATAACTCTAATTTGACCTTCCCCATTTCAACCATCACAATTCTGTACTTACCAACATTCCTACCTTCTCTAGTCCAGCCATAGTCTTCTCCATTCAATTCAATCCAAGCAAACTTACCGTTGGGGGCATAAGTGGTGCCTATGAGCTTCAGGATGTCTTGCTTCTCTTTTGTGGCTATTCCAGCAAATGCCGAGCAGTAAAATAAAAGGAAAAGGAAAACGATTAGTGACTTTTTCACGAGCTGTCTAATGATAAATATTTTGCCTCTCTATTCAGGTATCAAACTATACACCCTGTTTAAATCATCATGCAATTCTATGTTACCTGGAAACAATCATTTATAATATTACTCGCTTGATCAATATAATCTAGTCGGTCTTTTCCTTCACGTTCTATTCGAGCCTCTAATAATGCGCTGATAATCTCTATCAATATCATTTGCCATTCATTATGATTTAATCTGGGGAACCTTTTCTTTATGGACTCAATTGCTAACAATTTATTTATTATTTTTTCAATAATATTAGCCAGTTCTTTCCTATCTTCAGGTGTTAGTAGACCAATTTCAAAATGACGGTGATTAATTAAATAATCCCATTGGTCATCTGAAAAACCATCTCCTATCTCAAAACCTTTAAACTTCTCATAAAATGATTGTTCTGGCGGTTCGGAAATTTTACGGAGTTGAGTATCTTCAAACCAAATAAGATTTAGTAAAGCAACTGCTCTTTCACCTGCTGGTTTTTTCGGATTGTCTATTTCTGATTGGAAAAATTTTTCTGTGATTTTTTCGGCTTCTTTAAATTCACCTTTTTCAGCTAACCATTTTACTTTATAAAGCATCTCATTTTCTGAACTAAAATGATTTCCGTTTTGTGGCGGATCGAATGAATAGCGTCCACGCTCCACCCTCCAAACTCCACTGCCTTGTTCATTCGCTAATTGTGTAATTCTACGTTCTGACACGCCACGCCGTGCAGCTGCTTCTTTCAAACTGATTGAATTCATATTGTGTTTATATTCTGATTTTCGGAAATTTCAATAAAGTGTATCACTAGAAAAAGTTTGCGACGCACAACCCTCAAACGTTTTTATTCTCTGGAAGTACCTTTTACCACCCTACCATCAGCATTGCCATTCACAGATCACCACTCACGGCAATTTTATCAAGTTTGTTATCCAACCACCATCGCCGCCTTTCTTTTTTCTCAGGCTGCTCAGACTGTTCTAAACATTGAAAAAAGTAATCAACTGCTTCGTGCAATTTACACCGCTCCCTTTCTAAGAACGCCGCCTGCTGTTCAGTAGTTTTGTGTTGAAGTTTTATATGCGCAAAATGAAGAGTTCTCACCCTCGAAAGCTCCGTGCAAATGATTTCTTGATATTTAATATCGTCCATCAACTTTACAGATGAAAGTATTGATTTCAAAATCACGGATTATGCCGGATGCAAAGTTTTCCGGTAAATTGCGCATGAGAAAGTTGTTGAATCGTTCAGCTTGTTCAGCATCCATGCAGCGGTGCAAATGTGATCCGGTGCTTGTTGTTTGCCGGAAAATCTTTTTCAATGTCTCTCGCTCCAAATCCGATACGCATGGCTCAGGATATAAATAATGCCGTGCGTTCCGGAAGATGACCTTCTCAGTGACTACCTCAACTCGGTTGGAATTTTCTTCAATCTTGGTTTTGTCATGTAAATAATTTAGCAAATCGGATTTGAGTTTTAGGATTAAATTTCTTTGATTATTTGTAAGAGGTCTCACTGACTCAATTTTGAGATTGTTACCCTCCACGGAAATACCGATTCCGGATGCTGAAAAATCCTTTAGTAGATTGTCTGTATTTTGATCTAAATCAAGCATCAAATTGTCTCTTTGAATGTTGCATGTGAAGATTCCGTTTTTGCCAAGATTCCCCCAAGATTCCTATTCTGAATTAGGGAACCTTCGGGAATCTTCGTGTTTTGGGAATCTTCGTTATCAGCATCAATCGGCAAGTACCAAACCCACCCTTCATTGAATCCGGACTTGAGTGCTTTTGCTCCGATTTTATCCTTCATTTTCCATAAAACTTTCCTACTGATTCCGTGTTCCTCCGCTCGTTCATAAAGTCCCTTACATGGTATTTCAAAACCATCCTTGAGTTCTTCCTTTAAAAAACTTTCTGCAAAAGCTCGATTTTCTGAATTGCCTCCCTGCGTAGAAAGTACTTCTTCAGCACTCAAATCTATCTTGTCCGGTTCCCATGCAACGCAAGTAATTTCAATACCTGACAAATCTTTAAGCTCGATTCTGTAAGCAAAACCATAAGTATCTTTAGCTAAATTATTTTTTAGTGGGAGCATCAATCTACGGTCTGGATCATTTGGGTCTCTTGTCACCACAAAACAGGCTCTAGCTGCTGCGGCAAAAGCAATTGAGCCTGTGACCCTGCTTAACGCATTGCCGCTGCTTCCTTTGTTCAGGTGTGTTACGCAAAGCAGACAGGCTCCAATTTCATCAGCAAATTTAATGATTGGATTAAGAGCATCACGAACTTCAGTGTTTCTGTGAGAATCAATTTTTCCCAAGTAGGCAGAAATAGGGTCAATGATTATCAATTTAACGTTCCCAATCCGTACAGCCTCATTTTTTAGCAGTTCCACGTCACTGCTCAGATCAAATGTTTTTTCATTTCCATCATCCGTTTTTACAGCCTCTATTATGTGGATTTTTTCAAGATCGGCATTCACGGCTTGTAGTCTTGGTACTATCATATCGTCAGCACCATCCTCAGCGGATAGGATTAGAATATTGCCTTTTTCGCAAGTTCCTCCACTAACCGGCCATTGACCTCCGCTTGAGATTGTCGCACAAATAAACAGGCTCACTTGTGATTTCCCAAGTCCTGGGTCACCTGCCAATAAAACTAACTTGCCCTGCGCAAGTATTCCTGGCCAAATCCATTTTATCGGTTTAGTTTTTACTGTGGATGCTCGCACAATAAGCAGTCCAATTTTTTGAGGCGATACGGATTTGAGTTGGGCCTTTTGCCGTTCTGGTAATCCGGTGTCAGCTTGAGAAATGCTCAGGGGTTCCGGTCTAGCGTTTTCGTCAATACTGAGTTGCTCCGGCGGGTATTCAAGTCTTTCTGCGAGCTCGGATAATTCGCCGCCTCCCTCACCTTCGATAAACCAAGTATCTTTTATCGAGTTAATGATTACAGGGTTCGCTCCGCTTTGGTCTGTCAAATAATTCGCTGGGCCGTCATAATCGAAATAATCTGGGTGCGTCAGGATTTTATTCAAAGATTTTGAAGATCCCATAATGTAGTTCTGGATGAACCAAGACCTTGAGACTTTCAGGAATGTCGGATATTCTGAAGTTCAATTCTTGGCAAAGTGTTCAAAGGCCGGTCTTTCCGTTTCGGTTCGGTGACTGGCCTTTGTGCGTTAATGCCTCAGTTAATTTTACGACTGGGTGTGCTGAAAGATGATCCGTTTTCGCGGAGCCAGTTTATAAACCTGTCTTCATCGACCAGCCAGCGTCGTTTACCAAAGCGGATGATTGCACCATTTTCTTCAAGAGAGCGC
>LSNO01000130.1 GCA_002082305.1 SAR324 cluster bacterium SAR324-CTD7B
ATTGCTATGAAAGATATTGCGCAAGCGCAACTCGATTTAGGCATGAGTGAAGCTACAAAAATTATGCAGAAACGTGTGGATCGTGGCCGCATGGAACCGAAAAAAATGGCCCAGGTTTTAACCGGAATCACGCCGACGCTGTCTTATGAAAATTTAAAAGACGCGGATTTGGTGGTTGAAGCTGTGGTTGAAAAAGAAAGCGTCAAAAAAATTGTCTTGGCCGAAACCGAATCTTTACTCAGAGAAAACGCGATTTTAACTTCTAATACCTCCACCATTTCAATCACAAAACTGGCCCAAGGTTTGAAGCGTCCGGAACAGTTTTGTGGAATGCACTTTTTCAATCCTGTCCACCGGATGCCGCTGGTTGAAGTAATTCGTGGAGAAAAGAGCAGTGAGTCGACTATTGCTGCAACTGTCACTTATGCTGCCGCAATGGGAAAAAGTCCGATTGTGGTCAATGATTGTCCTGGCTTTCTTATTAATAGAGTGTTATTTCCATATTTTGCAGGATTCTCAGGTTTAGTTAATGACGGAGTTGATTTTGAACGCATTGACAAAGTGATGGAAAAATTTGGCTGGCCGATGGGACCTGCTTTTTTGCTGGACGTGGTAGGTATTGACACCGCTTTTCATGCAGGCGTTGTGATGGCGGAAGGATTCCCTGATCGTATGAGTCAGGATGTACCGACTATTATTTCGAAAATGTATGAGAAAAAATGGTATGGTCAAAAAAACGAAAATGGTTTTTATATCCACAGCAAAGACAAAAAGGGCAGGCCGAAAAAAGAAGCAACCCCGGGAGTAGCTGATTTTCTCCAGGATTTGGGCGTAGGCAGTGATGATAGCATCAGTGACGCCGAAATAATAGACAGAATGATGCTTCCAATGTTGATGGAAAGCTCCCGTTGTCTGGAAGATAATATTGTCGAGACTCCGATGGAAGTTGACATGGGGCTGATTTACGGCTTAGGTTTTCCTCCATTTCGAGGCGGAATCTTTCGCTGGGCTGACAATGTGGGCTTAAATGAAATAATTCAACGTGCAGAAAAGCATAATGCATTAGGCAAAGTTTATGAGCCGACTGAGCAAATCAGAAAAAAGGCCCAGGAAGGACAGTTGTTTCATCCTGTTAAGTGAGCAGTTATAAAGCTCAAAAAATCATTAATTAATTTTACAGGTCAGAACAAAGTAGTGTTAGAATTATACGAGCATTTGTTTCTTATCTAGAATTAATTGTTCCATCACATTTTAAATTGAAAAGGTCGTTATGCAAGAAGCCGTATTTATAGATGCCGTTCGTACTCCAATGGGAGGTTCAAAAGGAGGAATGTTCCGGAATATACGTGCTGAAAATTTGTCGGCAGCACTGATTAATGAATTGTTGAATCGTTATCCGGAACTGAATCCGGAGGATGTGGAAGATGTAATCTGGGGCTGCGTTAACCAGACTAAAGAACAGGGTTTTAATATAGCCCGCTTTGCTTCGTTGATGACATCACTGCCGCATACTTGTTCTGCTCAGACCGTTAATCGTTTGTGTGGATCGTCTATGACTGCAGTTCATACTGCAGCAATGTCAATTATGTGTGAGCAGGGAGATGTGTTTTTCTGCGGAGGGGTGGAACACATGGGTCATGTGCCGATGGATCATGGTTTGGATCCAAATCCACACATTAGTAAATTTTCTGCGAAGGCATCCGGAATGATGGGTTTGACGGCTGAAATGCTGTCAATTCAGCATAAAATATCCCGCGAAGATCAAGATTCATTTGCTTTGCGCTCACATAAAAATGCGTCACAAGCTACAAAATCCAAACGTTTTGAAAAGGAAATTGTTCCAATAGAGGGGCATGATGAAGAAGGTAAACTAATGCTCTGCACGGATGATGAAGTAATCCGTCATGATGCCAGTATGGAAGCACTTGCGGCATTACGTCCGGTTTTTAATCCGGTTTCAGGAACTGTCACTGCAGGCAATTCCTCTGCAATATCTGATGGTGCTTCTGCTGTCTTAATGATGTCCGCCCAGAAAGCAAAGGATCTTGGTTTGAAACCATTTGCAAAAGTCAAAGCTATGGCTACTGCCGGTGTAGACCCTGCGATTATGGGTTATGGCCCTGTTCCGGCAGTAAAAAAAGCGCTGAAGCGGGGCGGCCTGGTAATTGGAGACATTGATTTGTTTGAATTGAATGAAGCGTTTGCAGCACAGTCTTTGCCCGTCTTACGGGATCTGAAAATCGACAGTATGATGGATGAAAAAGTTAATTTGAATGGTGGAGCAATTGCGCTGGGCCATCCTCTCGGCTGTTCAGGCACCCGCATTCTTGGAACTCTTCTGCACGAAATGCGTGAACAGGATTCGACATTGGGAGTTGCAACAATGTGTATTGGTCTCGGGCAAGGAATTGCGACAGTTGTCGAGCGGGTTTAACAATTCAGTATGAGAAACATTCAATTGATTACTCGTACAGGACAAGTCATCTAAAATTTATTTTCTTAAGGCAGGTGACGAATTTGAATTGCATCGATTTTTCCTGAGCCTGCAAGTACATCAGAAATTACTACCACTTTTTCTTCAGACTGAAAATCCGTGTGTCGGTAGTTCAATTCTACCTCTGGCCACCGCACTATTATATCAAAATAATCTATAAAGTCAACTACTTAACTTTACTATTTGCTTGCCTCATTACGCCTAAATATGCGTTACACACCTGTTGCACACTTTTACATTTGAAGTTAATATACTGCTAGTACAAGAAATACTCAGTTCATATTCGGTGTCAATTAACGCATATTCCAGCCCATAACGTGCCCAAACTCAGCCCTGCTTCAGTTACATTATTAGATGGAGTTGTTGTGCTATACAAGCGCAGTAGAACTAGGAAGTGGCAGGCACGCTTTAAGGTGGGCAGCTACTGGAAACGAATTACTACTAAGTGTATTGATTTGGACAAAGCCAAAGACATTGCACTTGAGCAGTACATGGAGCACTTGTTTAAGCACAAGCACGGCATTCCCTCTGTATCAAAACGCTTTGCCGAAATTGCCAGGTTGAGTGTGGATGAGATGAGGAGAAAGTTAGAAGCAGGTGAGGGCAAGAAGATATTTGTTGACTATGTAGCTGTAACCGAAAACTATCTAATTCCGTTTTTTGGCAAGTTCAACATAGCCAACATTGGCTACAAACAAGTTCATGCATATGAGCAGTGGAGAAGAGAGAAGTTTGGCAGGGAGTTGAAGGCGAGTACGGTGAATACGCATAATTCTCGTCTTAAATCGTGCTAAAGGGCTTTATCGTTCCAGTTGTCACTTTTCTAGCCATCTTTTTCTTCTTGTCAATCGCTTGCTGTGTTCTTGTAGCAAGTGTGTTTGCTGGCGCTTGTTGGGGTTGATTGGGTTGTTGTTGCTTTTGAGGCGACTGGCTGTTGCTTTGAGTTGAAGATGTAGCTTTGTCTGCTTTGTCTTTTTCGTTCTCTTCCTGCTCAACTCCCTTCATTAGTGCCTTCCATTTTTGTTTTGTCGCCTTAACTCCACCATTTCCAGCATTTGCACTATGAGCAAACTTTACTGACATTAGATTTGCTTCCATAGCTGTTGTGCTTGCCAGCATTGCCAGCATTTCCAAAC
>LSNO01000131.1 GCA_002082305.1 SAR324 cluster bacterium SAR324-CTD7B
TATTCTTCTACTAATCCATCAATGATACTTCGGCAAACCTTAAGATTCTTGAGGGTCTGATCCTCGTTTTCTTCCATATTCGTACTGTAACCCACAACATCTGTGGCTAGAATTACTGCAATTTTTCTTCTCGGACTGGACTCTGCCATAATAATATTTATCAGAAAAAGGAGCTAAAAAATAAAAAACTCGCCCTCTTGATGTAATACAAAGTGTTTAGTTTTTAAGTGCTAATATATGTCAACCCAATATATAACATCAATCGGTTTGTTTTACAAGAAGTTGGGATTTTACTTGGAGGGTGTCTAACTATGAAGAATTAGTGGGGTAGTCAAACCAACCTGCTTCATCCTTTCAGTTCTCCACAACCATCAGTGAAGCCAAGTTAGCTGATAACTCCTTTAGCACCTTCTTCTGTATTGACTCCCCCAACCCCAATCTTGACATCAATTTCACAATATTGTTGAACTGGGTTTCAATGAGCTCATTGTATGCATCTGCATTGAAGTCTGCATAGATTTTTTCATCATCCTGATCCAGACTCATTGCTTGGCAGAGGCAGGCAATCATCCATGAGAAAAACCTTTTATCTGATGTGTTAACAAAGTAGAGCCAGAAAGGGAGTTCGCTGTTCAGGGCAGTTATAAACTCGACCACTTCAGGGATCTGGTACAACTCTCTATGGTCATCATCATAACCTGAAACTAAGAATACATACTTCTGGTATGCCTCCTCAAATGATTGTATGGAGTTTGTAATTACATTTAGAAGGGCAACATATTCTGAGGTGTCACAGTTTTGGATAGTCTCCTGAGGGATTTGCAAAACGACGTAGTCAGACTGTTGTGCAATATCTGCTGGACTGGATGCATATTCATTCAGCTGAACACAGACTGATGGACACCTATATTGACACCAAAGGTGTTTTAAAATCTTGAAATTCTTTCTAAGTAACTGATATTGTGGCGCACCAGACAGGACTTGAACCTGTAACCTACTGATTAGAAGTCAGTTGCTCTATCCAGTTGAGCTACTGGTGCGTAAGGGGAGTTCTGTGAAGTATCACAATAAAAATGATCAGAGACAAACCATAAATTATGTCATGCTTTCGAAAAACGAATTATATATTGGAAGTCTGTTCATCAATAAAAGTTGAAACCCTCTCAAAAACTTCTGCCGACGAAAGACTGGACGTATCCAGCAACAAATCAAAGTTTGATCTGTCATCAATATCAACTTTATAAAGACTTAAAAAATTTCTTCGCATTGTATCCCTGCGTTTTTGGCTGGTATCAATACTTTCTCTGATAGTTTTAGCTTCTTCAGTAGTACGTTCAGTGTCCTCCAGTATCCGCCTTGCCGCTTCTTCCAGGTCACAAATTAGACAAATTCGGATCGAGTCCGGAACAAAGTAAAATCCCAAATGCGCATCCAAAACAAAATCCTCATTTTGCTCTCCATAGAGCCTCTGCTCCTCATCAACCTGATGATCCACTTCAGGATGCTCTGACACATACTCAACGAGAAATTGCGTGATGTCGCTGTAGCCATGTTTCCTGGACAATTCACGCATAAAATCACCGGTCCCTTTAGTTTTTAAACCATAATGCTCCGCCAGCATGCGACGCAGGGTTGATTTTCCTGAACCCGGGCTTCCGGCCAAAGTTATTTTCATCAAGACTCTATTCGATATTCTGCAGTTGTTCCCTGACTTTTTCCAGCTCACTTTTGATTTCAACCGAGGATTGACTAATCCCGGCATGATTGCTTTTGGAAGCCATCGTGTTGACCTCACGATTTAGTTCCTGCATCAGAAATTCTGCCTTTTTTCCAACTTCACGTTGAGACAAAATTTCATCCATGTGTTCCAGATGAGTCCGGAAACGTACAACTTCTTCGCTAATATCAAGACGATCCGCAAGCAGAGCAATTTCCTGTTCCAGACGCTCAGGATTTATTTCAACACCTTCAGTCAGTTGAGAAAAACGTTCCTGTAAGCGATCCCTGAATCGCTCCGGTTCTGCTTGCGAGAGTTTTTCAATTGAATTTACGATGTTTCCACACGAGGAAAGTCGTTGCTGAATGTCACTTTGCATGGCCTGTCCCTCACGTTCCTTCATTTCCTGCAGTCCTTCCAATGCCCTTGAAAGACATTCCCGGATCACTTTTTCACACTTTTCAGGCGGTTCCCCGGATTTGTTTTCTTCAATTATATTTAAACTGGATAAGTCTCGTGCGTCAACACCAACTTTTCTTCCAGACAAAGCTTCAAATTCTGTCAATAACTCATTGTAATGTTGTGCACGTTCCAGATTAAGTTTCAGTTTCTCTTCTGAGGCACCTTTTTCCAATTTGATTGAACAGTCAATTTTTCCGCGTGAACTAACAGCTTTGATCTGTTTTTTAATTTCAGGTTCCATAGTTTGAAAACCGAAAGGCAGCCGACAACGAATATCCAGAAAGCGCTGATTAACAGAGCGTATTTCCACCTGGCAAATCCATGTTTCCCACTGCGCATCTGCTGCACCAAATCCTGTCATTGAAATTGCCATTTATTCCTTATAAACTGATAATTGATTTAAGCATTATACTACTTCTCTAATTGACAAATCGCTCTATTCAAGTTATATTACAGGTTAAAATTTAATTACTTGCCAAAAGACTGATGACTTTGATAAACACGCTTAATCATATCCTGCGCCACTATTACAGAGTGTTTTTTGATTCATTCCCCTCTAAACTGCCCAGTGATCTTCAAATATACCAAAATGACTGTGAAGACCTGGTTGGACGTTACAACATTTTACTGAAAAAAATTTCAGAATACATGAAAGATCATTGTAAACAGCAGGAAGATATGCCATATAATTCAGACTTGATCTTCTCCTACCATGATACTGATTCTTTTTTTCTGATATCTATCAAGGAAGATTTGGAAAACCTTACAGATGATTGTGAAGAGTTACTGGAAAAAGGTGAACTGCATCCATCAGAAATTCAACTGCACAATGATGCTATTGAACAAAATATAAACAAGCTTAATGAACTGCGCCAGTATTCCGAACAGATTGAAACAGCTCTACATGAGTATGAAGAAAACATAATGAAAATAGAGGAAGAAATCTCAAATAATACATTGTGCAACTAAAATAATTCTCACAGTACAAACGACTGCCCACCATCATTTTTCTTCCAACAGTTTATCGGATCTCCCCAAAAATCCTTTCTCACTCTACTCTGTTGAGTTTCTCCAATTCATACGCACTTGCCGACTCCATAAACATCTGATAACGGGACAAAATCTGCACTGGATTTTCGAGTAAACCTTCAACCAACAATGAATTTTCGTAGAGTTGCTCCACAGTTTCTTTGAGAAAAGGGTGTTTTTTATTTTTCTGTAGAATCTCAGAAAGATTTTGAATTATCGGGTGTCCCATATTGACTTCCAGGTTACGCTTTTCCCCCTGAAATTTCTGGTCCATCATTTTCATCATCTTTTCCATTTGTGCAGTCATTCCATCCTTTGGAGTCACCAGAGAACAGGGGCTGTCCACCAGGCGTTTTGAGTCAGAGACCTCACTGACACGGTCCTTAAGCTGTTTTTTGAAAAATGCAAGAATATCACTTTTTTCTTCCTTGGAAAGTGAAGATTCTGCTCCAGACATGTCACTGTCATTAATTCCTTCTATATCTCCCTGGGATATATTTTTTAAAGTTTTCCCATCATAATCCCTTAGATCAACAACCATAAAATCATCAATTTGATCTGTTAGAAACAAAACTTCCAAGCCCTGTCTGCGAAAATATTCCAGATTGGGATTGTGTAATATTGCCTCACGCGAACCTCCGGTAACATAGAAAATGTCTTTTTGTCCTTCACGCATCCTGCTGACATAATCTTTAAGAGTCACGTCCGTTGAAGAATCTTCTGATATGGAAGAGTTAAAGCGCAACAGGTCCTTCAATCTGTCTTTGTTCTTAAAGTCAGAAGAAACTCCTTCTTTAAGCAAAGTTCCGTATGTTTGCCAAAATTTTCCGTACTTTTCAACATTTTGTTCTGCCAGTGTCTGCAACTCTTTCAACACACGCAAAGTTAAACTATTTTTAATTTTTTCAATCAGCACATTTTTTTGTACGTTTTCCCGGGACACATTCAGCGGCAAATCCTCTGAATCCACAACCCCATTCACAAAACGTAAATATGATGGAAGGAGGTCTGTGTTGCCGGTCTGAATCAAAACTTTCTGCGCATAAAGCGCAATATCTTTGCTCTCTCGTGCATAAAGCACTTCATTTCCTACTGATTCAGGGAAATACAACAGGGCATAATACTGAATTGGGGCGTCAATATTAAAATGCAAATGATGAAACGGATCCTGCTGACCATGAGAAATCTGCTTGTAAAACTCTTTATATTCATCATCTTTCACTTCAGATTTTGACTGCGTCCAAATCGCTTTTACCTGGTTGATCGTTTTATCCTTAACTTTTACCGGAAAAGGAAGATAGTTAGAGTATTTTTTTATAATTGATTCAAGACGCCACTCACTGCAAAATTCCTTGGCATCTTCCTTTAGAAACACAGTAACACGCGTGCCGCGCTGCTTAAAATCAACAGGAATAATTTCATATTGACCTCCTCCTTCGGAAGACCATTGCCAGGCTTTAGCATCTTCTTGCCAGGAACGGGTGGTTAATTCCACACGATCTGCTACCATGAAAACTGAATAGAAACCAACTCCAAACTGTCCAATCAGATTTTCTGCAGATTTGTTCTCAGTTTGTAACTGCTCTAAATATTTTAGCGTTCCGGAATTTGCAATTGTTCCCAAATTTTCAACCAATTCTTCCTTTGTCATTCCACAACCGGAGTCTTCTATAACAATCTTTCGCTGCTCTTCATCCAAGGAAATTGTGATCTGGAGTTCTGTGTCTTTGTCCAGAACTTTTTCTTCTGTCAATGTAGTCAATTGAACCTTGCTCAGTGCGTCAGATGCATTTGAGACAAGTTCACGGAGAAAGATTTCTCGTTCCGTGTATAATGAATGTACCAGAATTTCGAGAAGCTTCTGCATCTCAGCCTGATATTCATGGACTTCTGGTTTTGGCTTTGCTTTTTTACTCATAAAGTTTTTCCTTGATGACAAATGTTGCTGTAATTATTTTATTCACCTTCAATGCTACTTAAAAACTTGCAAAATGAAAAGTCATTTAATAATATTCAACACACAGTTAGCTTTATTTTTTCATTAATAACAGTTCTTTAAATATTCTTTTGCTGATAACTGTGTCAGCCTTCAGTACTCTTTACTCACCGCAACCGAATTTACCATTACTTTGGATGGCATCCCTATTTGTTGATTGTGTTCGTTTTTTTATTTGGTGGGTTTAAGAATCATATTTGGATTACGTAAAATAGACTATATTGAGTTCAGACAAACAAAAATTTTGACTATTATTTTAATTCATTTTAAATTTGGGAACTCATGACAGTGTTTGATGCAGGCTGAGGACAAATTTTTCATATTCTTACAAATCCCGTATTGCTGCATGTACTGAAATGACAACTCATTTTGAACTAGTCTTCATGTATAATTTATAAAATGTCTGTTCGGATCGACTTTGCTCATAGTCCAGCTGATTTTGACAATGCTCGAAAGCTGTTCATAGATTATGCTGAATCATTGGGATTCAGTCTGTCTTTTCAAGGCTTTGAGGATGAACTGGAACATCTTCCCGGAAAATACGCTGCACCTGAAGGCTGTATCCTCCTTGCATGGGATGAGTTGGATTGTGTAGGTTGCGCAGGTTTGCGGCCTTTAAGTGATGATGTATGCGAGATGAAACGTCTTTACGTTAAACCATTATACCGTGGTACTGGTTTAGGGCGATTGCTGGCTGAAAAAATTGTGCAACTCGGTATTGATAAAAAATATACCAGAATGCAGTTGGACACCTTAAACAGCATGCAGTCCGCAGTTGGACTCTATAAGTCTCTTGGGTTTGTTGAGACAGATCAGTATTACAACAATCCACATCCGGAAGTAGTGTTTTTTGAGCTTACTCTGGATTAATTGACAGTAGCTTAATATTGCAGAAAATTCTTTTATTTGCTTTTATGTTTTTTCTTGGTTATCCTGTCTCCAATGGAACTGACGTATTTGATTTATACTTTTAATAACTAAACTTGGATCAGCTATGAATAGAACTATTATACCAATTGCAAGTGGAAAAGGTGGAGTTGGTAAAAGCTTTATAGCAGCTAACTTGGCAATTGCATTGGCGAAACTTGGCAAACAGGTTATTGTTGCAGACCTTGATTTCGGAGGATCAAATCTTCATACCTGTCTGGGAATACACAATACTAATCCTGGCATCGGAGATTTTTTACGCGCACGATACAGCAAACTGAAAGATTTGCTCGTAGAAACAGAAAATGAGAATCTCAAGTTTCTTGCTGGTGATGTTAGAAGTCCGTTTCTGGCAAACATGCATCACTCACAAAAAATGCGACTCATTAACAATCTGAGACAATTGGAATGTGAATATCTTATATTGGACCTTGGAAGCGGAAGTACTTACAATACCTTGGATTATTTTGGAATGACACAATTGGGGATGATTATCACTACTGCAGAGCATGCTTCAACAGTAAACATGCTTACTTTCCTCAAACTTTTTGCTTTTAGAGTAATTGAGCGTTCTATGCCAAAAAACACTTTCCTTGACGAAAAGTTGAGGGACTCTTACAACCGCACTGTGATGGATGAAGTCCTGACCGTACGGGGTCTGTTGGATGAAATTTCTACAATTGACAGGAATGTAGCACAAAAAGCCGAACAGAGTTGGATTCGTTACAGACCTAGGATTATAATCAACAAATGTAATTTGCCAAACGAATTGGATTTACTTGGATCATTGGAAAATACTTTCAATAAAATTTTAATGCTTAGAAGTGATTTTTTTGGTTGTCTTTTTACCGATCCTGCAGTTTCAAAAACCTTTAAGGAAAGTAAGACGTTGAATGTCGCGGCCCCCAATTCTGACATTCTTGAAGACATTAACCTGCTTGCCGACCGAGTAACCCGCCTGTGGGAACAACCAATTAGAAATAGTGCTAACCTGCTGCAGTTTAATGCAAAAAATCTTTTTGAAAAAAGGCAAAAATAATTAGGACGCAGTGTAAATAATGTCCGTTCAAAAGCGCATCAGTTTGGTCATTACTGGGAAAGTGCAAGGTGTCGGATACCGTTATTCCGTGAAGCTCAAAGCTGAATCTCTGGCAATCAGAGGCTACGTCAGGAACCAACTTGACGGGTCGGTTTTTGTGACAGCGCAAGGAGAGACTACTGCAGTAGAAAATTTTGTGAAATGGTGCTATAAGGGACCTCCGGCTGCATTCGTTAGAGGTATAGAAAAGACTCCTGGATCTATCGAAGACTTCAGTGAGTTCAGCATTCTCTACTAACTAACCTCTCCAAACACTTCGTGATTCTGCATGGGGATTTGAGAAACAAGTAAAATAATCGACTCTTACTCAAATATTTTTTCAATTTTTTTTGCAAAATTGTTTACTTCAACAGGTTTGATTACATAAGCATTCAAACCGGCTTTTACTGCCGCAACAATGTTTTCCTGTAATACATCTTCGGTGACCATTAACACAGGAATTTGTTTGAGGTTTGGAACAGCGCGTATTTGCTCCAGCAACTCCATTCCACTCATTTTTGACATATTCCATTCCAGGACTACAAAATCAAAAATAGCTGATTTAAGTTTAACCAGGGCCGAGTAACCGTCATCTGCCTCATCCGTGTTGTTGTAACCCAGCTGTGCAAGAGTATTAATTAAAATTTTTCGCGTTGCTGCAAAATCATCAACAACAAGAATTTTCATATCTCTTTCAGCCGGCATACTCCTTTACAACGACTCTAAATGTATCAAACTTAACATATCAACAGCTTTTCAGTTTTTCAAGTGATGCTGCATGACAGAAAACTAAATCTCAGCAGCTTTAATGGGTGCAATAGAATTAATAGTTGTTTAGTGATCCTGTAAACGTTTATCTGCAATTGCAAGCTGGTCTGAAAGGATGCAGACTAAGTCTTCAAGGAATTGAACGGCAATTCGAGGTTCATGTTGAGCAAGAGATAAAAGCTCGGTCTCAGTAAACTGCAGAAGAGTTGAATCTTTTCTTGCAATTGCCCGTGCAGCAGAGTCGGCATTTCCTGTACATAGTGAAAATTCTCCAATTAAATCAAAATCTTTTCGAGTCCAGCAATAGCCCACAGAAAATGTTTCGCTTTTTGCTGAAACTGTTGATTCAATCTCCACTTCTCCTGAAGTAATAAAAATATAGTCACCTTTTTTGGCTTTAATTTTTGTTATTTTTTTGCCACTCATAATAGAGTGCGATTCACAATAAGACATTATTATTCTGCGCCATTTTTTACCAAGTTTCTCCCAGAATTCTGCTGGTTCAATCGATATCTCTGTTTGTTCTAAATTCTCATTTGCGTTTAACTTGGCCTCAAGGCTTGTAAGGTCAAATTCTTTTTGTGTAAGCAACCGCTCATCTGTCTCCTTCAAGGACGATTGAAGACGATTAGCCAGGTTCAAAAACAGTTTGGCTGCAATTTTTGGATTACGCTTTTTAAGAGGTTCCAGGCAGTCACGATTAACTACCAGTAGTCTTGTTTTTTCTGCGGCTTCTGCACTTGCACTTCTTTCTGCCTTCCTGAACAATCCCATTTCACCAAAAGTATTCCCCTTTTCTAAACGAACAAGGTCAGTACGCTTTCCATTTTTTTCCAGGAAGATAGATATTGAACCACTCAAAACCACATACATTTCGTCACCAATTTCACCCTGAGTGAAGAGCAAAGTTCCTTTTTCCAAGTCTTCCGTGTAGGCCATCAGACTGGCAATTTTAGCTTCCCTGACAGTCATGTTCTGAAACAGGTCAATTCCCTCTATAAATTGTTCATCAAATTTAAGCCCAACATAATCCCAAACTGTTATCAGCCCTGTTTCCATCACAACTGAAGGCAAATATGTCATATCAATTGCCAGACAAACGAGTAATGTGAATGCCGTAAAAGTACCAAACAAAACTTGAGATTCCATTTCTGATAGTGCAAACAAAATGAATCCTGCTGAAAGAGCAATAGTAGAAAATAGCATTGGACGTGCAACAATCGGTAACGTCTTCAATGATGCCTTTCGTTTGTTACGTAGTTTATTGGCATTTTCGTTGTAGTGACTAAGAAAATGGATTGTGTCGTCAACTCCAATTCCCAGTGCTATTGCGGCAATAACTGAAATCGTCACTCCAATTGGAATATTCAGCCAACCAAGTGAACCGAAAAATATCAAAATTGTTATTACATTCGGAAACAAGGCGATAACACCCATCTTCCAGGAAAGGAAAAGCATTGACAAAATGACAAATACTATAACCAAGGCAAGAAAAACGCTGTTTATTTGCCCCTGAGCAATGTTGTTTGCAGATTCACTGGAGAGCACACCTCCGCCTGTATAGCTGAACTGTAAATGAGGCAACAGTTGAGGAACCTTTTGTAACAGCAAATCCCTCAGTGCCAGAAAAGCAGTGGAACCACTGCTACGCATTCTCAAAGTAACCTGCATCACATCTTCTGCATCACTTAAGAATTTTGGACCATTTTCAGCGGTTTTATCAAAAAACTGAACCACTTCTTTGTCAGATAATTTATCCAGGCCCATCCTGTAATGTTCGAGGACATCAACAGGAGAATGCATTTTATCGATTCTAAGTCCTTCAATATTGCCTATTTCAGTAACGTCTTTTACCTGAAAAAGCCAATCCTGAAGCTCCTTGAGTCCAAAAATGGTTTTTGCGGTTTTTAAAGGATTGTATGAAAAATCTTGTTGATTTTCACTTTCATTTCCTGCCCTGAATAATAAACGTAGCGTATCTGTGCCGGACAATTCATCTTCAATCAACCGTAAGTCCTTAACCAGTTGACTGTCTTCCGGAAAAGTCTTTGTAGAACTGTTGATACTCAGGTCCAGTATGCCGAGAGCCGCAAAAGCTGCAACTGTCAGCCAAATCCAAATCAAACGTTTGGAATACAGCCGAAGCCATTCTACAATTACTTGAAAAAAGCGATCGAGCAGTCCGCTCTGATTTTCCGTTGGTGCTAAATCCGGCAGACGGATGAAGTGCAGTAAAGCAGGTGCTAATGTGAGAGTAAATAAATTGATGGAAATTATACCTACACTTGAATACAGTCCCAGTTGCTGAACAGCCGGTATTGGACTCACTACAAGTGCAATAAAACCTGCGACTGTGGTGATGGCTGTCACTGTAACAGGGACGGTTACGGAGGAAAGAGTTGCATACACTACTTCCGGAATTGTCGGTTGAGGCACCCCGGATTTCTTTGCTTCCCGGATCTGCAGAGATTCTATCTGGTATTGGTTGAGAAACTTGATCACGTAAGCACTGCCGACACAAACAATTATCGGCGCACAGGCCATGGTTACCAAATTAAGTTCGTCTCCAATCAAACCGATGATTCCGGCCGTCCAGAGAATTCCGAATAAGACAACTGACAGTGGCACAATTACAGCCTTGATACTCCGAAATGCAATTAAAAGCACAACAACAATCAGCATCAAACTTAAAGGAAGAATAAGTGCCATATCCTGGCGAATCAAACGGCTGGCCTTGTTAATTTGCCTTGGTTGTCCCGCATAAGCTATTCTAAGAGTTTCAGCTATTTCAGAATCTTTCTGGTACTTTGACAGCAACCCTTTCAGAATTGTTTGAGTGTTGTCGGATTCAGGTTTTGATCCGGGTCTGAAGGTAATTATCAGTGCGGCTGTGCTCAAATTTTTGGAAAGCACATCTCCTTCAAAGAGGGGGTGATTTTTCAGGCTGCTGACAATTTTGTTGATTTCAGTCTCTGCTTCAACCCGCAGTTTCTCAGAACTTTCACCGGAGTTAACAAGCGAACAGTCCGGAACCGTGTCCTCAGGCGTTTCTGTTTCAGACTGTAACCCAGTTGTATCACCTGTATTTTCTTCCAGACTTGCCTCCAGGTTTTCTTCCAGGCTTTCCTCCAAGTTGCTTTCCAGGCTTTCCTCCAAGTTGCTTTCCAGGCTTTCCTCCAAGTTGCTTTCCAGGCTCTCCTCTAATCCTCCTTCCAGACTTTCCTCGAGATTACCCTCTGTATCCTGTGTTGAAGATGAAGCCGTACTATTCAGGCAGGAAATGTCTTGTTCATATTTTTCCAAAACAGAAAAACAAACAGAGCCAATACCCATTTGATGAAAATACGATTTTCCTGCACATTCACCTGAAGCTTGTGGAATATCCAGCATACTCAAGACTTTTGTAATGCCGGGAACGGTAGTTTCAATGTCTGATTTCAAGTGAGCCAGCGTCAGAAGGAATTCAAGCCCTATCGGCTTTTTTTCTGTATTGTGCAGAGCAATCACTACCACTTCTTCACTGCCAAATGCTTTTCTTGCATCAAGAAACTGCTGGTAGGCTCCTGAATCCCGCTCAATGAAAGGTTCAACCGTGCTGTTGATGCGTAATCTTCCTGTTTGGGGATCAAACAAGCCGTCCCTTGCCTGAACAAAAAAGAAGGCACTCAGGGCAAGAACGACCAACAGGATTGTTTTTGGGAATTGATTTACAGTGGTGAAAATGCGGACAAACATGGAGGAATCAGTTTGCAGTAAATTTTTGGGTGTATGTCAAAAAAACCTGATTTGTTGTAATTTTATTTTTCAACATTTTTTGCCTTTCTGTTTCCAGTCGGAAAAACCTAAGTTCAAGTTCCATGTTTTGTTTGTATTCCTCCCAGGTGAAAAGTGAGGCAAAACCTCTTTGTATAAAGGGCCATGTCTGATAATTCAGCAGTGTAATTCGCAGTGAGTTGTCCGGTGTTTTCAGGACTGCAACACCAGACACCTGATTTCGAATGACGTCCCTTTTTTGGGGAACAAGAGCTGACTCATTTTCATACAAAAAAACATGCGAGTTTTCCGGAACATCAAACGACTTGCGATGTGAATATATCATCAGCCAGTAAAAATAAGGAAAAGTCCTCTCAAACGAAGTAGCCCAGGCAAAATGGGGAGTCCTGAATGTAGAAAGGCGAATATGTTTTCCCTCCGGAATCTCATAAGAATACAAGTTTCTTTTCTTAAATAAACCTGATTCCAATTTCCATACCAAATCACTCCAAACTGCATCCAGTTCAAAAGTAAGGAAATCAGAACGAGTTTCTTTCTCTTGGTAGTTACTCAGCATTTTCTCAAAAGAACCCTGCAGAGAAGTTGTCTCATTGTCTGCTGTTCGCTGATATTCAAACTTGATATGCGGATTTGAATCAAACCAGTGAAACATGCCGATCCTTGCATCAATAATATCCCCGGTCCATTGATATTGCAGACCATAATAATCGCGTAGAAATGACACTTTGCCTGCCTCATCATCTTGTTCTTTCTTTTCTACTTCTTCACGAAACTCTGTAAATTTCATGCCAAATGTTTGCTGCCGAATTGGAGAGAAGTACATCGTTGCCGTGTGTGCACCACGAAACCAGTTGTATCTGATAGAGGGAATGGAATCTTTTGTATCGTCCGGATCAAAAGTGTATAGCCCCATGACATTGTTCATATGAAGCACATCAATAACTTTATCTAAATCAACTTTACCCAGATCAAAAATCTGAGTTCCATAACGAATCTGATGAGGACCTGTTCGGTAATTTGAATATATTTCCCGTAAACTGGCAAAGCCGTCAAAAATACTCTGTTTATTCAACTCATAGTTTTGCGAAAAGCTGATGGAAAGGCGGAAAGAATTGTACATCCGGGGAGAAGTTTGCACCTTCACAGACTGATCATAAGTAGAGACAAAACGGAGTTCTTTAATTTCGCTCAGCAACGGATCCAACATTGACAACCCCCTAGTTTCACTGCCACCTATCAATGTTTTTACTTTGTGACTGAAAGTTACTTTTGGCTGATATTCTTCCTCTTCAACTACTATAGTTTCGCTCTCCTGTATTTCAGATTCACCAAAATTTAGAGTTTCTTCCTGTCCTAGCTGGGATGATTCTTCGGCAAGTGGGTCTTCGTCCATACCAAGATCCGGGCTTGTTTCGGCAAGTGGATCTTCTTCCATGTCAAGATCCGGAACTGTTTCGGCAAGTGGGTCTTCGTCCATGCCAAGATCCGGGCTTGTTCCGGCAAGTGGATCTTCTTCCATGCCAAGATCCGGGCTTGTTTCGGCAAGTGGATCTTCTTCCAAACCAAGATCTGGAACTGTTTCGGCAAGTGGATCTTCTTCCAAACCAAGATCTGGAACTGTTTCGGCAAGTGGATCTTCTTCCAAACTCTCCTGAAAATCTGGATCGCTGGTTTCCTGTGAAAATGCAGATGGAACTGAAAAGAGGAAGAAGAAGGAAAGTAGAAAAGATAACAAAATCCCAGACAAGACAAGTTTTCTGGTCAAGTGGACAGGAAAAACTGCATCCGGAGAACCAGTTTGGGGAAATTCAGTCTGTGCTGAACAGTGATTCAGGAGGCACATTTTTGAGATCAGGATCGGCAGATAAATCGAGATACAGTTTCAGTTTTCCATTCTTTTTTTGAATATGAGTCAG
>LSNO01000132.1 GCA_002082305.1 SAR324 cluster bacterium SAR324-CTD7B
CATTTTGCCATGTTTATCTATTGTTTCAATAATGGTCTTCACCAAATCCAAATCTGATTCTGCATTCACATCTTCAAAGTACACATCCCCCGGCCAAGAAAGATTTGAGCGATATTGACCCTTATCAGCTAAAGACTCGGAAACAGTTTTGATTGCTTTAGCCGAATTTGTCGCCAAATCTTCAAGTTCTGATTTTGCGGCTTCACGATCGGCAATGCTGTTCCGGTCGATACGGGTTGCTCCGATACCCAAATAGAGTGGCTTTTCACGACGAATCGCCTGTTCGATATAAATCGAAAGAGGAGATTGATCGGCATCCAGTTTGATGATGAACTCAGTACAGAGACTCAGTTTGAAATCAATCAATTCGTTCAGAGCATTAGTTGAGGATTGAGTGCTGCTTGTTTCCGGATCGGTTTGTTGTGCTCGACGATTGCGCCGCCCTGCTCCCCGGCGCCCTTCTACGCGGGAGATTTTTGGGGTCATGTCACCTCGATAGTTGGCGACAAACACCCGATTCCCCCAAGGAAATTCCTTAATCAGTCGAAGGACTGGCCCGGCCGCGATTTTTTGAAAAAGATGTGGACTTATGAATAAAGGAGAACCCGAAGCATCTGAAAGTTCAAGCCATATATTCGGAAATTTTTGCACTAAACGTTCGCACCAGGGAACGATTATTTTTTCAGTTAAATGTTCCAGAAATTCAACCACAAAATCCGGCTCATGGCTTAAAGCGGTAATCAAAGTTTCCTGCCCAAAAATATCCGCGGCAAGGCTGTAAGGCGCAGGCAAATGAGCAACGGGTTCAAGTCCTGTCAGTTCTGCAAAAGAAGCCAACATTGCTTCGATAACTCGGGGAACTTCCCCCTCAAAATCCGGAGTTTCCAGTTTATACCAGTTATTCCGGTCAACCAGAGAATCTCCCGGATCAGCACCGGGGGCATGTTGATCAGGATACATGGTGGCTTGCCCCAGAGCTTCTGCGCCAAAAGCATAAACCGGCCAGCCGAGAGTCAATTTGCGGATCCCGAGTAAACGCTGAGTCATGAGTGTCGTCCGGACATAACGCTCTGGGTCGCCTTTGTAAAACTCTTTTGAGTTGAGACCATAAAGCTGATTCAGCATGGTCAGCGTCATCAAATGTAGAGAGGTGGTCACGCAGACTGTATCTGACTTAGCCGATTCTTGAAATACAGCATCGAATTCTCCTTCAATCACCGCATCAAACAGAGTTAGTAGTTTTTTTTGTGCGGTATCATCTCCAGCCTGCCACTGGACAAGCAGAGCAATGCCTGCAGGTGGACTATTCATTATTTGAATTTCACCTGCTGTTCCACATAATCCGATTGGATGCCATTTTTACCGGAACCACGACCGTAATAATTCCATTCTGGAAAATTAAAGTCCGAAGTGATTGAGCGTGGAGACAGAATCATCACCTTAAGAAACTGTTCTAAATCAGTCGCGTTATAGACATTTACTTCAAATCCCCATTTTTTAAGCTGATACATCAAGGCTGAACATTTTTTCATTTCCCAGTTGATGGAAAAACGATTAATGCCCCAGCCTTTTAATTGCGTGAGTATTTTCTTGGCTTGGTCTGGCAGGGAGAAGACCAAGGGACAGATAAAATCGACGGAGGTTTGTATGACAGCATTGGGAAAGGCTGCTGACAACATTTTAAACCCATCTTCTTTAAGCACATCGATATTACCATTCAGCCAAATATTTTGATCATTAAAACCATGCTTTTTGAGTAGCTTTATTGATTCACTCAGAACATTGCTCTTATCTTTGAAATCAACTTTGACTGCCTTGCCATGTTGTTGAAACTCGACCAATAACTCGTTTAATTGCAGATTTATCTTTCCGGTCAATAACGTCTCCTCTTCCAACGGATTGTCGTGTTGCAGTAACACTGATCCATCTTCATGCACGGTCTGAACATCGACCTCGCCCCATTGTATGTTAGATGAGAGAAACTGCCGCAAATTTTCCCGGTCATTGATACCATGCCAAACCAAGTCAATGGTGGGCGGTAAGTCTTTTTCATTTACCAGTTCGCGCAATTCATAGGTACTGCCTTTTTCCACACCGGCGGTCATCGGCTTATCATTTGAGCGATAAACAGTATCCGCTTGGAGCAGTAAAATATCGCGCGTATCTTTTTCGTTTGCAATGGCATCAAGTGACTGCGTTTCACTGTCAACAAAACAAATCACATGATAGCCGATTTTGCGAAAATAAGAGAGACTTTCTACTGCTGACTCAGACGGTGCATGATGCTTGGGGAAGTAAATCAATTCTTTAGGTAGTTTTAACTGATAGTCTTTACCAAATTTTCTCAGTGCCTGGATGGTTTTTTTCTGCATATCCTGGGAGCAAATATTTTTCAATCCGACCGCCGTTCTGGACTGCATCTGAAACCAACAAATGGTTTCAATCACTCCTCCCATCGGTCGCAATTGTACCCGTGAAGACTTACGGTAACTCGTGTACCAAGAGAGAAAGGCTTCCTTTTGCGCGGGTGCCAATTGATATTCAGTGAGGAATGAAGACAACAAATCCTCATGAATTTTGATTTCATCGGGCATTAAGCGGTAAAAATAATGAGTGCCTTGTAGTTGGTCAAAGGTCTGCAAAGCTCGAAAAAGCTGATATTGCATATCGTTAATAGAACCGTCGATATCAAATATCAACATCAAATCCTTATCTGGATACTGTTCTTTCATGTAACCATAATGCAGACTTAATGCTTTCATCCAGTTATTCAAGAGGACCTCTTTTCATAAACTCGAAGAAACGATTTTTCGCCTAAACCCTGCAATTTACAATACTTTTCAGCATAAGTTTTGAGCGACTGTAGAGGTCTCATAAGCGTTTGCCGGAATTGTCGAAAAAGAAAAGTTGTTCAGGGTTAACTCCCCAATCCACTTTTGTTCCCGGAGAGAGAGGAGAAACATTAGCGGATTGGATCGAACGCAGGAGGTTACCATCTTTCAATTTAATATCGTAAAGATTTTCACGCCCCTGAATTTCCACAAATGAAACTGTTCCCGGAATTTTGTAGGGATTCCCCGGCTGGTAGAATTCCGGTCTGATGCCAACGCTAATATGGGAACCATCCGGATGTTTTTCAATATTTTCTGGACATGGAAATTCAATATTCCCACTGCTGATTTTTACATTTCCAGCAGAAATGATTCCATCCAGAAACGCAATCGGGGGATTGCCTAAAAACCCGGCGATAAAATCATTTTCCGGACGTTGATACATCTCATTCGGAGATGCCACTTGTAAAATTTTTCCGTCCTTCATAATGGCAATACGGTCGCTCATGCTCATCGCCTCCACTTGATCATGTGTCACTAACACAGCCGAAATACCGGTTTCCAATTGAACACGGCGTATTTCAGAACGCATTTCCAACCGTAGTTTTGCATCAAGGTTGGCCAGCGGTTCATCCAGCAACAGCGCTCCGGGCTTGCGGATAAGAGCACGGGCCAGGGCCACCCGCTGCTGTTGTCCTCCGGAAAGCTGTTCCGGGCGGCGCCCCAGCAGTTCTTCAATGTGAACCAACTCAGCCATTTCTCCCACTTTTTTCTTGATTGTCTGTTTATCTTCATGGCGAACGGTCAAAGGAAAAGCGATATTTTGAGCAACCGTCATGTGAGGATAAAGAGCATAAGACTGGAAAACGACACCAATATTGCGTTGTTGAGTTGGAACCCGCGTGACATCCTGGCCGCCAAAAAGAACACGCCCCTCGTCAACTCTATGAATCCCGCAAATGGCAAAAAGCGTGGTTGATTTTCCACAGCCGGACGGGCCTAGCAAGGCCAGCATTTCGCCTTCTTTGATCTTCAAGTTCATATTTTCGATGACCGTCAGATCACCGAAACGCTTGGTAAAATTTTCCAGGACAATTTCCATCAGCCTTTTGTTCCTCCGCCGTAAATGTTCATTAACTTGTCCTGAAAGAACAGATAAAATATGATCACCGGAATGGCGTAAAACAAGCCCACAGATTTGAACAGATTGAAGTCGAAATGTTGGTCATCCGCAATCAAGGAAGCGAGGTAAACCGACAACATCTGCACATCATTTGCGGGGGCTAAAACAGCCGGTAAAATGTATTCACTCCAGCCTTCCAGAAATGAAAATAGTCCGAGTGCAAAAAATCCCGGTCGAACTTGTGGCAGAACCAAGCGATACCAAACCGTGAACCGGCTCGCACCGTCCTGGATTCCGGCCATTTCGATTTCCCATGGAACCGAGTCATAAAATCCTTTCATGATCCAAATTCCCAAAGGCAGTTGCAAAGAGGCTTTGACTAAAATGACTCCAATGAGCGTGTTGTAAAGGCCAACCATCTGCAAAATCAGGAAAATCGCAATAATCAGTGTAATCGAGGGGAATGCATGCAACATCAATATTCCTGCCATAAACTCTTTTCGAAAAGGGATATTGAGACGAGAAATTGCATACGATGCAGTTGAGGAAACGGATAAGACGATCAATGTAACCGAACTTGCAAAAATCATTGTATTAAGCATAGCCAGCCAAACACTCGCTTTGCCTTCAATATTTTCCCACAAAAAACGCCAGTGTTCCAAAGTGAAGCGGTTAGGAATCATTTCACCCGGAAGCGTGTCTGTGACCGTATCCACAAACAGAAAAACGTACATGAACAAGATTGGAATCGTGACGAGTGTCAGTCCGGTAACTATGGGCCAATTTTTAAAATTATGCGACATTGCGGATTCCTATTGCTCAATTCTTGGAGTTTTGATGAGTTCATCAAAACGAAAAAACCGAAGATAAATTAGCGACATAATGACTCCAACCACAACTAAGACCAAAGCAAGAGCTGCTCCATAGCCATACTGCAAATTTCCCCAATAATTATCCAAAGCAGTGTGATAAGCGGACAGTGCCCAAACTTCAGTTGAAGAGCCGGGACCTCCGTCAGTGGAAAGAAAAATTTGTTCAAAAGAGGTCAGCAATGACAAGGTTTGATAAACGGTAATAAAAAGAATCGGCCATTTGAGCTGGGGTAAAATGATATGACGAATTTGCTGCCAACGGTTTGCGCCATCGACTTCGCTGGCATAAAGCATCTGTTTTGGAATTGAGGTAATGGCACTGGAAAACAAAATCATGCCCATCGAAGCACCAATGAAACCATTGATCATGATCACAGTCACCCAGGCATTGGCCGCAGTATCCAGCATCCAGTTACGGGGCGTGACTCCAAAATTGGTCACTACCGCATTGATAAATCCGGTATCCCAAGTCAGCCATTTCCACAACAAAACATACAGAACCGAAGGCGTAATCCTGGGTAAAAACCAGAGCGCCCTGAAAAGAGCGGCTTGTCCCTTTGGCAAATAAAATGTGGTAACGGCCAAAACTAGGGCAAAACCGATATTAAAAAGCAAGAGCGTTGAGGCGACATAAAATCCGGTATTGAGCAGGATTTGCTTGGTTTCCGGAAGCAAAAACATCTTGCGAAAATTTTCTCCGGTCCAAATCCAACCCGTATAACTTGCGTCCACCAATTCATCGGTTTGTACCTGTGTCAAACCCAAATCCATTTCTTCCAGTGATTGAAGCAATTCCTTTGTACTGGCAAATCGTTCTTTAATTAAAGATTTCCGGAAGTGCGGTGAGGTGGATTTGAGAGTACGGATGCTTCGAGGTCGGTTGTCCAATTTTTTTAAAAAGCGTTCAAAAAGGCGACGACTGGCAAAGGTTTCTCCAAGATACCGTTCCCGTAATTCCTCAACGAGTTCTGTTTTCACATCGGCTTTTGTCGCCGCCAGGAGACCTTTTTCACTGATGGAATAACTTTCAGAACCAATGCGTTTCAAGATTTTGCGATCAAAACCCTGATCTCCCAGTTGGATTAAAACGGAGGGCGTTATTTGATACGAGCCACCGGTAATTCCGGTGGCCGTACTCATGTTGGTCATAGAAAATACGCCCGTCATGAGGACGGGCGCTAGAAAGAAGAGAACAACGAGGGCAAGTGCAGGAGCAATAAAGATGTATCCGAGTTTGGCTGACACGTAATTTCCTGATGTCCTGTGATTCGTTGTTCGGTCAGCAACCGTCGGGCAATGCCCGCCGGTTGAACTGATTTTTAGCGAATGATAATGTCGTTGCCCAAATTGGCTCGCAATTCGGCTTCCACATCAGCAACCGCTTTTTCCGGAGATTTCTGCCCCGTCCAAGAAGCTTCCAGACCTTTCCACATGGCATCAAAATAAGGAGAGAAATTGGTGTGGTTAGGCATCGCACTGGCATGTGGCAACAAAAGTTTAGTCGCTTCGCTTGCCCAACGGTTGTTGGCGTAGAGCGGAACATTCTGCTGAGACTTGGTAATGCCCAAGTGAGCGGACTTAATCGCGTGCAAGGTGTTGATACGAGGCTCCGAAGCAATGGCCACGAGTTGGGCCGCAATCTGAGCATCATCTTCACTTCCACGATTTGTCACCAAATAAACCAACGGATGGGTGATGGTATTCGCTCGTCCGTTTTTGTCTCCGGCAGGAATCAAGCCGAACACGATGTTGCCAAAGAAATCCTTCAAACCTTCTTTTCCGGTATAGCGGGAATAGTGCCAAGTTCCGCCATGCCAAAGCCCTGCTTTTCCGGAAGCCACCTCAGAATACCATTGATCCCAGGGAGTTCCAATATGGTTTTTGCGGGTGACTCCCATTTCAACCGCTTTAGCGAAAAACGTATAGAAGTTTTTCATGGCACTGCGGTCAAAAACCAGTTTGCCTGATTTTGAATCCGACATTTCTCCACCAAAGGAAAGGTAGAACTGCCAGTAATCTCCGCCTTTAGAGACGCGGGGATAAAAACCGTATCCTGGTTTGACAAGACCGGCATCCTGAATTTTCTTGGCATCATCCAGCACATCGTAGAGCGTATAATTACCGCTTAGGATTTTGCCGGGCAGTGCGCGGATGTCGGCTTTGCTGTATCCTATAGCTTTCAAGTGAGGAATCCAGGCAAAGAATGGGCGAGATTCCGCATCTTGCGGCACACCGTAAATCGTCCCCTCAAAAGACGCAATTTCAACCAGGTTTTCAAACAGATCACTCAACGGCCATGTGTCGAAATCGACATAATTTTCAATGGGCCGAATCAATCCGGACTGTGACCATGGGGCAATATCTTCATGTCCGGT
>LSNO01000133.1 GCA_002082305.1 SAR324 cluster bacterium SAR324-CTD7B
CTGGGTCAGTTCTCTCCCATTGCTGTGTTTCTGTATCCCACATACACATCAAACGAACATTTGTTCCACCACATTCTGAACAAAAATACTCTACTTTCATAATATTTTCTTCACTTGTCATTTTATTTCTCAATTAGAGTTTTAAATTTATGAATTGTAATCTACATGGCATCAAATTATTGTTCATCAATAAATTCATTTGCAGCCGTAGATTCTTTTTCCAGTTTCAATTTAAATTTTAATTTTCTTCTTTAATGATTCTGGAATATTTTCCTTTATTTCTTTAATTATATCTTCATTAGAAGTGTCTGTATCTGGTGGGAGCAACGCATATAGCAAATCTTCTTCTAAATCTTCTGGTTCAGCAAAAATCAGTTTTGGTTCAATTCTTAATATTCTTAATCTACCATCAGCAGTATATTGCACTTTTCTTTTCTTAATTAACTTTGCAAGTAATTGTTCAATTTCTTCTCTTGTGAAATTTTCTGATACTAATTTGGTAAAATCAGACTTCCAGTTTTTATACCATCTCCAATCACTACTACTTGTAGTAACATTAGTAATAAGGTTCTTCTGATGATTTTTCCATATACTTCCATGTTTCCCTGTTCTATCCAGTTCAAAATTCAATGAAGTTAAGAATTTCTTAATAATCTTAAATTCACCTTTGAATGTGGATTTCCCTAATTTCTTCATAACAAATACCTCCGATTCAATTAAAATTAAAATGGCACGAAGTGGCACGAAATGGCACGAAATGGCATAAAATATTCTTGTTTTTGAAATAGAAAACCCAGCCGTAATAACCAAATATCCAAATAACCAAGAATTTATATTTTCAATTAAATATAATTCTTCCAGTTGATCTTCAAATTCTCAAAGTCCATTCCTTCATAGTTTAATTTTGAGATCCCTTCTTCATACAGAACATCAGCCGGAAAACCTCCCTTAAAATAAACGGTGGTACTCATTGTTTTTTGTGCGTGTCCATCCAAACCATTCACAACTTCTTCTCTAACACCATTCTGTAAAAGATTAGTAATAAATGTATGTCTTAAACTGTGAAAAACTTTGGTTTGAAATTGATATATTTCTAACTTTTTTAAATAATCCATGAAGAATCTTCCCATATTCCTTCCATAACCATCCCTATTTTTTTCTAAATCATAGAAAACCCTTTCGTATTTAAGTTTCCTCAAATATTTACAATAATCTAAGAAACCCAACTTCTTGAGATTTTCATGTATAGGAATAATTCTTTCACTTTGGATATTCTTTAATTTTGTATCTTCAGAAATTACAACTTTGAAAACATCATAATTACCAGCCGTAGAAATATCTTTTAATCTCAACTGACAAATTTCTTCCAACCTCATCCCTGTATGGAGTCCAATGAGTGGAACAAAAAACGAAGTTAATTTCGTTCTTCTTTTAAGATTTCTAATTGTGTATCCAAGATATTTAGCAGGATCAAAAATTTGATTTAATTCTTCATTACTGAATCCCTCTCTTGGTCTTGTGACTTTTTTTGACTGAACAGATAACCCTTCAAAATAATTTTGTGGAACATATTCTCTGTAATTATTTCTTAACCATCTAAAAAATATCCTAACTCTGTAAATCAATTTATTAATATTCTTTGGTTCTTGTCCTTCAACATTTTTTAGTTCCAATATCTGTTTGATGTTCAAATTACTATATCTTGGAGATTGGTGTCTATGTTTTGGTAATAGTGCGATTATTCTTTTAAACTCCCTTGCATCTTTAGGACTTACTTGTGAAATCTGAATGTCTCCTACAATCTCAATAAAATCATCTACAGTAGAACCAATTTCTCTTGTGGATTTTGGACTGAAACCAGACAACAATCTCTCCCCTAAAAAGTCACCCTTCATTTCAGATAATTTAGGAGAATCATCTTTTTTGGGTGGTTCTGTAATTACAGAATCATTGATTATTTGATTATCTTTGGAAGTCGTAACGAGATCGTTACTGTGGGTTCGACTCCCTAATATGGATTCAGAGGTCTGCAATTTTAAGAGTAAGTCGAGATCGGTTGGTTCATCTTTGATATTAAACTTTTTATAAATCTCTTTCCTAAAATCTTCTATTGATTTTCCAGAATCTTCTAACAGTTCTTTTTTCCAAGTATTCCTAATCAATCTTAATTCAAGGAATTGTTTTCTCAGTTGGTTGAATTCAAGTGATTTACTATCCAAAGTTAAATTCCTACTTTTTATAATTCGTGCAATTTCCTTTTCAATATGTTCAAGAACTCCATCATAATTTTGTTCTATTTGGGTTTTTAATATCCTTTCCTCACCATTGATTTCTTCAATTTTATCTTTAACTTCAGATTCTACGAATGTATTAGTATCAGTAACAACCCATTGTGAATGAGTTAGAGTTCTCTCAATTTTATTCCTAAGAATGTCTTTAATCTGATTAACATTTATTTTAGACATTGTTCCCACTCTTATTGAATTAAATATTGATTGGACTTCCAGCCGTAGAATTTTTGCAAATACTATGGACTGACTATGGATACCATTTTTGAGAGACATGGTAAATCCAATTTTACCATCAAAATAGTATCTTAAATCTTTTGGTATTTTGATTCTTAAAAGGTAAGATGAGGTGGGATTATTTTTTATCAAATAATTACGATATGTCATGGGTAATTCCTTTCAAAGTGTCACCTGAAGTGTCACTATACACCAAAAGAATCACCCAAAATGGGGGAAATCGTAAAAATTATGTTACTGAAATTATGTAATAATATCAGTTTTGATGGCGGAGAGGGAGGGATTCGAACCCCCGGTACGCAGAACGTACAATAGATTTCGAGTCTATCACCTTAAACCACTCGGACACCTCTCCGGGTAGGAATTGAGACAGAATTCAGAACGGTTTTGCCTGTGCCAGAAAAATCATTGCTGCTGAAACGAAAAAAATACCAATGTGAACCAACAAGGCCTGAGGCTTGCGCAAATCAATGTTCATAATTTGACGTCTGTTGACAAAACCCAAAATAATCAAGATCAGCAAAAGTATGATCTTTGTGTGCAGCCAGCCGTTGCCAGGACTACTGATCCGTTCCTGAATCACGGCCAGATAGGCCCCGGAAGCAACTGCCACAGCCAGAACTGGGTAATAAATCAGTCGATGAACACGACGCTGTACAAACTGAATCCCCTCGATCTGCACCTGATTACTTAAACGTAAGCGAAAAACAACCGACAAAGACTGCACAAACAGAGTGCCGATTACCAGCATCACCGCAATTACGTGCAGTGTTAAAGCAAAAATATACATAATCAATCTCCTCTAAAATGATCCATCATACTAACATTTCATCATAACTGTTTCAAGTTTTCCTGCATGATTCTGCAACTCACAAAAAAAATGCACAAGGGACTTTTGAGTTTGTGAAAAATGCGTAAAATGGGTAGTGGTCTATAAAATTTTTCACCAAAACATAAGCTAAAAATAAAAGAATAATCATGCCTGCAAAAATTAAAAAACGTTTTCCCAAAAAAGAACTAAACGCCTGGCTCAGAGTACACCAGACGTGGGATCACATCGAATGGTTGAATCTGCTTGAAAATTTGACGAAGCTGGGTTTTCATGAATGGAGTACTTCAGGGTTAGGACAAAGAGAAATTGGGTTTTATCTGGAAACAAAACGACATTAAAAAAACATGTAAAACGTGATGTTATCTTATGAAGACGCCAGAAGCCTGGTTTTCGAACATGTAAAGCCTTTAGGAAAAAGGAATTGTCCACTGACTGAATCTCAGGGTCTGGCTCTTTCAGAAGACATTTTAGCACCCCACGGACTGCCGCTTTTCGATAATTCTGCCGTGGATGGTTATGCTGTTCAGTCGGCGGATTTGGTAGATGCCTCCCGCAAAAATCCGGTGCGCCTGAAAAAACTGGGTTACATTGCTGCAGGTGATACCGGAGAGGAGCAGATGAATTCCGGACAATGCCTGCAAATCGCTACAGGAGCGCCACTTCCGCCTGGAGCTGATACGGTTGTGATGAAGGAAGATATCGAACTCAATGAGTCCTTTGTATACTTCACTCAAGCGATCCCGAAAACGCAAAACGTGCGTAATCAGGGTGAAGACATTCCGGAGGGTCGAATAATGATTCCGGCAGGAACCTTGATTGGGCCGGCACAAATCGCCGTGCTGGCGACTTTTGGTTATGCACAGGTTCCGGTTCACCGCCTACCAAAAATAAGCATTGTTTCCACAGGAAGCGAATTGGTTGACGTTGAGGGGAAGCCGCAAGCCGGACAAATCCGGGAGTCAAACCGCTTCATGCTGGCAGGCATGGTAAGGCAGGAGTCTTGCGAACTGGTAAAAATTTCGCTGGTTCCGGATATTCCGGAAATCTTGATACAGGCATTTGAAGAAGCACTTCAGACAGATGTAGCACTTATTTCCGGAGGAATGTCAGTTGGTGACAAGGATTTTGCCAAGCCGCTTCTAAAGGAAATGGGTGTAGAGGAAATATTTTGGAAAATAAAATTCAAACCAGGCAAGCCGCTTTTTTTTGGTCGGCGGGGAAAAACACTGGTCTTTGGGTTGCCGGGAAACCCCGCATCAAGTTACGTTTTGTTTGAAGAATTTGTGCGCCCTGCACTGCGAAAATTGATGGGGCGAAAAATTTTAGAAGAAACTATGGTTAAAGCCACGCTGGATGAACCGATCACGGAAACCTTAAATCGTCTGCATTTCATGCGAGGACAGCTCAGTGAAAAGAATGGAAAATTCCGGGTACGGCCCCTCGCATTTCAGGGCTCCCACAGTATTAGTTCGCTGGTAGAATCAAATGCCCTGATCCGGGTAGAGGCAGATTCTCCGGTACTTCCCGAAGGAAGCCAGGTCCTGGTACGGCCCCTTCGAAATGAAATTGGGTGAGATATATGGCTGCTGTTTCATATTCACTGAAAGAACTTGCAGAACAACTCGGTTTGAAGTTTTCCGGCAACGGAGATTTGCAAATCACACATGTCTGCGGATTGGATTCGCTTCAGGCAGGTGGACTGGCCTATCTGACAAGTCCGGATGGATTAACAAGTGTTCCGACACCTGCAGGAATGTCCAGGCATGTTGGGACAACTGTAGATGAAATTAATTCGAGCAAGGTAGCATTGGTTGTTTCTCCAGATGTTCAGCATCCGGAGCACAACCTGATTTACGCGGATGATCCTCTGGCGGCACACGTTGAGGCCACAAAACTTTTTCATCCTGCAGAGCCGTTCATTCCTGATGTTTCCATGAAGTCCGGAATTCATCCAAGCGCGGTTGTGAGTAAAAGTGCAAAACTTGGCAAAAATGTGAAAATCGGTCCCAATGTTGTGATTTACGATGGAGTAAACATTGGCGAGAATACCATCCTGCACGCAGGAGTTGTAATCATGTCAGAAGTTGTAATTGGCGCAGATTGCACTTTTTTCCCAAATACAGTGGTGCGGGAGAAATGTGAAATTGGAAATCGGGTAATTTTGCAATCCGGAGTTGTGATCGGTTCAGACGGACATGGTTTTTTTCAGCGTGGAGGTATTAACCTGAAAATACCGCAAGTTGGAACAGTGTGCATTGAAGACGATGTTGAGGTTGGCGCATGTACGACTATCGACAGGGCACGATTTCGTACGACTGTTATAAAGCGGGGCAGTAAACTGGACAATCAGGTGCAAATTGCTCATAATGTAAGTGTGGGTGAACAAGCCCTGATCTCAGCGCAAACGGCAGTTGGAGGCAGCGTTAAGGCTGGACACCACCTGATTATGGGTGGGCAGTCTGGAATCAGGGATAATGTGATTGTAGGAAACAACGTCACTGCTGTAGCACGAGCCGTAATTACCGCAAACACACAGGACAATGAGGTCTTGGGCGGAATGCCCGGACGGCCGGTCAACCAATGGAGGCAGCTTCAGTCACTCATTAACCGATTAGGCGAACTTTTTGAGCGAGTACGTAAGCTGGAATCCCGCAAGGATTCTTCACAATAGGGATACAGCGCACCGTGCCCGTACATTATTGTATTGGAGAATACGGTAGCCCCGCACTCCGTTGCGGGGGACAGTTTCAGAGTTCCTTGATTCCCGCTTCCGCGAGAATGACAACTTCTTGCGAGATTGTTACTATAACAAATAAACAGGAAAATTAATAATGCCTATTTCCGGAACATTAGTACAGGTACTTGCGGCAATGTTACGGCTTTACAGCTTGATGCTGGTTGTCTATGCATTGCTTTCATGGGTCATGCACGAGCAGCACTATCCTCCCGCCATACGCTGGCTGCAGAGCATGGTGGAACCAGTGCTAAGTCGGATTAGAAAAGTCATCCCGCCCATAGGCGGAATTGATGTTTCGGTGATTGCGGCACTCCTGCTGATTGAGATGATTCGCTCTTTTATACTTTACTGAATCATCTGTCCAAATCAAGTTTTGCATTCCTGGCTGCCGCAGAGCCTGGAAAGCGCTTGATTACTTCCCCAAAATAATAAGCCGCCCGCTGATCAAGATTTTGCTTTTCCTGCAGTTTGCCCAGCATGTATATCACGTCCGGAGTTTTATAGCCCTGTGAGGTCGGTCGGTGCTCATAATACCTCAGTACATTGCGAAAAGCCGTTTCTGCTTTTTTCAAATCGTTCAGTTCCAGG
The DNA here is from genome assembly GCA_002082305.1 of SAR324 cluster bacterium SAR324-CTD7B. Lineage (GTDB taxonomy): Bacteria > SAR324 > SAR324 > SAR324 > NAC60-12 > Arctic96AD-7. The sequence continues at coordinate 6,683 of LSNO01000133.1, forward strand.
TGAGAGCGTCCAATCCAGTAAAAGGCGTTGTCGCTATCAAGATTGTCCGGAAATCTTTCCGTAAAATTCTCAAAAATCAAAATGGCCTGTTCGTGATTTTTTTGAATAACTGCAGTCATACCCTGATTATATATCTTCTTTACTCCAGGATGACGAATTAAAATAAACGGATCCTCCGGAGGATTGAGGTCCGGATCGGAAAAACCGTTGTCTGATGTTTCCACAGTTTTCACAGATTCTTGCGAAGTTTCACTGCCTGCAATTTCAACTTGAATAGCACGAACATCAGGATCCGGTAAATCTTCCGGATCTTCCAAATCCTGCATATTCACCAGTCCAGCTTCAGGAAAACTCGGTTCTTCTTCAACACCCATTTCCTGCTCACTGATTTCCAGATTATTGATTTTCTCCATTTCCTTCGTGGTTGCGACAGCAGATGCTTTCTGGACACTGGTTTCAGGTTTGCCCAGCAATGAATAATTTTCAAGCGGTGGAAGTGAACCCTGTGAATCTGTTCCTGATCTATCTGCAGATGAATTAAGCGACTGATTCTCCAGCACCTGTGTAATCATTAAAGCAGTGGATTCAGAGGCCTTTGCTGATCTCAATGATTCCTCAACAGAACGCTCCAGCAAAACAAAATTAGTTTCCCATTGTTCCTGAAGCAATAGAAAATCATCGCTTTGTACTTTTTGCTGTTTTTGGAGTTCACTGATTTGCTGTGCCAGCTGCTCAATTTTTGCCTTCAACAGACGATTTTCTTCAGTAAGAATTTCCTGTTGTTCTGTTACAGTTTCAGCACTGGAAGTGGAAGTGGATTTTTTAGTGGTCTCTTGGGGTTTGAATTTTGGAAAAATACCATCCAGCTGGGCACATCCGGAGAAGAAAAATTGAATCCCCGCCAAAAGGATCAGATATCTTCCAAGTGAAAAACGAACTGACGGTTTGGTCATTCCTCTCTCGTTGTATGTTGTGCCAGTAATTTTCGCTCCCGCAAAGATTTAAGAATTTTTTGCATTTCGTCAGCAAGTTCCGGCTGCTGATTCAAACGGTAGGCCAAAATCAGCCGTTCTGCAACGTCTCCGCTGCGGGGAAAACCGGGATAATTTTTGAGCAAATACAGATAGCGTCCAATCGCTGAGTGGTAGGCATCATTATCGAAATAGTAGTTCGCCACATGCAGCTCATGTTCTGCAAGATCTGCCAATGCTCCTTTCTGATATTCCTTCACGTCTGCCAGATATGGACTTTGTGGAAAAAGCAAATAAAAACGCTGGTATTCACGAATGAGAGTCCGGTTAGGTTCCATGTTACGGTCGTAATCCCGTGACTTTGCAAATAAACCATAGATATTGCGCTCGTAATTAAGTGCAATCAAACGGTTGAGTACATAAGGTGTGAGGTGACTGCGGGGATTGAGCAGGAGAAACCGCCTGTAGCTGGTCTCGGACTCTTCCCATTTACTCTGCAAAAAATACACTTCACCCATTTTCAAATGCGCAAGAGTTGCCAGACGTGTTCCAGAATGTTCGTCAACCAGGATTTCAAAGTTTTTCAATGCTTCCTGGTAAAATTCGTCTTCAACTGCAACCATTGCCTTTTGATACAACTCTTTGGCCGGCAAACGAATTTGAACATTTGCTGTTTCAGAACAGCTTTGCAAAAGTCCGGAAAACAAGAGCAGAATGAAAATTTGGAAACAAAAAATATTCCATTTGAGACTTGTGAAACACTTCATTTTAACAATATCAAGTACTGAAACTTTACTCATTAGTTACGCTTCCGGTAGCGGACCATCGTCATTTCGTTTCCCCGGTCGTTCCAAAAAACTTCATCCATAAAATTCATTATCATCAGCAGACCCCGTCCTTTGATGCGGGGCAGGTTTTCAGGATCTTTCGGATCCAGTAAATCTGAGTGTGCAAATCCCTTTCCTTCATCACGTACCAAGTATTTTGCAGAGTTTCGGCTGATATCAATTTGAAGAAGAAGTTTGCGGTTGTTATATGGATCAATGTCCATTTTTCGTTTTGCCGTTTCATAAAACAGTATAGGATTGTCACGACGCATTTCCGGATTCAATTCCAGGTTGCCGTGAAAAATAGCGTTTTCCAGGGCTTCCTTGAGCATTACATTCATACGAAACAATTGTGATTGTTCCAAAATACCAAAGCTGGGCAAATCCTGCGTCATAAATGCAACAATCCGGTTTACGTCCTCAAAATCGTTGCCGATTTCCAATGTCCGTGATTCCTGTAGCAGGTGATCCATAGCATAAGCATTTGAGTGGAAGCCCTCGTTAAGTGAAACAACTCTGTCAAGAGTACGTTGGAGTTCGAGCGGCTGAATCGATTTAATGAGAAAATCGCAGACTCCAAGCTGCAACGCATTGAGTGCACTTTCAGTATCATTCTGCGGGCAAATCATTACAAATGGACGACGACTGTTGGCAGATTTAACTTCCTGAAGCAATTCCAATCCTCCCAACTTCGGCAGTGTCAGCGCACAAAAAACTGCGTCGATTTCCTCTCCTCGAAAAATCTGCAAAGCTTCTTCACCATCACCTGTGCAACGCACGGAATGTCCCTCTTTCTCCAGGAATTTCCTAAGACATTCCAGGACTTCTACTGAATCATCGGCAACCAGAAAATTCATTATGAGGTTTTTTAGTTGGGTTGTGAGTAGTGCTGCAGAAGAAAATCAACTTTGAAAATTCCGCAGACGTTCCAATCCATCGTTTAAATCATCCTTTAAATCGTCAACATCCTCAAGTCCGATGTGCAGACGCAGCAGCGGACCTTCAAAACGCCACGGCGAAGCAGTCCGCAGATCACGAACATTAACCGGCAGTATCAGACTTTCGTAGCCTCCCCAGGATGATCCAATTCCAAACAATCGCATTTCGTCAATCATTTTTTCCACCGCCTTTTGGGAAAATGTTTCCAACTCCACACCAAATAATCCGCTGGCTCCCAAAAAATCGCGTTTCCATATTTCATGTCCCGGAGCATCCGGAAGAGCCGGATACAAAACCTGCCGTACTTCATTACGATTACTGAGCCATTCTGCAATTTCAAGGCTACTTTTTTGATGTTGACGCAGGCGCACAGCCATAGTCCGCAAGCCGCGCTGAGCCAGGTAAAGATCATCAGGAGCGACACATTGTCCGAAGTGCCATGTACAGTCCCGCAGAATTTTCCAATTCTCCCTGGTAGTGGTAACAGATCCGAGCAAAACATCCGAATGTCCGACAATGTATTTTGTAGCCGCCTGAATGGAAATATCGACTCCGTGTTCAAAAGGCTTGAAATAAAGCGGTGAGGCCCAGGTGTTGTCCAGCTGAGTAATTGCTCCATGTTTTCTGGCAACTTCCGCAATGGCAGGAATATCCTGGACTTCAAAAGTATTTGAACCTGGTGACTCGGTGAAGATTACCGCTGTATTTGGGCGCATCAAAGACTCAATTTCTGCACCAATTAATGGATCATAGTATGTTGTTTCCACTCCAAAGCGCCGCAAAACCGTGTCGCAAAATCTCCGGGTTGGAGCATAAGGACTGTCTGTCATCAGCAAATGGTCACCGCTTTTCAAAAAAGCCATCAACGCAACCGAAATTGCTGCCAGTCCGGAAGGATATGTTGAACAGTGATAACCGCCCTCCAGTTCTGCAATTGCATTTTCCAGAGCCCATGCTGTGGGATTTCCCATTGTTCCATAAACCATTACCTGCTCACCCTCCTTTGCTTCAAGATATCGGGAATTGTAGCTCTCCACACTTTCTGCGAGGATAGTCGAGCCATGATAAACAGGTGGATTAATCACACCTCCGTAATTTTTTATATCACGTCCGGAAACAACAACTTTGGTATCTTCGCGGAGAACAGATGAGTCAGTTTTTTTGTTCATTGGAATCAATGGTGCAGGTGGTGTCAATGCCGCCACGAGTATTGTAGCGGGTTTTGATCAGCAATTCTTCCGGTTCAAGAAGTGGATACAAGTCCTTAAAAATCCTGGCAGTTACAGCTTCCTGGAAAATTCCAACATTGCGGAATGAAAGGAAATAATATTTCAGTGCCTTGAGTTCAACAAGTTTCTGTTTAGGTACATAGTCGACCCAGACAATTCCTGTGTCCGGAAGACCGGAAAAAGGACAAACTGCCGCAAATTCATTCATTTGGTAGCTTACATGCTGCCGTGGACCTGAATACTCAATTGTTTCCAGAAAACCGGGCCGAATTGCGCTTTCATCCTCAAAGGTAAAAACTCGGCCTTCTGCATAATCTATACTGGATGTATCCATCAAATTACTCAAAAAAGGGTTGCGTTATAGATAAGAATCGGGATAATGTTGAGTTTTAACTACGGAGCATGTCTGCTTGCATAATTTGCTGCTGTGCAAACAAAAAGGGGCAAATGAATAAAAGAAGGCTGGGAACCATACTCATCGCCGGTTCAGTTTTGCTCTGGTTAATCAACAGGTTTTCATACATAATTTCTTCTTATTTTAGCCGGCTTTTATGCGGGGAACTTTATCTGCAGCCTGTGGATGGTATTCTCGGTGATGTTTCCTGTGGATTTAATGCAGACATGCATTTCACCGCTTTGATGTTTCTTGTTTTGATAACCGGAATTGCAGTCCTTATCATATCACTCGTACAGAAAGATGTGCATTAATATTTACTGATTGGAATTCTATGACAAAACTGGAACAAAAACAAGCTCTTGAAACTATATTGTTCGTTGCAACCAAATCACTATCTCCCAAACAACTTGCGGAAATGATTGGTGGTTGTGAAACAGGACTTGTTCGGGAACTGGTTTCTGAACTGAATGCAGCTTACGAAAAAACCGACCGTGTTTTCCGGATTGACTCTGTTGCAGACGGTTTGCAGATGCACACACTTCCGGAATATAAAAAATGGGCACAATCTCTAGAAACAGTAAAAGTAATCAAACTTTCACCTGCAGTCATGGAAACTTTAGCTATAATTGCCTACAAACAACCCCTTACCCGGGCTGGAATAGAGTTCATTCGAGGAGTCGATTCTTCCCACACTATCCGCCGCCTGATGCAGCAAAAACTGGTGCGGATCGTGGGTCGTGAAATGCTACCTGGACGGCCCGGACTTTATGGAACAACAAAGGGTTTCCTTGAAGTTTTTGGCCTCACCAGACTCAAATACCTGCCTGCTTTAAGTGAACTCGACATGGACAAGCTTCCCGAAGAAAGCCAGCTTGAACTACCCCTTGAATCGGAAGATGAATAGAGTGACAGATTTCAAGCTGACCCTGAAAGCGTGGATCTTCATCCGGGAAACCAAAATGAGAGATTTCACCTTTGAAAAGCAACGGTTTTAAAGGCAAAAAACCCGTGAACTTAATCATACCTTTCCATCAGGGAACCATCTCCTCGTTACAAACCATAAAATCCAATAATAAGCCGCTAAAACAGCAAGAAAAATATACTCAACTGCAGGCATGGCTATACCTGAGATTTGACGCTCTATTTTCTTTTCATATTTTTTGAATAAATCTGCATCAGAAATTCTGGACTCCACTTCGCTCATTAGTCTAAACTTAAAAAAGAATGGTTTTAGCCGCAACTCATGCAGTGGTTCAATCAGGGCATCCGGAGCACCTTTGCGTTTCAGTTCCCACAGTCCCGGCCCTGTAATCTGGTAACTTTGCAGTGCCGGAGCCATATATGTTCCAAGCAAAACAGTTGGCACAATCACGAGAACGATGGCTAATGTACCCCGACGGATATCGCCCCATGTAATAATTTCCATAAAAACCTGTTCATGGTTTGTGTGTATTTTAAGTTCAGGTTAATATAGCATGATTGACACAATGATCAATCCAGATTATTGAAGAGTTAACTGAAAGGAAATTTGTATGAGCAAACATCGAAGGGTAAAAGGTTCTTCCAAAAAAGCTCACCGAAGGCAAAATGTTCGTTGGCTGGTTTCCATTACGAGCGTGCTGATACTTGTTCTTGCCGGTTGGATCTGGCTTGACAGCACAGAAGAAGACAATGACCTGTCAGCAATCGGCAAGGGAGAAAACGTGGTAGTCCAGATTCATGACCCCGGTTGACCTTCCTGCCGTGCACTCAAGCGGGTGGTCAACTCGCTCCAGCCGGAATATAAAGGGAAAATACGTTTCCTGGTTGCTAATCTGAACTCCAAAGAAGGAAGCTGGTTTGCAGAATATCACAACGTCAGCCGGGTCACGCTACTCTTTTTTAAACCGGACGGCACAAAAATCAGCACCTTAAATGGTGAGCAGCAGCCGGATTTTTTACGCCGTGTCTTTGATCGGGTATTTAAACTGGAATAGCATAGGAGGGAGAACGTCTGTTATACAAATTCAATGTGATTAAAGTCTGTAATCATAATCAATGATCAGTGGGGCATGATCTGAAAAACGCTGCTTTTTATAAATTGACTGTTTAACGGCTTTGACCCCAATTCCAGGAGTGGCAACCTGGTAATCTAGTCTCCAACCAACATTATTATCCCACGCTCTACCGCGGTTTGACCACCAGGTATATTGATCGGGATCAGGATTAAGTGTCCGGAATACATCCACATAACCAAGTTCAGAAAATATTTTTGTCATCCACGCACGTTCTTCGGGTAAAAACCCAGAATTTTTACGGTTGTTTCTCCAGTTTTTCAAATCAATCTCCTTGTGCGCAATATTCCAGTCTCCGCAGATTATAATTTCCCTTCCGGATAATTTAGCTTCCAAAAGCCATTTATCTAAATAATCCAGCACCTTGTACTTAAAATTTTGCCGAATATCTCCGCTGCTTCCGGAGGGTAGATAAAGTGAGACAATACTCAATTTGCCAAAATCTGCCTGAATGAAGCGGCCCTCTTTGTCCAACTCAGACCAGCCGATACCTTCATGAACTCGATCCGGTTTTTTCCGGAAATAAAGCCCAACTCCGGAATAACCTTTTTTTGCAGCAAATACAAAGGCACTCTTTAAACCTGGTGGATTGAGCATGATTTCAGTTAGTTGCTCCGGCTGAATTCTGGTTTCCTGCAGGCAAACCAGATCTGCTTTTTGTGTGTGTAGCCATTCAAAAAAACCCTTTGAACTTGCCGAACGAAATCCATTAAGATTGGCAGAAATTATCCGCATATTAAATTAGGGAAAAATTGTGTATTTATTTACAGGACAATCACTAGTTTTGTCATGTCATCCCGAAAGTATGTGAAGAATCTTGCCCGATATAAGTATTTTATCAGATCCCTCTCTTCGGTCGAGATGACAAACCGTAAACAACAATATCATTATCTTACGAGAACTCGTGACTAACGAGTTATTTTGAGGAAAATTCTAAAGATATTAAATATTTTTGATTCTCTGCAAAATGTGGATATCCTTTTAGTACCATCAGAGACTTCTTGACTTTGATTCCGGAAACTACTTTAGTCAGTGCCGTTACTTCATTCCTGATTTCTCCACCCTTAAAAATATGCAGTACTGAATCCGGTTTTCTCAAATCAGAGGTCCAGCGTACTAAATCGATCAAAGGTGCAACTGCACGTGCTGTCACAAACGGGAATCTATGACGCCAGGGACGTTGTTTGCCTAACTCTTCCCCTCGCCCAGGGACAGTCTGAACATTTTTGAGCTTTAATGCATCAATCATTTGTTGAAGGACCACAATTTTTTTCTGACGTGAATCCAACAAAGTAAGCCGCAAATCAGGACGTACTATGGCCAGTATCATTCCCGGCAATCCTCCTCCTGTACCAAAATCACAAACATCTGCACCTTTTTCAATTTTACGTAAAACCAGTAATGAAAGACAGGGCAATATTTGTTTTTCCCACAATAAATCTGTTTCTTTGCGGGAAATTAAATTTACTTTCTGGTTGACATCCAGCAACATAACAGCCCACTTTTCCAGCAGCTGCCATTGGGAATCTGAAATCTCCAAATCATTCTCTAAACAGATTTGTCTGACTTCAATAGATTTAAGGGGTTTTTGTATTTCACTCATTATTGAGTGTTTGCAGGAAGGAATTTTGTCAGCATGAGAACTTCAGTTTCATTGCCGATTACGGGCTGATGCAGGATCACCCGGCTTGTTCTAAAGACTTGCTGCTGTTCTCCGGCTCTTCCTGAGATGAAGACTCAGGAGTACTCTTTTTTAATTTTTCAGCAAACAGTGAATGACGGGTAGAGTATCTACCATCTTGAACAATGATCTGAATTCCAAGGCGCTTTTCAAGATTAAAAAGCAGGGGGCCCTGTAAATTTATAGTCACATCTTCCATTTTTTTGGCCATGGTGACCAGGCTATAGACTGACAGATCTTCAGTTTTTTCTGCATGAAGTTTTTTCAGGTGATCATTTGTTAACTCAAGCTCATAATTTGAAATAGAGACATGCGGTTCAATCATCACAAAAGCAAGATCTTCACTATCAATGGACTGGAGCCAGCGAAAAGGTGCTGCTGCTTCATCTTCCCGGATCACAAAACGATGGTCTTCCGAAAAACCTATCAATCCTGAAGGAAAGCTAATTATTTGATCGTCTTTAACTTCGATCTCACCGAAGCGTGAGGTTTGAACAAGCATTAATGTTTTATTGATTAGAGTTTACCAAAAAGGTGTTTGATTCCGGCTAACGAAAGTGGTGACTCTTCTGCCGCACGCCTGTTTTCTTCCTGAATGCTTATATATACTTCTTCTCTGTGGATTATATAACTTCGGGGTGCATCAATTCCAATTCGAACTTGTTTGCCCTTGACCTCAACCACCGTGATTTTTACATCATCCCCAATGGTTATACTTTCTCCCGACTTCCTTGTCAGTATGAGCATAATGATCTGTCTTCTTGATAATTAATTCCAAATTATACAAAACCTGTGATTATCATTCACAGGTTAAATTAACGGAGAAAATCCGACAGTGACGGTTGGATCAAGCGGGCTCCGGTATTCAGCGAAAGTATGTTGTTAGCCTCTGCGACTTTAAGGTCCACAGTTGCTTCCGCAACATCTAAATCCTGGATATCAGAAAGTTGTCTCTCCTTTTCAAACTGCTGATTTTCCAGCCTGGACTGAGTTGAATAGAGTTCGCGAACAATATTTCCAACGTCTGCCTGCTGCTTCAAAACCTGATTTTGTGCCAAGTTAAGCTGATCTATACGTTTTGCAATCGCAATGCCATCATTTTCGAGAAGAGCTCTCTCCATTGCCGCAAGTAAAGAAAACGTATCCACGCCATCCTCACCTTCTCCAAGCAGCAGTTCCTGAGCAGTAATATTTACCGGAATTGAAAGTCCATTTGAAATCAAAGATTCTTTTTTATGTATTGATCCATTATATGATACTTCCGGGTTTGGCTGATACACAAACTCAATTCCTTCCGGAAACAAAACACCAAGTGCATCCAAGTCAAATTTTGCCGATTTCTCTGAATTAAAATCAAATTGTTTTGGCAGAATGTTGCCCAAACGACCTTCCTGGTCAGAAAATTTGAGCAAAACCTGGTCGTTAAGTTTTCCATCCTGGTTAAATACGTGAATCACCGGACGTAATGTCTGTTCTTTACTCCAGGTTCGTCCACCATTGTCTGAAATCTTTATCCTCGCTTGTCCCCAAATTCCGCCTTTTGTGACTTTGATTCGATAATTATTAGTAGAAAAACCCTCAAATTGCGCTCTAAATTGTTTCACATCCAGCAATTCCCTGATGTCTTTCTGCGCAACTCCGCTTTTCTCAACTTTTGCCGGTTGAAATATACCATTTTTTTTCAAAGCAGGAGAAAGACTTTTTATGCCCGAAAACAAATAAAGTTTTCCTTCACGCGCATTTCCTGTGTCAAATAAAGTTTTCCGGGCCACAGCAAACTCTCGAGCCACCATTTGCCTCGTTTCTTCGTTTGAATCACTCCCGGCCTGTGAGATAGCAAGTGTGCGCATTTGTCCCAATATTTCATTAATATGTCCAATTTCCAACTCCGAACGCTGCAACCAGGCAATATTGTCTTCAATGTTCTGGAGCTGCTGTTTCTGTGAAGAAAGTGTAGTTACAATATCCTGTGATCTGGCCGCACCAATTGGATCATCCGAGGTTTTGTTCAAACGACGGCCGGAAGCCATCTGGATTTGAATATCCTGAAGCTTCCCTGAAGATCTTTGAATATTGTCTACTACATGGTCACGCTTAGTGACCTCAGTTACACGCATTTAAAGGACTTGTGGTTTAAGTTTTTGACAAAAGTCTTGGGTTGCCTCTTACTTTCTTCTGTTTCTTTTGCTTGATTCATTACATATTAATAACGGTTTCCATCATTTTATCTACAGTACTGATAAAACGTGCAGATGCTTCGTATGCTTTCTGATACTGCATCATATCAGTCAGTTCTTCGTCCATATTGACTGCACTGATAGAGCTCCTGATTTCCTTAAACTGCCTCACCATACTTTCCTGTTGTGCCTGCTCAGTTTTATTTCTTTGAATTTTCAAACCCATTCCTGTGAGCACACCATTATAATACTCATCAAAAGTCATGGTTTCATCTCTCATAGTCGGACGTGTCTGCAGCTTCGCAATTTCCAGTGCAACCCTGTTATCACCGGGAATAAGGTCCTTGCCTGTTGAAATGTTATTCGTGTTTTCACGAATATGCTCACTTAGCTGGATATCTTCTGCTCCTTTGAGTGTATCAAAAAAACTATTCAAACCTAGAACCTGTGTGATGCTGGATTGATCTTCACCAAAAATGAACTTGTAGTCCGGTGCACTTTGTAAAAGCAGCGAGCCGTCTGACTCTATGGAAGCCTGTAACAATCCCGGATCGTTGATGGTTTGATTCAGGCGTTGGACAATATCGGGTAAGGAATCTTTCCCCGCCTGTATCTCAATTTCATAAGTTTCCAGAATTTCATTATGAGGATCAACTAAATGAAGCTGAAATATTCCATCTTTCAGGAAAGGCAGGGGTTGATTAAGTGCATCCGGATTTAAGCCGAAAGTACTCTTCATCATTTCTGCGGCAGAATTTATTCCAGTACCTGTTGCGTGAATCCTGTTAACTTTTCCTGCAAGACTGAAGGCGATTTCGTCGAGATTATGCTGGTAGCTCACAATTGTTTCATCGCGCATTCTTAACATTTCACTCATTTCTCCTTCTCGAAAAGTGCGGGTCAAATCACGGCGATTGTCATTTGTCGAAACTCCATCGACTCTGAGCATACCCAATTCACCGCCCTTCATTGTACCTTCAAGCTGATAGCGGTTATTTCCTTCTACCAGAGTCCAGTCACGGCCGATGATAACTGTAGTTCTTCCGTTGGGATCTTCAAAAGAGTTAATATCCACCAAGTCTGACAACTCCTCAATTGCCTGATTGCGGGCATCCCTCATATCGTTGGCATTCCGCTGGCCGCCGCCCTCGTACAAGTTAATCTGTCTATTCAGCTCGGCTACTTTCTGGCCCAACTCATTTACTTTATTTATATTTGCATTCAGACGGCCGTTAATTTCTTTACGCAGCCCGTCAAGTTGAGAGTGCATGTTGCGAAAGCGGCGTGCCAGTACATCACTATGCACCTTTACCTGCATTCTGGCTGATTCAGATTCCGGCTGATTCGAAAGCTGGCTCCATGAGTTCCAAAACTCGTTTAGAGCCTGGTGTAAGCCGTTTCCCTCTGTTTCACTAAAAATAATTTCAATTTTTTGCAGGAATTCTCCTCGAGACTTAAACATGCCTGAACGCGGATTTTCCTGGAGGATTTTGCGCTGCACGAATTTATCATAAACCCGTGTAGTCGGCTGGGCGTCGGCACCTCCTCCTACTCCAGTGGGATCTGGTGCAGACGTGCCTGAGCGTACTTGCTGGCGGGAGAAACCTTCAGTCTCTTGATTGGCAATGTTATGCCCAACTGTTTGCATTGCACGCTGATTGATACTCAGGGCGCGCTGTCCCAGATTTAGGGAACTATTGAGCGAAGACATGTGACAATGCTGAAATGGTTAGGGTTCCTAAACGATTTTAGTGACTTATAAAGTCAGGCTTCGGTACGGGACATGGTGCTGGTACCATTTTGCAGTTTCCCCGCATCTGAATAAGTCGGAGGACCGTTCTGGAGCTGACTCATGAACCGAATAGAGGATTCAACAGATTTTAAGCGACCTGATGCCTGGAGAGCGTTTTCATCCGCAATTTTGCGTATTTCGGCAACCAGGCTTTTCAACCGTTCAAAACATTGCTGAAGTGGTTTTGAGAATTCATCCTCAGTCCTGTCAATAATAACGCTTAAAGTCAGTTCCTTTGATTTAGTGTTCCAGGAATCTGCAAGCTTTTCCACGAACTGAATCCGCTCCCTCTCGAGTCTGGCAGTTGCACGTACACAACGAGACTTTTCGCCTTGAAGTTTAAGCAACTCTGAACCGCGTAAACGCCCAAATCCCTCGGATTCTTTTTGCAACTGTGAAATCAACTGCTCATGCAGTTCCACTTCCTGTCGCATAATATTCAATAATTCTTGCATCTTAAAAGGACACCATCTAACGGACTTAGTTAGGCCGCCGTGTTATTTTTCAGCACTTAAGATTCAGCTTATATCTTCCTGAAGAGCATCCTCCAGCATCGTTTTGGCAAGACGTTGCGCATCAACCTGATATTCACCATTTTTTATTTTATCTTTAAGTTCTGCAACCCGGTCTGCACGTACTTCCGGCTCAGTTGAAATCCTATCTTTTATTTTATTCATCACAAATGTCGAAGTCTTAACTGGAGGTTCTGATGTTCCGGATGTCAATCCTGAACGGTCTGCAGTTTTCTGACTGTCTTTAGCAGTCCCTCCCTTGACACCATGAAACTCGGGGGGCTGTTGACCTGTTATTTTCATAATTCACCTGTCAATGTTAAATAGTTTAGATCCCTATCTCTGCGGGAATGTCCGGTGTAAGCCGACAAGCATACCCGCAGACTCTGACGAGCACAACTAAAAATGTGCAGTTCGCTAGCCTGAGAAGGCCCATAGGGCGTGTAAACTAACATGATTCAAGAAGCGTTTGCTTCCGAAAATGCGTATACAGACACTTCAGTCTTGGGCCTCAGGTCAGATGTTACCGGGTCTGGAAAGGCCATATATTTGCTTTCCTGACAAGTCACAGAAACACCTTATTGCATGTATCGGCCAATCAATCACAAAACTTTAGCGTTTTTTTATTATTTGTCTAAATTCGATTTCAACTGCTGATAAATCATCTCTCCCAGGCCCAGACTTCCGGACTTTGCAGAAAGTTTCGCATATTGTTCATCCAGTAGAGATTGGAATAATTTTTCACCTTCTGACTTAGGAAGCAGATCAGACTCAAAAGATGATTCCCGCATTGTTTTCAACATCTGCTGGATAAAAATCGCCTCAAACTCACTGGCAGTTTCACGGAGTTTTGCATCGTCGGTGACTCCTTTTATTTCAGGAGCCGCCTTAAATCGATCCGCACCTAAGGTCAGTACAGATAAAGGTAACGGCATTGATACTTTCATTTTCGTTTATCGAATGACAAGTTCTGCATGAAGAGCGCCGGCAGTTTTTACAGCCTTGAGCACCTCAATTAAATCTTTGCTGGAGGCGCCTATTTTATTAAAGCCATCCACAATTTCCTTCAAGTCAGTACCTCCTTTAAGCATAAAAACACTGGAAGCAAGTATTCTTCCTTCAGTCAGCTCACCCTGGGTTCCTTCTACATTTAGAGTTGGAAGTTTAACTTGAATATTCAAACCGTTTTGAGAAATTGCAATTGGCGAAATCCTGACATTGCCTCCCATCACTACAGTTCCAGACCGTTCGTCAAGAACAACTATAGCAGTATGATCTGGAGTAATTTCCAAATTTTCAATGAAGGAAACCAACTCCACCGTATTGCCCAAGTAACTATCCGGAACTGAGACTTCGACGGTGCCGGCATCCTGGGCACGGGCACTCCGGATACCTAAATTCTGATTAATCAGCTTTGACAAACGGAATGCTGTAGTAAAGTCCGGAGAATGCAGGTTCATATACAGTCGGGCCCTGCTGTTAAGATTTAAACTAATCTCACGTTCTACAATCGCTCCTCCGTGAACGTGCCCAACTGAGGCCACCATCCGTGATCCTATCGACAAATTAGCCAATTCTTCTGCAGGCAGTGCATCGGCTCTGCTGACTCCTTTCGGTATTCCCGCAATGGGACCCTGCCCGAGGGCATAAACAAGTCTATTCGGTCCCCGTAACGGAGCCATTATCAAAACTCCTCCGCGAAGTGAAACCGCATCACCAATTGTTGCGGCAGTAATGTCTAAACGTTGTCCTGATTTTGCGAAAGGTGGTAAAGTCGCTGTCAGCCACACTGCAGCAATACTTCGTCCTAAAATATCCTGGCTCTTTAAGCTAATCCCAATCCTTTCCAAGGCATTCACAATCGGCTTTCTGGTTAGTAAACTCTCCTGTGAATCGCCTGTGCCGTCCAAACCAACTACAATACCAAAGCCGATAAGTTCGTTGTCACGTGCACCCCGCAATGCTGCAATATCCTTTACGCGCACACCCCAGGCTGGTGTTGTCAAAACGGCCAACAGGAAGAAATACAGCAATGCAGTACCCAATCGTAAAAAAGGCAGTTGGTTTTTCATGGTTATAAAAAATGAATGTTCTTCAAGATTTTGGTGTCCAGTTTGTAATACAAGTTCAATGCCAGATTAATGCAGTTCTGCTATTCAGTTTGCGCTCATTAACTGCATCAATCACATGAGTATAATTCCGGTTAAAACCGCCTTGAATTGTGCATTGAAGAAAAAGATTCAGCTTCATAAAATGTCGTCGTTTAAAAACAATGGGAACATATTTGAGGAAATGCTGATTGACATCAGCTATTTTTTCTATCAATTTTGATGAATCTGCAAAAAGTCCTAAAACCGTGTCATTCCGAGCACAGCGAGAAATCTCTCATAAACTACTTCACTAATATCACAAAGATTTCAGACTTTTTGCGAAGCCATTAATTTTTTGCTGGTCTGTTTTCTGCATTGTCTCCGGGAGAAGAAATTTGAGCTAGTTGAATCTATGAAATTGCACAGCACTTGGTCCGAATCGGAATCTAAGGAATTTGAGATAAAATTAGAACGGACTTTTGAACCCTGTAAAACTAGTAAAAACCAGCAAATGAGGTTACTATGGAAATGATTTTATTGTTTTTTTGCCTGACTTCAGTGGTGATCACTTCGGTGATTGTCGCATTAGAGTTAAGAGGAGACAAAACTCTGTCGAAGCAGTCTTATAAAGGTGAGATAAACACTATTAATTTTCATGGTCAGCAAATTCTCGCAAAAGATAAAAACACCAATGAGCAGTTACGTAACAGGGTGTTTGAAACCTTGGATCGACAACTGAATCAATTGGGTTATGTTGCCAAAGAACCTCAGCTTCAGTTCATAAACAGAACCCTGAACAGTGAACATACTGAACTTGAAGAACTTACTCCCAATGAACTGCAAACTGCATTTACCGCAATTCTCCGGGCTCGGGAATCCAACGAAATTGCAGCCTGATTCAGAATTCCAACTCAGGAAACCACTACCTCTCACCAATATTTTGTT
Organism: SAR324 cluster bacterium SAR324-CTD7B; assembly: GCA_002082305.1. Taxonomy (GTDB): domain Bacteria; phylum SAR324; class SAR324; order SAR324; family NAC60-12; genus Arctic96AD-7. Next base: position 22,297 of record LSNO01000133.1, read on the forward strand.
CAAGGTATCGTATCGTGCGCTTTACATAAATTTGCGACATACCTCTGATATTCTCTAAAATGCTTTCTTCATAAGTTTTACGCACTTTTGCAGGAGAACCTGCAATCATTGAAAATGGAGGAACCTCCGTTCCTTCCAGCACAACTGCACCTGCCCCGACTATACTGCCCCGGCCAATTTTTACTCCATTCATCAAAATCGCACCCATTCCAATCAGGCAATCATCTTCAACTTCGCAGCCGTGCATTACGCAGTGATGTCCTACCGTCACCCGATTTCCAATAATCAGCGGAAATCCGGGATCGGAGTGTCCCATGCTTAAATCCTGAAAACTGGTTTCGTCGCCAATGCTGATGTGTTCCATATCTCCGCGGAGAACTGAGTTAAACCAAACTGAAGAAAATGCACCAATCCGTACTCTTCCTATAAGACTGGCATCTGGTGCAATGAAAGTCATTTCTGTAAATTCTGGAGTGGCTTCATCAAGTGTATATAAAGACATGGTACTTCCTAATAATGTGTTAAATGGCTGTCAACATGGATAAGTTAAGTTTTTCTCTCCTCACTCTCAAAACTGTTTAGCATCAAACTCCAATTGCCAAGCGGCTGCTTTGTCCACCCTGGATACGAGCCAACTGGTGAACAAGATTCCTGAGACTGTTGAGATTGTGGGCCGAAGCAAA
>LSNO01000134.1 GCA_002082305.1 SAR324 cluster bacterium SAR324-CTD7B
GTAATCCGGATTTAGGATAATTGATGGTGTCCAACGGCTCATGCTGGAACCAGCGTTTACTGAGTGCATACAGATGCGCGGTTTGCCCGGAAATAATCGGTGTTAGAAACATCGTTATTATCGCTGTGGTCAAAACCAGTGAATAGACTTCATGGCTGATTGAGTTTGTGGAGACCCCAACCTGTGCCAGCACAAACGAAAATTCTCCCACCTGAAAGAGCCCCAAACCAACGGCTAAGGGCACCACATTCCCGTATTTGAAAATCCGGGCCAGCAACGCGAAAATAATGCCTTTACCGAGACTGACTATCAAAACAAGCATGAGAACCTGTTTCCAGTGATCCAGCAAAAATCCGGGATTGAGAAGCATCCCCACGGATGCGAAAAATAATAAACCAAAAAGATCCCGAACCGGAATAATGTCACTCAACGCCTGATGTCCATAATCGGATTCGCTCAAAACCATTCCGGCGACAAATGCTCCAAAAGCAAAGGAAAGTCCCACCAGATACGTCAAATATCCCACGCCCAAACCAATCGCAGTGATAGCGAGCAAAAATAATTCGCGTGACCCTAAATGGGCGATGTAGCGCATGATCAAGGGCAGCAAACGTGTTCCGAACAAAATCATTCCCGCCAAAAAAACAACTGTTTTCAGAATTGCGATTTCCAATGAAATCCAACCCAGTGATGGATCGTTCAACATCGGGAGCAACACGATAAGGGGAACAACCGCCAAATCCTGTACGATCAACATTCCCACCATGACCTTGCTGGAAAGCGTTCCCAGCCAGCCTTGATTCATCAAAGTTTTTAGCAGGACCATTGTGCTTGACAGAGAAACCAGCGCGCCTAGCCAAAGGGAGGACTTAGCATCCCAACCCATCAACTGCCCAATGCCGTAACCCATTCCAATAGTCAGTATAATTTGAATCGGCGTTCCGATCAGCGCGATCTTTTTAACAGGTTTGAGGTCTTTGAGAGAAAACTCCAAACCAAGTGCGAACAGCAAAAGCGCAACTCCGATTTCCGCCAGTAGTTCAATTTCGTGTACGCTGGTCAGCGCGAATCCGCCGGTGTGTGGACCAAACGCAATTCCGGTTAAAATGTATCCCAAAATCAACGGCTGTCCCAGTCTCTGCATAAGGAGGCCGCTGAAAAACGCTGTAACAACAAGCAGAATGAGATCTGTAGCAATGCCCATAGAGTAAAAATGAATGAGAAATATTTTCTGGAGGTTTTTACAGGTTCAGTTTTTTCCTGCTTTTATTTATGCCCATACAAATAATTTGTCAATACAAAATCATTGACAGTAGTGGGGGTGACTTTGATGATTTCCTGGATCGCTGGTTTATTATCTGCAACGATTCCATCGTGCGTGAAGTCTAGTCGGCTGGATGTACAATGGCGACAGATGGAGGTCACATCAACACAGAGAAATAGATCTGTTCTGCCAACCTTTTACCCAGTAACTTCAGGATAGTAGATAAAATAATTTGGAAAGAGCCGACAAACTCAAAAAAAATCTGACAATGATCAGTCTTGAAATACGCTGCTATAATTAAGATAGCCTTCTTTCTCTAAATCATTTTTTGAAACAAACCGAAGTGCGGCAGAATTGATACAATAACGTAACCCATCCGGTTTTGGGCCGTCATTAAACAAGTGTCCCAGATGAGAATCTGCTTTCTTGCTTCTGAGTTCAGTCCTTACAGAGAACCAGCCATTATCTTCTTTTTGAATTAAACTTGCTCCTTCAATAGGTCTTGTAAAACTGGGCCAGCCGGTGCCGGATTTATATTTATCTGTTGAACTGAACAGAGGTTCGCCTGAAACTACATCAACATAAATACCTTCTCTCTTGTTATTCCAGTATTTATTTCTGAAAGGCGGTTCTGTAGCATCGTTTTGCGTAACTTCAAACTGTAAAGGAGTCAGGATTTTTTTGAGTTCTTCCAAATCCGGTTTTTGAAAATTGGATGTTTTATTGAATGCTTTAACCTCGTTTATTTTTTCGCCCCATAATTCTTTAAGCCGCTGATCTCGTCCACATCTAAAACGGTAATAAAGATATTTCAGTTTGCTCTTTATGTAGTAATTCTGATGGTAATCCTCTGCAGGATAAAATTCACCGGCCATAATAATCGGCGTTTTAACGGACTCTTTCAAAATACCGGATTTTTCAAGCAGAGATTTTGATTCTTCCGCCAATCGTTCTTGTTCTGTAGAAAGATAAAAAACTGCAGTTGAATACTCATGACCTCGGTCACAAAATTGTCCATTTTTATCAGTAGGATCAATCTTGATCCAAAATATTTCCAGCAGTTCTGCATAAGAAATAACAGACGGGTCAAAAGGAATCAACACTGCTTCAATATGACCAGCTCTTCCATAATTTTGATAGCTTGGATTTTTAGTAGTTCCACCGATATAACCTGAAATGACATCTTTTATTCCGGAAATCTTTTCAAAATCCGATTCCATACACCAGAAACACCCTCCAGCAAAGATGGCTTTTTCAAGATCTTTTCCTGCAAAAGTTGCGGGTGAAGTCAGGCAGTTCAGTCCAAAAATAAATAAGATAATAAAAAATAATTTACTCATACTGCTCCTATAAATACTTTAAAGTTCAGTTACCAGCAACCGTGTTAATTCTGCAGCAGGAATTTCACTGCAGCCGCTGATATTTTCTCCACACCAAAGTGGTGTAAAATCGTCAACTCCAACTGCTTCAGCTTTTGTACGTAAAGCAGAAATTGCGGCAGCAGCAAGTGGAAATTCCGGTGTATCGGCATTGATTGGACCAATTTCTCGGATGCTCCGGTTTTCGATTCCACGGGCCGGTCTGCCGCTAAAAATATTTGTGATGACAGTCTTGCGGGTTTTTTTGCTTTTTATAGCTGCCCGTTGAATTTGACTGGTTTTTGTTTCAGTACAGAGCAGATATGCTGTGCCGATCTGGACTGCAGAGGCGCCAAGTGAAAGTGCTTTAGCAACATCATTTGCGGTTGAGATTCCACCGGCGGCAATTACAGGCAATTTGGAAATCCCAACAATTTGTTTTAAAAGCTCAAACGTTGCAACTTGAGTTGAGAGATCATTGTTCAAAAAAATGCCGCGATGACCTCCTGCTTCAAGCCCCTGGGCAATAATCGCGTCCGTGCCATTTGCTTCCAACCATTTTGCTTCTTCAAGATTGGTTGCAGAGGCCAAAACATATGCACCTAGATTTTTAATCTGTGCCAGCAAACTGTCTGCAGGTAAACCAAAATGGAAGCTGATTACCGGAGGGTTATATTCTGCCAGCAGATCTGCACTTTCCTGATTGAATGGAATACGTCCGGATCCTGTTGGAATATCACTCTTTTTCAAACCATATTCTTTGAAATAGGGCTGCAGAATTTTGCGCCATTTTGCTTCGCGCTCAAGATCTGGTTCGGAAGCAGTATGACAAAAAAAATTTAGGTTGAAGGGCTTGCTGGTTTGGGATTTGATGGACTTCAATTCTGCACGAAGTGCATCCGGTCGAAGCATCGCACAGGGCAGGCTGCCCAAACCACCGGCATTGGAAACAGCAATTGTTAAAGCACTGTCTTGAACTCCGGCCATTGGAGCCTGAATTATGGGAAGTTCTGTACCGAAAAAAGTTTTGTTGAACTTGGTTTTGACCATGACAGAAAATTTCAGCAAACAAAGAGAAAAAGCATCGCAGTCTGTGCGAACCGAAAAATTAAAGAGAAACAGCTCTTAAAGTGAGTTCTCGCAAACCACAAAAACTAACGTCCACCCTGAAAGACTTTGAATTTCTTTTTTTTTGGGTAATGTGAATTTTCGGAACGATTATGGCCCAGATAAACTCCAACGCCCCAACCGATGAAGCCGTATATTAGAGCATTTGTAGTCGGCTCCCCGCCTATAATTTCTGTGCTCCAAAATCCTGCCAGCAGGCCCAGCAAAGTGCCTGTTCTGACATAGTTATCCTGAAAAACAGTCAACACAAAAACCCACAAATGTCGCATCATTTTGTTAAAAATAGAATTATCAGCACAGCTGACAGTAACTGCAGATCGTTATTTTCGTCGGTTGTCTAAGCTAAAATACTAAAGACCTTATGGTTTGAGATAGTGCCAGGAACATTCTTGAAGAAAAATATATAACAAGAACACCACCTATAAACAAATCACCCTCTCCCTGTATGGGATGAAAAAACATTGTAAAATTTGACGGAGGTTCCAGTTTTTCATCCAAAGGTCTCTTCTTTCGAAAGACAATCATTGCCACGAGTGATAGAATAGTTAAAGCGATCCAGTTTCCCATTTTATTTAATACTGAAGAAGAATTATGCAGTTTTGATCATATCAGTCAAAACGTCTCCTTGTATAGCTTATACGAGATGAACCAATGTGACAACGCAAAATCTATGCAATCATAATCAAAAACTAATGCTTTTCGTAACTGTCTTTATATGAATGATGCCGTAGTAAAAAGTCCTGTAACTGTGTCATTACGAGCGAAGCGAAAAATCTTGTATAAGCAACCGCACTAATATCATTAAGATTCCTCCCTACGGTCAAAATGACAGATTAGATTTCAGACTTTTTTTGGGACCGTCAAAAATAACTTTCTGGTAATAATACTTAAATCTCTCGCTTTCGAGGACTACTGTCTCTTTCGAAACCGCATTGCGTCTTCAGTTGACAAACGATAATATGGAATACACATAAATGAAGGAGCATGTATGGAAATTCCACCATTATTTAACTTGACTGAAAAAGTTGCCTTAGTTTCCGGTGCAAGCCGGGGAATTGGGGCAGCCATAGCACAAATTCTGGCTGAGTTTGGTGCCAATGTCATTCTGACCAGCCGCAGGGCAGAAAATTTAAAAGAAGTTGAAACAGCAATTCTAAAGTCTGGCAATCAGGCTTCCAGCATGGTTTGCCACAATGGTGATCTTGCACAGATAGAATCACTTTTTCAAAACATTAAGAAAATCCACGGCAGACTGGACATTTTGATCAACAATGCGGCAACCAATCCTTTCTACGGTTCGGTCCTGGATGCAGATGAAGCGGCATGGGATAAAACACTGGATGTGAACCTGAAGGGACCATATTTCATGTGCCAGCATGCGGCAAAACTAATGCGGAAAAACGGAGGTGGATCAATCGTAAATGTTTCTTCGATAAACGGTCGTATTCCGATGCATCAGCAAAGCATTTATTCAATTACAAAAGCAGGCCTGATTTCCATGACTCAAGCCTTTGCCAAAGAACTTGGGGGCGAAAATATTCGCGTGAATGCGCTGCTTCCCGGTCTCACTGACACTAAATTTGCCTCTGCAGTCACACAAAATGAAGAGCTGATGAAAACTGTTTTACCGCAAATTCCACTGGGCAGAATTGCCCAGCCGAGTGAGATGTCCGGAATGGTGCTTTTTCTGGTTTCTGACGCAGCTTCATACGTTACAGGCAGCACATTCACAGTGGACGGTGGTGTATTGGCTTAGACAATAGTGCTGTACTTTCAGGGACAGGAAAAGCTTCGCTCGAATGACAGTTTTTTGTTCCAGCTGGAATGACAGTTTTGTGGTTTTCTCGAACTGGGTTCTTGTTTCGTGATTTCAGTTTTCTTGTAGTGTCAAAGACAAGCTTTGCGGGAAATCAGTAATTCAGGAATACATAGTCTACTGTCTTGGTAGGGAGTTGTCATTCCCGCGCAAGCGGGAATCCAGGGGTGTGCTTACAATGAGAGAATTTTACGTTTTTATCCTGACAAAAATAAATAGTATATTTGTTTCAAAAATATTTTCACCAAACAACGTGATGAATAAACAAAAACAAATAACCACAACAAACTAAAAGAAAGGAACAAAATGAGTAAAGCATACCGCATTGAAAAAGATTCAATGGGAGAAGTCAAGGTTCCCCAGGAGGCACTTTATGGAGCGCAAACCCAGCGCGCGGTTGAAAACTTTCCGGTCAGCGGAATCTGCATCAGCCGTCCGCTGATTCATGCACTGGGCGTAATCAAACAGGGTGCAGCAAAAGTTAATGCTGAAATGGACAACATTCCAAAAGATGTAGCACACGCGATCCAGCTTGCGGCGCAGGAAGTGATTGACGGCAAGCTGGACGAGCATTTTCCGATCGACATTTATCAAACCGGATCCGGGACGTCGAGTAATATGAATGCTAACGAGGTGATCGCGCACCGTGCGATGGAACTGGTTCCGGACTTGTCGGTCAAGGTGCATCCGAATGATCACATAAATTTTGGTCAAAGTTCAAATGACACTTTTCCGACTGCCATCAGGATTGCGGGATTACTTGAGGCCAAAAACACTTTGATTCCGGCACTTAAATTTTTGAGGGAAACAATTTTGAAAAAAGGGGCCGAATATTCGCATGTGGTCAAAACCGGCCGGACACACCTCATGGACGCAATGCCGGTGACATTTGAACAGGAATTCAGCGGTTATGCACGGCAAATTGAAATCGGTATTCAGCGCATAGAATCAGCATTGCTGCAGATGGCGGAACTGCCGATGGGCGGGACCGCTGTTGGAACCGGGATTAATACTGATCCGGAATTTCCACCCAAATTCGCGGCAGAAATTTCAAAACTTACCGGTGAGTCATTTCGGGAAGCGGAAAATCATTTTGAAGCACAATCAACGGTGGACGCACCGGTTGCCATGGGAGCCCAATTAAAAACTCTGGCAGTCAGTCTCTTGAAAATTGTCAACGATTTGCGCTGGATGAATTCCGGACCAAACGGCGGGCTCGGAGAAATTCAGCTGGCGGCACTTCAACCGGGATCTTCGATCATGCCCGGAAAGGTAAATCCGGTGATTGAAGAATCAATGGCAATGGTCTGCGCGCAGGTTATTGGTTACGATGCAGCGATTAGTATCGGCGGTTTGTCCGGAAATTTTGAGTTGAATGTGATGTTGCCGATGGTGGCGCACAGTCTGCTCGAGTCCATCCGCCTGCTGTCGAACGCATCCCGGAATCTCGCTGCCCGTTCCGTTTCAAAGCTGGTTGTGCGTGAAGATCACATCAAGGCGCTTGTCGGCAAAAACCCAATTCTGGTAACAACTCTCAATCCCCTGATCGGTTATGATCTGGCAGCAAAAATTGCCAAAAAAGCTTTTGCGGAAAATCGTGCTCTCAAAGAAGTTGCCCTGGAAATGTGTGATCTTTCAGAAGCAGAACTGGATAAAGCGCTTGATCCGACAAAAATGACCAAAGGCGGATTTGTGGAATAAAAATCAGCTTCCATCAATTTTTCCGATTGGCCAGTAGGAGAATGATCTGGAAGAGAGCGTCTTTTTAAATCATCGGAAGGCTGTCAGTTGGATTTTTTTCCAGGAGCTGCCGATCGTGAAAGTAGCGGATTGTGGTGTTGGCGGAGGCATGGCGGGCATAGGACTGGACTTTCTGCAGAGGTTCACCCAACTCCAGTGCAAGTGTGATTGCGGTATGCCGAAGATAGTGGGCGGAAATATTTAAGCCAATTGCTTTGCCAAGTCTGGCGACAATGTCATTGATACCTTTTCCTGACATTTTGTGACCAAGTGTACGGAAACCAAGAGAAGGAAAAACATTTGGTGCTGCAATCTTGTTAGCCTGAAGCATTTTGTGCCACTCTTCAAATTCTGCATACAGTTCGTTTCTCAATTTGATACGCTGCTCCTTTCCGCTTTTTGTATGCCGCAGTACTGCGACGTGAAAGGAACCATCCTGCACTATATCTTCCCAAAGCAAATCTGCTGCTTCGCCGCGTCTTGCCGCAGTCAGATACAGGAATTTCAACACAAGACCATTGCGAAATCTTAACAGCGGCGCGATTCGTCCATCATAATGAATAACTTCATTTGCCTCAATCATAGCATTTAACTGCGAAACCTGGAGTGCGCCTTTACTGGCCGCAGAGTCAACTTTTTCTGCCCGAATGACAGAGGCTTTGAAAGGATTTTCTTTTAGATAGCCAAACTCTGTCAGCACCTTGCAGACTTTGCGTAGGGCACTCATGGTTTGGTTAATTGTAGATGGCTTTTTACCAGAGGCTTTCAACTGATTCTTGTATTCCAGCATCCGCAGTGGATCAAAGTTTTCCAGTTCCTGCAACTCCCTGATATTTGCCCATTGCTGTAAATCCCGGAAGGCCCGTGCATAAGCACGCTGCGTGTTGGCTGCATATTCACCAAAAACCAGATTCAAAGCCTCTCCCGGTTCAAGAACGGGCTGCTTAACTTCCAGTGCTCTATTTTCCTGAGTTTTCAGTTCAGAATTTTGATCTTCGGTTAAAATAACTTCCATTTAAAATAAATTTCAAGGCTGAATCAGAATTGTTACTACATATGGCGGATGGCGAATTAAAAGCTCCATTGGCGGAGGCAGTTTCAGCTGATCCACAGAATCCATTATAATTTTATCAAACTTTTGTGAACCACTTGTTTTTAACAGTCGTCGTTCAATGACCTTGCCAAATTGATCAATTTGCAGACGAAGTCGTGTTTTTAAGTTCCTGCTGGACCGATTACGGTGTTTTTGTCGAAAGAACATTAAATCTTTTTTAATATTTTTCCAGATCAACTGATTGTAACGCCGCTGCGCAATTTTAAATTTTAGCAGTTCGAGCGGCAACATTGCCTTTCTGGCAGGAACTATTTCACTTTCGCTGATTTTCGGTTCAGGAATTAAATTTGTAACTTCAGTTTCAATTTTTTGATCAGGCTCTTCTTTCTTTAATGAATATTCCGGAGAAGCTGATTTAGACGGTTGCTCTGGTTTTAAATCCAGCACTGCCGTTGGATGTACGGAATAACTCCCCATCCGAAGCACGATGCTTTTTAACATATCTTGCTGAGTCAATCTGCACTCTAAACAGGCTTCATGCTTTACACGCCACTTCCGGTTTTCTCCAATCAGAACCAGAGTAAGCCGAGTTTCCCTTGGTATACTTTTCAACAAAAACAAGCTTGTCTGCGGAAAATTTTTCAGGATCTTCAAGATGCATTTTAGTTGCAGACAAGATTGTTTATTGGTTGACTGTCTCAGTTTTTGAAGGGCTTGTTCAAAGGAAGACTGGTCACTGAAATCATAAGTCCGGGCTAATTCTTTCCGTAAATTATGAAGCAAGATTTGTTCCGAAA
>LSNO01000135.1 GCA_002082305.1 SAR324 cluster bacterium SAR324-CTD7B
CTGCTTTGTCCACCCTGGATACGAGCCAACTGGTGAACAAGATTCCTGAGACTGTTGAGATTGTGGGCCGAAGCAAAAATATCAATATGAGGCAAAGCCGCCTGCATTCCTCGGGTAGCAGGTTGGTATCCTGGGCTACCTTTGAGTGGATTGAGCCATATCACATTACGGGCATGTTTATGTAAAAAGTGCATACTGTCTTCCAGCAAATCTACTTCACCTGTGTCCCAACCATCACTGATGATAAGCACTACAGTTTGAGAACCAACCAGCTTGAGACCGTACTGTTCGACAAATTGCTTAAAAGAAGCGCCAATTTTTGTACCGCCGGACCAGTCCGGGACTGTTGCTGAAAGTTGTTCTAGCGCAGAGTACAATTCTTCCTTGCGTAAAGTTTCCGTAATTCGGTGCAGTGAAGTACTGAAAACGAAGGTTTCAATACGTCGATAAACATTCTGAAAAGCATAGATGAACTGGATCAGGAAACGACTGTAAAGGTCCATCGATTTACTCACGTCACATAACAGCACCAATTTCAGACGTTGGCGCCTGCGCCGGGAATGTGCCAAATCAATAATTTCTCCTCCACGGCGCAAACTTAAGCGCATTGTTCTGCGTAAATCTATAAGTCCCCGTTTTTTTGAATTTATTGTCCGGCGGTTGAAACGAGTTGCCAGCGCCTTACCTATTTCGTTGATGAGGTGCATTACTTCGCTAAGCTCCTCTGCACGAAAAGAACTGAAATCACGTTCAGAATCTGTCTCAAAAGGACTGTAGCCTGCAGCTTCTTTGTCCTCTTCGGCTGTCTCTGTGCCTCCCAGCCAGTCTCCGATTGACATGAATGATTCTTTGTTTAGACGTGCATCCACTACTACTGCGGCAGGTTCCTCTTTTTTTGCCTTGAAACGCTGTTGGAGATTTTCTGCACTTTCCCAGATATACCAGAAACGATGATAGTGCTCATCAAAAATTTCCTGTTCCCGGATGCTCTTGGCTAAAGTAGTGCGGAGAGCCATTCTGAAAGCAGTTTCATGCTTTAAATCCACCTCCTCCAGAGCACGCAGTGCATCCATCTGCTCACCCATTCCGGTACGAAGTCCGTTCTGACGTAGATAACGGCAGAATCCAACCAGATTTGCACTCAATTCCCGACGCAGTGCCAGGTCGTCAAACAACGAATCAGACTCTGGCATTTCATGTACGGATGCAGATTTGTGTCGGTTTGCGGTGGACATGAGGTTTTACAAAAAATTGTTCTGAATCACAGTATGCGTACAGGCTCCCACACATATATCGGGCAATCAAGCCGATTCCGGCCTTTAATAGTTATTTCAATAAAGAAGATTCCTGACCCAAAAGCGAATCCCAGTTGTGAGTTGAGTGAATAATATGCTACTATCTTATTTCCTCACTGTTTTAAGAAAGATAACTCCCAATCATTGCACTTTCAGGTTTTATTGACATCCTTTCCTTCTGCTAATTCTTCCAAACAAAATTCAGTCAGAAAGCGCATGACTGAAGGTCCAGTTGGCCCTTCCTTGATTCGTCTGGCAGTTCCAATGATATTCGGACTTGTCTCAATCATGCTTTTCAACCTGGTGGATACATTTTACATCAGCCTGATTGGAGTCCGGGAACTGGTTGCAATCAGTTTTACTTTCCCGGTTACTTTTACTTTGATGAGCTTTTCCTTTGGCATAGGAATTGGTGCTGCTGCCGTTATTTCACGTGCTATCGGCGAGGGAGATCAGCACAGGGTACAGCGACTGACTACAGACAGTCTGCTCCTGGTTGCCTTAATCATCATCTGTGTCGCCGGACTTAGTTTTTTTGCGCTCGACTCTATCTTCACGCTGATGGGAGCATCAGCAGAATCGCTGCCGTTAATCAAGGAGTACATGATTCCTTGGTTGTCAGGAGTAGTATTTGTAGTGATACCAATAGTTGGAAATAGTGCGATTCGGGCTACAGGAGACACAAAAACCCCCAGTTGGATTATGATGATCGCCGCGGGAGTTAATGCCGTGCTGGATCCGCTTTTGATTTTTGGCTACGGTCCATTTCCGGAACTCGGAATTCAGGGTGCAGCCATTGCCACTGTTATTTCTTATATCAGTATCATGATTGCAGGTTTATGGGTACTTGGAATACGGGAGAGGATGCTGACCACAAACTGGCCGGGAATTGCTGAAATCCTGCGTTCCTGGAAAGCCTTACTTTATATCGGTATTCCTGCCATGGTAACCCAACTTCTTTTTCCATTCTCAAATGCGGTTTTAACTCGTATTGCAGCAGATCTTGGCGATGCAACAGTCGCAGCTTTTGGGGTGGGCACACGCATAGAATCTATTGCAATGATCGGATCAATGGCACTTTCATCGGTACTCATTCCTTTTATTGGACAAAATTTAGGTGCAGGAAAGTTCGGAAGGATAAAAGATGCAAGCCGTTTTTCGCTGCGATTTGCTTTTGTTTGGGGTACTACAGCATGGGTAATCCTTGCACTATTTTCAGGCGGCATTGCCTGGGCCTTTTCAGATGATCCTGAAATTCAAAACTTTATACAGCAATTTTTCTGGATCGTTCCTTTCGGTTTTGCCTTTCACGGTATATCACAGCTGGTCAGTGCCTCATGCAACGCACTCCATCGGCCTTTTCACTCAACTACAATCAATATCCTGCGCCTCTTTCTCTTCCTAATTCCCCTGGTTTATCTGGGATCACAAATCTGGGGCACAACCGGATTCTTTTTCGGCATCGCACTTGGAAATCTGGCCACCGGCGGAGTAGCCTGGTATTGGTTCCGAAGCTCAATTTTGCCTGGCGCCTTAATAGAATAGCCTTGAAAAAAAATGTCACTTTACACTATGCGACAATGCAATATAATTAAACGATGTTCAGTTTTATAGAGGCTTCCAGTTTTGAAAACGGGAAGCCAAAATATTTAACTGATGATGAATATGCTGAGCTACAGTAGTTTTTGCTGGCCCAACCGCATTTCCCCGGAACAGCCTTTCGACTCAGCACAAGATCCATCTGGGGCTACCTCTTAAACAAGAAACTAAAGCGACATCCTGCCGAGTCCCTGCCGCTGCTGCATTTTAATCAATAGACAAGTCGAGCTGGGTGCCGGCAATGAGGAAAAATGTTTTTCTTAAAACTCCTGCAACTTTCAGAGAATAACTTCCTGCAGGAAGATGCATGACAATTCTGTTATCCCGATCGGTTTGGTAGCTTTGCCACTGACCCCCTACTTTACGTAAACTAAATGAAGCCATGCCGTCATTTTTCCAGGTCTGGGCTTTTTCAAGATTTAAATTCAGTATTCCTACCGGAACCTTTTCTGACCGCTCTTCCGGAGTTTTGGGGAGGTATGAAGTAGGATGAGGAGTCCTGCTTCCGAGAATCCTCTCTGTCTCAGCAAACATCCTGTCCTGAAACTCTTTCTGCGGCAAATTCATATATTCCCGCAAGTCAATCAAACGAGGTATAGAATTTATATTTTTTAAAAACTCAACTGGATAATGTAAGTTCCGGGAAATTCCTGATAAGCTGACTGAGAGAGGATTGCCTTTGCAGTTTGCCAATTTTATTTTTTGTTTGTTACCCTGACGTACAAACGATTGATCAAAAAGCTCAAATCGTAAATTATCAAAAATATTTCTAACTTCCAATATGGAAATATAATCATAAAGTTCCTGATCCAATTCCGCAAAATACCCTGAACTTACAAACAGACTCAGTGTTGCAAAATCCTGTTTGAGGATAGACGTCTTGACCAATGCATGATAGGCAGCCAAATCATCAGGAACAATGACTAATATTTTCAGTGCCAGTTTTTCCATTTCTGCAGCATGCAGACACGTGTCTTTTGTTTTAAGAAGCAGATTAAGACGCTGCCGCATTTCGTATTGAACTGTTGATAAATCGTCGGTTTCCGTCACAGCATAGGCACGTAATTCTTCTGCAGTCATCGGCAGTTTTTCCATTTCCTTCAAATTCTCCAAGTCGATTCCGTATTTATCCGATGCATCCGAATCTGACTCAGAAGTTTGTAAACTTGCTGAATTATCAGTTTCTCCGGATGCTGAAACATCACCTGTATCATCCTGCAACTCCGGAATATCGGTTGGAAATGTGAGGATGGTAATATCATTTGTCAGGTTGCTTAATGCAATTAATTTCCCGTCTGGACTTAGCGCAGCGGCAACAAGAGGAGTACTGTCACCATGAAGTATGCGCAGCATTTTCCCGCTTTTTACTTCCCACAGGCGCATCGTTTTGTCTTTGGAAATTGAAATCAATGCTTTTCCAGCTATGGAAAAAAAGACCTGAGTAACAATGTAACTGTGCCCTTCCAGTTTTCGGAAAGGAGTCTTTGAAATTTCCGGTTCAAGTCTCCATAGAAAAATTTGATTGTCCTGTGAACCGCTTGCCAGCAATTTACCATCGGGACTGAAGGCCAGAGTTGTAACAGGTTTCTTGTGTCCTTTGAGTTTTCCGAGCTCTTCTCCCTGAGGGTATTCCCAGATTTTTATGAAAAGGTCACTGCCGGCAGTGGCAAAGCGCTTGCCGTCTGGAGAAAAAGATGCCGCTAATATTTGAGAGGTATGCCCTTTATGAGAAAGCAGGGACTTTCCGGAAACCAAATCCCATAGTACCCACTTCCTGTCAGAACCAGCAGAAAGGAGTACTGAATCTTCAGGATGATAGCTGAGAGCATTGATTTTTCCTTTGTGAAATTTCAAGGTACGAACGCGGCTTCCATCTTTTGCATCCCAGATTATCACCGAACTGTCCGTTCCCGCGGTAGCAAATTGTTGGCTTCCGGGAGCAAAACGAAGATCCTGCACCCTGTGGTTGCCGATATCATAATTATATACGGTTATATTTGTTTTCAGGTCCCAGATACGTACGCTTTTATCGGAGGAGGAACTGATGAGAAATTTATTGTTTGATGAAAAATCCAGCGACTCTACGATCCTTTCGTGACCACTGAATGTTTTCAGATGCAGTGAAACCCCATTTTCCCATATCTCCACAGTTCCATCTTCCAGTGCGGAAATAATCCTGCTTCCGTTTCTGTCATATCCTGTACTGCTAATCAAGGGTCCGGATTCGGTGATTTGATGCAGCAGGGTTCCTTTTGCAAGACTCCATGTTTCAAGTCTTCCTCCTGCAGTTCCAACAACAATTTCTGCAAGTTTTGGATGGATGCTTATTGTGGAAACAGCATCTTCAAAGTTTATTTTGGAACGTTGTTTTTTGACTTTCCAGTCCCAGATAATCACTTTCCCATCCTCAGATCCGGAAACAAATAAATCGCCCCGTGGATTGAATTCAAGATCATTAATCGAGTTTTTATGACCAGAGAGGGTGGTTATCAGTTTCATTTCAGGGATACTTCGAAATTGCAAACTTCCATCTTCTCCGCCAATGGCGAGAATTCTGCCATTCGGATGGAAGGCCAGACTTTTTATGCTGCTTTTACCGATAACCTTGGTAGATTTCAGCAATTCATGTTCTTTCATGTTCCACAGGATAACGGTTCCGTCAAGACTTCCGGAAGCCAAAATCTCTCCTCCGGTATTAAGAGCAAGTACGGAAACAGCGCTCAGATGACCCCGCATAACTGCCTGTGCAGTGCTCTGGTCAGTACTCCAAATTCTAACCGTGTCATCCTGACCCCCGGTCACCGCCAACTTTCCTCCGGCATGAAGGACAAGTGAAATGGCCTTATGTTCATAACTGGAAATTACACGCAGTCTTTTCCCATTTTGAATTCTGAATATTTCCAGAGAAGAACTTCCGGATAAGATGACAGCCTGCTGGTCATTTGGTGAGAAAACAGCGGACTGAACCGGTTTCTTTCCCAGCTTCAAACTTTGCGAGAGGAAATAATCTTTTTTAAGTTTTTCAGAGTCTTCCTCCTTTGCCGCCGTAGATGAAGACAAACAGAGCAGCAAAATGATAAAAACAAAACAGCAGCTTTTTTCCGGTATTATTTTCCGGATAAAGACAAAAAGGTTTTTCATCAACACTCCATACTGCATCTCATTTTGGCAATTAATCATTTGTTTGTCGTGCAAATAAAATCAGTTTATGGTACAAAATATGGTTGGCGTTCAGTCGTTAATCAGGAGAAATAAAAAAATAGCTGAAAAACTTAGGCTCGAATGTCTGTTTGTATTCAACTCAAATTATAATTATTTACCATATTTTTGTAGCCTTTAATAATGAGCAAAACCAAATCTGAACAAAAAAAAGATCCGGATCAAAATGAAAATTCAGATGATGTCCCTATGCCTTTAACCTCTCATCTTGGTGAACTGCGCAAGCGTCTTGTCCGTATAATTATTGTAATCCTGGTTGTTTTCGTTGGTGCAACTGTTGTAGAAATGGAACTGGATCAACCAATTCTTTCAGCCTTTCGCGCACCATTAGATGCACGCAACGTCCCCCTAGTCTTTCTCGAATTAACAGAACCGTTCTTCACATATCTGCGGATCGGGCTATATGCTGCAATTTTTTTATCATTCCCCTACCTGCTTGGTCAAATCTGGTTGTTTGTTCGGCCGGCACTTTTTTCAAAAGAACGCAAAGCAGTCTGGCCCTTTATTTTACTTTCATATCCACTTTTTGTCGGCGGAGGTCTTTTCGGTTATTTTGTCGTGATTCCCCTTGGTTATGATTTCTTTTTGGGTTTTGAAAATAAATTCACTTTGCCAACCTTGAGTATGGCCAGTTATCTGTCACTGACAATTCACCTGTTATTCGCATTCGGACTGGTTTTTGAGTTGCCGACAGTCTCATTCATTCTCACCAGACTTGGACTCATCAATGCAGCCTGGCTACGGAAAAACCGTAAATATTCGCTGGTCGTCATTTTTATTGGTGCCGCAATCCTGACTCCTCCGGATGTGTTTACACAAACATTAATGGCCGGACCTCTTATTGTTCTATACGAAATCAGCATTCTTGTCTCACAGATGGCTGGGAAAAAAGAAAAAGATCCGGCGCCGGAAGAGCAGAAAACCCAGGATAAAAAATCCAAATCATAAACTGCACAACTGCAACCCGGATTAAGTCCGATATGACGAAAGAAATACTTTTTCCGCTGATCTCTATTATTATCTGCAGAATTGAACCCAAATACTACCCTCAAAGTAAAGAGTAAGGCAGGAGTCATCTAACACCAAAGAGGAGAAAGTCGCAAGTGACAAGCGGGAAGATTTGATAATATCGTCAGCTGTTTTCAGCTAATAAATCGGCAAGTTCGTCTAAAGAATTTGCCTGAATATCTGACAGTTCAGGCCAGGAGAATTCTCCTTTCGGATCAACATGAACTGTAGCAATTTCCGCGGCACGTCCCACCTGCAGATCATAAAGATAGTCTCCCACGATTAACGCGTCGTTTGCTGCAACTTCCCAGTGATTCAGCAACCTGTGAATTCCCTTCGGGGAAGGTTTCGGTTCTACACACCAGCGTCCAATAACGGAATATTCGTTGAAGTAATCTGCCAAATCGAGAGCCTCCAGCGTGAGCCATGCATTCTCCCTGGAGTTTAAGGTGAGTATGCCCAAATGATAATTCCTGCGATGGAGTGCTTCCAGTAAATTTTTTACACCCTTTGCAGGTCTTGCGTTTCGCGCCAGGTTTTCTTCTATCTCCTGAAGCTTTTGCTGAAGAGCAAGTGATTCATTTTCCGGAAGAGATTCGATAGTTTTAAGTATGGGCTGTCCTGCTGGAATTCCTAACTCATTTCGGATAGCATTGAAGTCATGTACTGCTACAGTAAGAGTACCATCGAGATCGAAAATCCAGTATTTCCGTTGCAAAAGTGTATAATTGTCTGGCATAAAGACTGTCAATGTAATCGAATAGACAAAGGCTAAAGTAATGCATTCTACGGACATCTCATCTGTGAGGACAAGTCAAAAATCTGATGCCGGACTATCCTGTAAAAACTTGAGCCGTCAAATTTCAGGCAGCTGGATTTGGAGTAAGATCAACCTGCATTTAGCTCCGGGAGATAAACTTGCTTTGACGGGCTCTTCCGGAAGCGGTAAGAGTCTCCTGTTACGGACATTAGCCGGATTAGATGTTATTGAGTCCGCACCTTCCGGTGAAACCGGAACTATTAATTTTGACGGTATATCCCTGCACGACTGGGAAATGCCTCAATACCGCACCAAAGTCAGCTTCATCCCTCAAAATCCTGTGTTTTTCGACGAAACCGTTGAAACAAATTTAAAGCGTGCATTCCAGTTAAAAGCACATCAACATCGCCGCTACGACCAAAAACAAATCCTGGCGTGGTTGGAACAATTTTCGCTGCCGATCGCTGCCGGTAATTCTTCAGGAGTTGGTGATTATTCTGAATTTTTGCAACGTCCTGCAAAGGACCTTTCCGGAGGAGAAGCCCAGATTACAGCACTACTCCGGGTACTGCAACTGGAACCGCAGGTGCTTTTGCTTGATGAACCCACTGCATCACTGGACGCAGAACTGACTGGTCGTTTCGAAAATCTGCTCGAAAAATGGCAAAAAGAACTTCCGGATAGTAATTCGGATACAGCAAATACAACTCCTCAACGAGCCTGGATTTGGGTCAGTCATAATCCGGATCAATTACGAAGAATGTGCCGCAACATGTTTTCCCTTGAATCAGAAAATGGAAACTGATTATATTTTTCTCACTATCGGACAGTTGCTGACTGCCTCAGTCTTGATGGCAGTCAATATTGGTTTGTCGCTTATTTTGAAACTTGGGCTGGCAAAGCAGTGGAGTATTGCTTCATTGAGAATGGTGGGACAACTGCTGCTGGTCGGCTTTTTATTGGACTGGGTTTTTGCGCTTAACAACCCTTTTTGGATTCTTGGAGTTGCATTGTTCATGGCAACAATCGCTTCCATCACTGCAGTTGGACGTACACGAAAACGATTTTCCGCAATTTATTTGAACAGTTTCATTTCAATCCTTGGGGCCGGATTTTTTGTAATGTTTTTTGCACTTTCTGGAGTTCTGCAAATTGATCCATGGTATTCTCCACAGTACCTTTTCCCTCTCCTCGGCATGGTTTTGGGGAATACACTCAACGGTATTTCACTGGCCCTGGAGCGTTTTATGGACAGCTTGTCCGTGCGACGCAAAGAAGTTGAAATGCTGCTCAGCCTGGGTGCGACATCGTGGGAAGCCGCACATGACTTAATTCGCGATGCTTTGCGAACAAGCATGATTCCAACGCTCAATTCAATGTTGGTGATGGGTATTGTAAGTTTGCCCGGAATGATGACCGGTCAAATATTGGCCGGCGTCAGTCCCGGAGAAGCAGTCCGTTATCAAATAATGATGATTTTTGTTATTGCCTCAGGTGCAGCTTTAGGCGCGACCTTAGTTGTTATCCTGGCCTTCAGGGCACTGTTTAATTCTCGACATCAACTCCTGTTGAAACACCTGCGAACAGTCTCATGAGTTTGTTTTAGTATTTTTTGCTGCTGAATCATATTTGCAGATTCAAAATCTTCGGCAGGACTTCAAAAGTTGCAGCCAAATATCCCGGAGACTCACCGTCGATATCGAGAATAACCTGTTCAGAACTTTCAGCAGTGAATTTACGAACTTTTTGAAAAAATATTTCTGGAATCTTCAAATGTGTACCTTTGTATATTTTTGGCAGATGCCACAGAAATTTTGCCACAGAAATTTCTTTCAGCATTAACAAATCGAGCAACCCGTCGTCCAGTTCTGCTTCCGGAGCGGCATGCATTGCTCCGCCAAAATAACGTCCGTTGGCCAATAAGCCGAGTCTTGAGCAAATTTCCTCTTCCGGACCATCGTTAATACGAAAACGGATACTCTGGTTTGGGTGAGTGAAAACGGTTTTGATGGTGGCCCACAAAAAGAGCGGTGATCCGCCCAAATAGTTTCGCAGTCTTGAGTGTTCAAGGCAATGATCTACTGCTCCGCTGAGACCGAAACTTGCGATGTTGTCAAAATAGCGGATTTTCTGTGTCTTATCTGCTGCAGTGTAGGTGACTTTTCCGACATCAATTTTGCGCACTTTTGCATCTTTCAGCTTTGCTGCAGCATTCTGCCACTTGCCGGAAATGCCCAGTGAACGCTGAAAATCACATCCTGTTCCAGTCATCACAAAACTCAATCTTGCTTCCGGATTTACCGGAAGATCGTTTTCAATAAATCCGTTCAGCACTTCATTAAGATGACCATCTCCACCAACCGCCACTATTCTTACAGTATCTACTGCTAAAATTCTGCGGCTTAAATCCGTGGCATCGCCCCGACAAGTTGTCTGCAATACCTCAAACGAACCAATGCTTTTTTCCAGAGCCGATTCAATGTTTGGCCAAATCTTCTCAGTTCTGCCGTTTCCTGCTTGAGGATTAACTATGACAATGGTTTTCACATGTCTCCGGAACTAATTGTGACAAATAGCTTGCGACAGTATAAAGAGTTTTTTAAAGTAGTTGCAGATAATGACATTGAGCACATAAAAATACAGGAAAACTGAATGAAGATCAATCTGACAATGAGTCTGCTTTTTGGAGCAGTACTAATGATGCTGACTGCATGCAACTGGAACAAAACAGAAAAAGCTCAGCAGCAAATTTATGCCCCAGGACCGGATGCGACTTCTGCTCTCAGCGGAACTCTACAGCGTAACCAGGACTATTACAAAGAATCCGATGGAGATCTGCTGAAAAAAATGCGCTAAGTTCAGTTCTACCTCGCAAGTTCTTCAAACCTTGAACGGATTTCCTCTACCCGTTTCCGGTTGACTCCCAAATCCCAATATCCTGAACGGGATGCCGAACGCAGATGAATCAATGCTTCGGATTCCGGAAAATAAAACTCAACATCGTCTATAAAACGCAGCCAGCGTGTGGTGAATTCGACATGCCAATAGACTTCGTCCTGCTTAATAATTCGTGTGCCATCCATCGACTGTATTACCTTGATTAGTTTTTCTTTTGCCTCTTCTACAGATGTTGCATAATAAATTGGCTTAATCTTATGTTTTGCATCACTCGCCTGGCTCAAAACACAATTGGGGCTGCTTGGACATGGTTCGAGCATATTATTTTTCAGACCAAGATTATGCGGACGACCAACTGAATAACCAGTAATACCCCACAACATAATTACTCCTCCTATCAAGATAGATATTTTTTTTTGAGTAAATTGAAATTTATTTGGTCTTTTCATAAATCATTTCATGATATTTGATGAAATAAAAATAATCATGAAGTATTGAAAAACATTTTT
>LSNO01000136.1 GCA_002082305.1 SAR324 cluster bacterium SAR324-CTD7B
TACAGTACCGAAGAGGCGGTTGCCACTTGTGAATCTGGACTGCGTCAGCGGGGAGGCGGCTCCCGGTTCAGCTTCGGCATAGGCGTGACTCGAATACTCGACTGAACCTCTCTCTTCATTCTGAAGTACAATTCAGATTGTGTACTACTAAAACCACTTCAAACACTTATTCTCCTTGCAAGGTCAGCCACATCGTCTCCTGTGAATCCCCCCACTAATTCTTCACAGTCAGACACCCTCCACAATCTTCCCTATTCTTATAAAACAATATGATTACGATAAAAACGGCAATATCAAAGGAAAGTATGTTAGTGTCATATGATAGTAAGCAAACCGTAGCACTTTAACAAAAAGAGATTGTATATGAACCTTGCAGAAAAAAGTACTGCTGAACTACAAAGGCTGGACAGCAATCATTATCTCCATCCTTTTACAGACCCGAAAGCCCTTCTCGAAAAAGGTGCTCGTGTGATTACTAGTGCAGACGGGATCTACATTTGGGACTCTGACGGCGAAAAAATACTTGATGCCATGGCGGGTCTTTGGTGTGTCAATGTTGGCTATGGCCGGGAAGTTTTGTCACGCATTGCATATGAGCAATCAAAGGAACTTCCTTATTACAACAGTTTCTTCAAAACAACAACCCCACCTGCAATTGCATTGGCGGAAAAACTTGTTGAAGTCACGCCAGACGGATTCAACCAAGTGTTTTACACCAATTCAGGTTCCGAAGCGAATGACACTGTGATACGTACTGTCAGGCGCTATTGGCGGCTGCTTGAAAAACCTGAAAAACGTATCATAATCAGCCGTAAAAGAGCCTATCACGGTAGCACCGTTGCCGCGGCAAGTTTGTGTGGAGACAGTATCTACCATGAAATGGACGGTCTTCCGATACCGGACATTGTTCACATAGATTGTCCGTATTGGTATGGAGAAGGTGGAGACCTGACACCAGATGAGTTTGGACTTAAATCTGCTCAAAGTTTGGAATCTAAGATAAAGGAACTTGGTCCAGAAAAGGTTGCAGCATTTATCGGAGAACCAATCCAGGGTGCCGGAGGATTGATTGTACCTCCGGATACTTACTGGCCCGAAATTCAAAGAATCTGTGAGAAATATGGAATTCTGCTCATTTCTGATGAAGTAATCTGCGGATTTGGGCGTACTGGGAATTGGTTTGGATGCGAAACCTATGGGTTTCTACCAGATTTGATGCCGATTGCAAAAGGACTTTCCTCAGGTTATATGCCGATTGGCGGAGTGATGATTCACGATAGAATTGCTGAAGTTTTGATCAAAAAAGGTGGGGAATTTTCCCATGGATACACCTATTCCGGACATCCTGTGGCATGTGCTGTAGCGCTGGGTAACTTAAAAATTATAGAGGAAGAGCAGCTTGTTGAAAAAGTGGCCAAAGAAACAGGACCGTACTTGAAAAAACGTTGGCAAGAATTTGAAAACCATCCTCTAGTGGGGGAGGTCCGAACCGTTGGAATGCTTGGAGCTATTGAACTGGTGGAAGATAAAGATAAACGAAAGTTCTTTGACAGTTCTATGAAAGTTGGAGATACATGCCGAGACTTTTGTATTGAGAATAATATCGTTATGCGTGCACTCCATGATGCAATGGTCGTCTCACCACCTTTGACCATTACGGTTGAGCAAATTGATGAAATGTTTGATTTGGTCAAACTTTGTCTTGATTTGACCGCAGACAAATTTGGAATAAGTTAAGTCTAAAAACCAGAGATGTATTAAACTTTTTCTGAACACGTCAAATCTGAATACGCTCCCGTAGAAATGGAACTTCCTCTTGCGGTTCAGCTTGGAGTTCTCTTGCTGCAAGGTGACCGGAATAAACTGCAGCAGCAATGGTTGCTGGAGCAAAAGAGTCCCCAATGCATTTGAGTGTTTTTATTCCTGCATTGGTTAATCTTTCAGGATCGCCATTCAACGAGTTAAAAAGTCCATCATTTGGTATCCGTTCGGTGACGAGAAGCAGACTGTCGCATTCCCTTTCGATTTTTCTCTCAGTAAATATGCAGGAAAGTTCAACCTTTCCTGTTTCTGCAGCCGTAAGATTAGTTTGCGTGGCAAGTTCCACACCGAGATCCATTAACTGTTTCTGAATCTTTTTCTGCTCCAGGGTTTTGTGAGTCCAGGTTGAAATATCAGGTGCAGGAGTGACAAGTAAAACATCGTGACCTTCCCGCCTTAATTTTTCTGCTAAAACACCGCCCATGTAAAAATGGTCATCGTCAAACACCACAACCCGTCCTTTTGCTAAAACTCCGTCCATAATATCATCCGGAGTAAATACTTTAAGCTTATCAAGTCCGGGAATAGGCTCCCGGTGTATTCTTCCTAGTCCGTCCCGCCGCCAAGATGATCCGTTTGCAAGCAGCACATG
This sequence comes from SAR324 cluster bacterium SAR324-CTD7B, assembly GCA_002082305.1. GTDB lineage: Bacteria > SAR324 > SAR324 > SAR324 > NAC60-12 > Arctic96AD-7. Next base: position 2,414 of record LSNO01000136.1, read on the forward strand.
GGAATAGTCGAATTGATCCTCTGCACTGAACTCAAAAATTTCATCCGCACTCAGTGGGTTTTCACGATAAATGGTCACGTTTGCCATCCGTTCCAACATCAAAACTCTGTAGTCGCGAACACGCCCCCATTCGGCCAAACCGGGCAGGCGACTTTCCCGACTGACCCTACCTCCAAGTTCTGCAGAAGCTTCTGCAAGAATTACTCGATATCCACGCTGTCCGAGTGCAAGCGCACATTCCAGTCCGGCAGGCCCGCCACCAACCACCAGCACACCGTCGTCACTATTACTCGGTTCAATACGCTCCGGATGCCAACCACGTCTCCATTCCTCACCCATAGTTGGGTTTTGCGTACAGCTAATTGGCACTGATAGTTCGTCACTCATGACACAGATATTACAGCCAATGCATTCCCGGATTTCATCTTCGCGACCTTCTTCAATTTTTTTTGGCAGGAAGGGATCTGCAATGGAAGGGCGTGCTGCTCCTATCATGTCCATAACACCACGCTGGATCAAAGAGAGCATTGTGTCTGGAGAAGTAAAACGACCGACTCCCACCACAGGCTTTGATGTCATTGATTTGACAAAGGCCATATATGGTTCTTGATAGCCTTCACTTTCGAAACGTGAAGTAGCAGAATCCATGCTCCAGTCGCTGATGTTAACATCCCAAAGATCCGGCAGTTCTGCCAGCATTTCCACGATTTCTTTACCTTCATTTTCAGAAGTTATCCCCTGCGCTCCTAAAAACTCCTCAACACAGAAACGCACAGCAACTGCACAACTATCCCCCACAGCATCTTTGGTGTCTTCGATCAACTCACGAAACAGCCGCACCCTGTTTTCCAAACTACCTCCGTACTCATCCGTGCGCCTGTTGATGCGGCGAGAGAGGAAATGTGTCAACAGTGTTCCACTATGCGCGGCATAAACGTAAACAAGATCGAAACCTGCCTGCTTGGATCTCAGGGCTGCCTGACGATGCCATTTCCGAAAGTCGCGTATATCCGACTTGTCCATTGCACGGGCCTGAATTGGAGCATAGGATTCGACAGAAATCGGGCTTGGAGAAATCGGCGGTATTCGACTATAATGATTTGTACTGCAGTAGCCGCCATGCTGTAATTCTATACCTGCCAACGAACCATGTTCATGAACAGCCTCAGTCATTTTTGCTAGAGCCGGGATATCATCATCGTCCCAGAGACGACCTTCTACCAGCGGATCGCAATCTGAGCTGGAATGGATGTATACTTCCTCCGTACAGACTACGCCCCAACCACCTTCAGCCTTTATTCCTCGCATCGCAGCCAAACTCTTTGGACGCAAATATCCCATCCCGTTGCAGTGTGGAACTTGAAAAAAACGATTCTTTGATGTTACAGGCCCGATTTTAACAGGTTCAAAAAGGATATCGAAACGAGGATCTCTCTTCATTTAACAGTTGTTTGATAATTAGTTTTCTATAATAATTTGTCGGGAATCAACTTCTCATTAAATTCAAGCTGCCTCTTAAATCTCTGCCATAGCATGCTTGAATAATAGGAATAACATCCGAGTACAGAGACCACAAGTCCCAATTCTACTACTTGACAGAGTATAAAAAATCATTGAAGGACTAACAGTAAAAAAAATGCTATGCTGGTATTCATTCCATCGATAGGAGAATTTGTCATTCCTGAATTGCTGTGCGGTCCGGAAACTTTGATGGTTGGGAAGATACTTTGAAAGGAACTTTTCATCAATCGAGATTGGCTGGTGGCTTCGGCAGTGACAATTATCATGCAGGCCTTGTTGGTAATTCCCATTCTCCTTTTTCATCATTATCATACGAGTGAGTTGGAAGAATGAATACCAAATTTGTTGAAGAAGCAGAATCGTTTCTTGAACAGCATCCTGATATTCGTGAGTTTGATTTGTTGCTTCCAGACATGAACGCTGTGTTCAGAGGAAAACGGATTCAACGTGAAAAACTCATTAGCATTTACAAAAAAGGATTCTATTTCCCAGCTTCTGTTTTTGCCATGGATGTCACTGGGGAGACGATGGAGGAAACCGGACTTGGTTTTAAAAGCGGCGATCAGGATATTCCCTGCTATCCGATTCCGGAAACTCTGAAAGTGGTACCCTGGCGAAAAGAACGCGGGCAATTACTGCTTAGAATGCTTGAGCCAGACGGTTCTCCATTTTTTGGGAATCCACGTGAAGTGCTTCATTCTGTTTGCAAAAAATTGTCCGAATTCGGCTGGAAAGCAATGGTTGCGGTTGAAATTGAGTTTTATTTAGTCGATCCAAAACGACGACCCGGACAACCACCACTACCTGTTTTCTCCCGCTTAACAGGACAACGGGAAACAGAAGGTCAACTCTATTCTTTAAGCAGTTTGGATGCTCATGAATTATTTTTAAAAGATATTTCAGAAGCTGCAATTATACAAAATATACCTGCAGACACCGCACTTGCAGAACTTGCTCCAGGACAATTTGAGGTAAATTTACACCATGTTCCGGATGCAGTTCTGGCATGTGATCACGCAGTACTACTCAAACGCATCATCCGAAGTGCGGCTCAAAATCACCAGGTGGAAGCCACCTTCATGCCCAAACCCTATCCTGATCAGCCCGGAAATGGAATGCATGTTCATCTGAGTCTGCTGGATAAGGAAGGACAAAATGTCTTTCAGGGCAGTGATGATTCAGGAAGTCCAGAGTTGCGACATGCTGTGGAGGGAATACGAAGTGTGATGGCTGAAAGCATGCTAATTTGTGCACCGCATGCTAATTCTTATCATCGTTTCCAAAGCGGTTCTTATGCTCCAGTCAATATGTCATGGGGCTATAACAACCGTACAGTATCTATCAGGATTCCAGCCAATAATGGTCCTGACATGAGGATTGAGCATCGGCTTGCCGGAGCAGATGCGAATCCATATTTGCTGGTGTCAGCTTTGCTTGCTGGTTTACATTATGGATTAATCACAAAAACTGAACCACCTGCTCCGGTTGAAGGGAACGCATACTTGCAGACTGATACAGAACTTCCGCTAACCTGGGAGCAAGCCAGAAATCATTTTGATCATGCCAAAATTTTACCTGAATATTTTGGAAAAGAATTTTGTCTACTATTCAGTAATTTGAAGCTGGGTGAGCAAATTCGTTTTATGAGTACAATCGCTCCACTTGAATATGACTGGTATTTGAAAACAGTCTAGCTTGACAGCGGCAATTGATATTATATAAAACTTATAACATGAAACCTAATTTTCAATTGCCGCTGTCAAGCTAGACTGTTTTCAAATACCAGTCA
>LSNO01000137.1 GCA_002082305.1 SAR324 cluster bacterium SAR324-CTD7B
CCACCAGTCGTTGGGGTCCTGCTCGGCCCAGCTCGGAGCAGGAAACTGAGTTGGATATGACGTTGAGGCGAAGGCAAGTGGAGTTCCGAAAACATCAAATATTCCTGCACGGAGCCCTTCTGTACCCCCATCCACTCCCAGTAAATATTTTTTACTCATTCAATTCTTACCATTTGTTGTGATCATGTCCTACCGCCCTGTCAAAATGTGTATATCCTCCATCGACGTAGACGAGCTGTCCTGTTGTATGAGAAGAACACTCGGAAGCCAGAAAGACAATTGTTTGCGCGATTTCTTCAGGCGTCGTTAGCCTTTGTGCAAACGGTACGAGGTCAGCGATGGCTTTTTTGGCAGCATCCGGATCAGTTTGGGATTGGAAAAACTGCTCGTATTGATCTGTAAGACATTCTGCAGGAATTACACAATTGACACGAATTTTATCTGGAGCCAAAGCTACCGCCCATTCGCGTGTAAGCGCACTGATTGCACCCTTTGCGGCGGCATAAGCTGAAGTTTGGCCTTGTCCCGTAACAGAAACTTTAGAGCCGAGATTAAGGATACATCCCGCTCCTTTTCGGATTTGCGGCAATGCGTAGTGCGTCATTGCATAGACATGTAGAAGATTGTTTTGAACAGAAGTCATAAAATCTTCTGGAGAAGTTTCAAGTCCCAGACCGTCATTGAATCCAGCATTATTTACCAGCACGTCCAGTCCACCGAACAATGAAACGGTTTGTTCCACGGCTTCTTTACATGATTTAAGATTTGTAAGGTCGGCTTCAATAAAACTAACTTTTGAACCTGAAGACTTAGATAATGCAGAGCCTTCATCTGCATCCCGATCAACCAAGACCACTTTGGAGTCTTCTGCCAAAAAAGCTTTTACGGTTGCTGCACCGATTCCCTTTGCACCCCCCGTAACAAGTACAATTTTGTCTCTCAGTCCCAAGTCCATGTGTTATTTTTCTTTGTTGCAGGGTGAATATATTTTCTCTACATTACTTTCCCATCAGGTGCAATTACGCCTTTTGTGATCATGAAACAACCGTATGGTCTACGTTCTGCGGTAGCTATCACAGCATAAGTTTTTCGGGATTGTTCATAAAAACTATGGCGTTCAACGGAATCCATCTTCCATTCACGATCTGCATTTTCCAAAGCGATTTTATGTAGATCTTTGTGTACTTCAAGCATGGTTTCGGGTTCACCGACCACCTGCATATACTGAATTGGAGCTTCAATGAAACTGTCCAGTGGAAAAACCGAAAAAATTGCACTGGCAACTTCCGGAATTCCGGCGCCATCCAGCCGGATCACTTCACCATGAACAGTTGTGGAAGCCACTGAGTCTGCAGGGAAATTGCTGTCAACAATGGTCAGCACGTCTCCATGTCCCATTGCACGGAGGATGTAAAGTAAGTTTGGATTAAGTAGAGGATCAAGATTTTTTAACATAACATTTCCTTGTTTTCAGGTTTAAGAATAAATGTATTAGCTACAAAAAATGCTAAGTGACATTAAGTTATTCTTGGCTATCTTAACGGCGATATTCTATAACTGGTAGAGTCGTTCAGCGTTTAAGCTAAACAGTTTTTCCTGCATTTCTGCAGGACGATTGGCGACAATTCCCTTGAGTGCCGCTATCCATTGTGCCAAGCTCGAACCAAGAGTACAAACCGGCCAATCACCACCAAACACTACTCGGTCTACTCCAAAGGCATCAAGGCAGGCATTGACTGTCGGAGCCAGAGTGTCTGTATTCCATCCGGCTTCGGCACGAGCCACTATTCCAGAAATTTTGCAGTACACGTTCTCAAGTTCTCCCAATTTGAAAATTCCTTTTTGCCAACTTTCTTTGGAGTGTAGAAAAGTCGTATCCGAACTGGAGGAGTCGATTTCCCGTTGCCCGTTTACAACATTCGGATCAGCATTTCCGCAATGGTCCAGAACAAAAGTTGTTTCCGGAACCTGACTGCAAAGTTCAACCGCATCATGTAGTTCCGCAGGACGTATGCAGATGTCGAAGAGCAGTTTCCACTTCCCCAACTCACGGATGCCCCTCACAAATTCCGGAGTGAGGCAGTATTTCGGTGGTATTTCAGGATTGTGAAGAACCTGACGCACACCTTTGATAAAGGGATTGCCGGAATTAGCATCCAGAAATTCAGTAAAACCTGCTTTACACGGATCAGCTGAAACGACCATTCCAAGCATTACATCCGAATCTGCCTTACAATGCAGAGTCAGGTCGTCAATCTCTTTCTGCTTGTCATCCGGATGTGCATCCACCTCCATGTAAACAGTTCGTCTGATTCCGGAACTTGCTGATGCTTTGAGATAATCCGAAATTTCGAAACTGCGGTTAAGTGCCGGAACCCCTTCCACCCAGGGTAATTTTAGACGATCCAGATTCCAAAGATGCTGATGTGTGTCAATTATGTCGAGCATTTTAGGGGTGAAAATTCAAATTTTTAGACTTCATTGTTCTTCGGATGTACAAGCTAGCACACGATACCAAAGAGATCAATCGAATTAATTGATACTATTACAAGAAATATAAACGACTAGTTGGCAGGACTTTTAAGTGGCCTCCACTTCAAGGACAATTTCTCTTTTGAATTAAGGTGTATTTTTGTTTGTCTTACAGTTCTTTAGATTTCCTGTAGGGCAAGTATTTCATGCCATTTGCGGGCGCATTGGCCTGCTGTGAGGAACGCGGCCTCTTTGGACTTCAGCCAGTCTATCAGCAGCTCAACCTGATTCAGGCAATACTTACCGCAACCTTTAGTCAGGAACGGATCCGGCAACACTCCACCTTCTCCAAAATGAATCACGCCCTCAGGCATTTCCCAAAACTCCCATGGATGAAAATAAAAGCATAAGACAATCGGTTTCTGACTCTGATCATTCTTTTCCAGATAACTCATAAAGGATTCAATGTGCGGAATAAAAGCTTCTGTAGACTGTGTGCGGTAGAGAGGCCATTGGTCTTTATCGCGACCGTAATCGTCCTTTGATTCCATCCCCATGTCAGCAAATTGGATAATTTCAATCAAATTTAAACTCCCCTGTTCCGTCCAGTTTTCCTGACTGGGATGATAAGGGAAAAGCTGCTCATTGTAAAAATACATGGGGTAAGTGGCATCACATTCATAACCCAGGGCCTCCAGGGCGTTTGTGACATGAGTTCCTCCAAAAAGTCTCGGGCAGCGCCAGGAAACAACTTTGTGACCAACAATATCTTCCAGTATATCTGTGGCAAGCTTAATTCTCGGCTGCACTTCCTCCGGTAAAAGAGGATAAGTTCCCGGAATTTCAAACAAACTGTCGCCCACAGTCTCATGATAGAGTGAGTGAGTTCCTGTTTCATGACCCGCGGATTCCATTTCCCGCACAATTTCTGGAAAGCGCCTGGCTGTGTCTGCAACCCAGAAAGCTGTCACGGGAATGGATTTTTTGGCAAACAGATTCAGCAACAGCGGAGTCCCCTTAGTGACTCCTTCATAAAAAGGAGTCCAACTGCCGATATCAGTTTCCATATCAATACCAAATACTACCTGTATCTCTCTCATCCTGCATACCCATTTATGACAAAATGTAATTTGTGGATTTTATCTTTCAACACAATTTTACTATACTTAGTGTCAGGAAAGCTAAAAATTTATTACATAATTTAGGGACTCCATTTAAGTAATGAATAGTCCCCTTCCAGAGACAGGCTGAAATGAACCCTTTTGAAACCAGGCTTCTGGGTAATACTGGAATTAAAATACCTTCACTGGGATTTGGTGGTGCTCCCTTGGGAGAATTGTTTGAAAAGGTGGAGCATCTGCAAGCAATTGAAACACTCGATGAAGCTTATGCTTCAGGAATTCGTTACTACGATACTGCACCTTGGTATGGGCATGGCTTGAGTGAACATAGATTGGGCAATTTGCTGCACCAAAAAAACCGTCATGAGTATATCCTTTCCACCAAAGTAGGAAGAGTGTATAGACCTTTCACAGGTGATCCGGTTCTCTTTGACGGATCACCATGGGTCGGAGGTCTTCCTTTTGAATGGAATTTTGATTATTCCGCGGCAGGATTTGAACGTTCATTTCTTGACAGTACAATGCGGCTCGGGTTGAATCAGATTGACCTTCTTGTCATTCATGATTTGGACAGAAGTTACCATGGTAAATCAGTTTCCAATAAACTTCAGGAACTGGAGACCGGAATGGAATGGCTAAAAATGATGAAGAATTCAGCGGCTATTCAGGCCTTTGGAGCAGGCATCAATGACATTGAAATGATTCCGCTTTTTTTAGAACATTTCGAACTGGATTTTTTCCTGGTTGCCATGCCTTACACCCTGCTGAATCAGGAGCCGCTTGAAGATATATTTCCAGAGTGTGAAAGGCGTGGTATTGGGATCATTATTGGTTCACCTTATGCGTCAGGGATATTGGCTAGCGGCTCCAAAGAAGAATCCAAATACGGATATGCCGCTGCCAGTGAGGAGATGCGGAAAAAGGTTCAGTCTATAGAAGTGATCTGTGAAGATCATGGAGTTCCACTTAAAGCGGCCGCATTACAGTTTCCATTGGCTCACCCTCAAGTTTCGTCAGTCATACCCGGTGCATTGAGAGCTGCTCAAGTTAATGAGAATCTTGAAATGCTCAAAATTCATATACCTCTTGAGTTCTGGGTTGAACTCAAACAGACAGCCTTGCTGCATCCTGAAGCGCCGGTAGCTTGATCTTTCTGCCATTGGATTAATCAGTGTGTGAGACATACATTTCATTCACCCCAACACCATGCTAAGTATTTGCTGTCAAAAGTATTCGCCAGGATAATGAAAAGTATTTTATTATTTATCTTTCCAGACATTTCCGCAGTTAAACTCATACTCCTGTAAACTACCTGCTTTCATTGTAATACTGAATCCAGGATCCAGAGGAGGCATATACCGTCCGTTTTTTATTATCACAGGATTCTCAAAGTGTTCATGAAGGTGATCCACATACTCAATAATCCGATTTTCCAAACTGCCAGACACACAAATATAATCAAAAATAGAGATGTGCTGAACATACTCACAAAGCCCTACTCCACCCGCATGGGGACAAACTGGGACATTAAATTTTGCCGCCATAAACAAGACTGACAAAACTTCGTTTACTCCACCCAAACGACAACAATCAAGCTGGCAGAACTGCAGTCCCTTTGACTGAAAAAATTGCTTAAAAATTATACGGTTTTGACAATGTTCTCCTGTAGCCACACCGATTGGTGCAATCTGAGCTGAAATTTTTTGATGTCCCAGAACATCATCCGGACTAGTCGGCTCTTCTATCCACCATGGATCAAACTGAGCCAATAATTTCATATTTTCAATGGCTTCCTCAACATCCCAAATTTGATTTGCATCAAACATCAGCTTACAATCAGAACCAATCTCCTCCCTTACTATTGAGGCCCGCCTTATGTCATCCTGAATATCACTCCCAACTTTTATTTTAAAATGAGTCCAGCCCTTCTCTATTGAATCTCTACACAGGGCCCTGATCTTATCATCTGAATAGCCCAACCAGCCTGCAGAAGTTGTATAGGCGGGATAGCCCTTTAAACGCATTTCAGCTTCCCGCTGCTGTCGTGTAGAAAAATTTTCTTCAAGCATTTTGATGGCTTCTTCAGGTGTTATTACATCCGTAATATATCGAAAATCTACGGCCCTCACCAGTTCTTCCGGCGACATATCAACTAGTAATTTCCAGAGCGGCTTTCCTTCAATCTTTGCATATAAGTCCCACAGCGCATTAACAATTGCTGCAGTAGCAAGGTGAACCACGCCTTTTTCAGGACCTACCCATCGAAGCTGAGAATCACCGACAAGCGAACGCCAGAATACTCCCATGTTGCGTGTAATTTCAACAAGGTCCTTGTTTATAAGCATAAACTTTAAGGCATGAACTGCAGCTACACACAGTTCATTACCTCTGCCGATTGTAAAAGTTAGCCCATTCCCATTAAATGCAGAATTTGTAATCAAAGTTACATATGTTGCTGAATAATCCGGATCCGGATTCATAGCATCGGAACCATCTGAATGACTAGATGTAGGGAAACGTATATCAGCTACATGTACATCAATGATTTTAATCACAGAGATCTCCTCAAAATTAATTAATAATATTTAAAGCCTAACATGTTGATATTTTTTTTACCTAAATCCTGCAATCATGTTAAAAACAAATCTGATTCAGCGCGGGCGTCTCAAACGGGGATCGAGAATATCACGTAAACCGTCTCCCAGCAGATTCAAGCCAAGAACAGTGAGGACAATTGCCAGTCCAGGCAGTATTGCAAGTTGAGGTGCAAAAAACATCATTGTTTGTGATTCACTAAGCATTTTACCCCAGCTTGGCATAGGTGGTTGTGTTCCGAGTCCCAGGTAACTCAGACCTGCTTCCGCAAGAATCCCCAAGGCAAATTGAATTGTACCCTGTACTATGAGGACACTCGCTATGTTGGGTAAAATATGATCCATTGCAATCCTGACTTCTCCTTTTCCTGAAGTTCTTGCGGCAAGAATGAATTCGCGTTTGTAAATGCTCAAGGCGCTTCCGCGCGTGATCCTGGCAAAAACCGGAATATTGAAAATTCCGATTGCGAGTACAGAATTAATGGTTCCCGGACCATAAACTGCAGACAGCATGACGGCCGTCAACAAGGCGGGAAAGGCGAAGGCAAAGTCGTTGAAACGCATCACAGTTTCTTCCACCCAGCCACGTTTTCCTGCAGCCAAAGCGCCCAGGGGAACTCCGATTCCTGCTCCGAATCCAATTGCAAACACGGAAACCAACATGGAATTCCAGGCTCCAACCATCAACATGGAAAAAACATCCCGGCCAAAATGATCCGTTCCCAGCCAATGTGCGGTCGATGCTCCCTGCAGCTTGTGTGGAATGTCCAGTAATTCCACTGAATAAGGTGTCCAGAACAAAGAAACTACTCCGGTCAAAAGCATAATAAAGCTCAGGATTATGCCAATCACAAAACTACGGTGCTGCCAACTTTGCTGCCAGATTTCATGAATTCGTGATTTACTCATGACCCCCACTACGCAAGCGTGGATCAAGTGCTGCATAAAACATGTCCACCAGAAAATTTATTGTAACTACTGTTGCAGCCAGTAAGATTACGATGTTCTTTACCACTACCAAATCCCTTTGGGCAATGGCCTGAAAAAGCAGCCGCCCCAGGCCAGGCAAATAAAAAACGTTTTCAATGATGATTGTACCCGCCAGCAAAAATGAAAGTTGTAACCCAAGGATCGTAACAACCGGAATCAAAGCATTTCTGACTGCATGCCTCCACAGCGCCGCATTTCTGCTGAGTCCTTTTGCACGGGCTGTGCGTACAAAATCCTCTCTTACGGTTTCCAAAACTGCTGAACGGGTAACACGTGCTAAAATTGCGGCTTGTGGCAACGCCAAGGCTACTGCAGGCAAAACCAGAGATTTTAGCGCCGCTCCCAAACCCATTTCCCAGCCTGCAAACCCTCCTGCAGAAAACCAGCCCAGTTTGACTGAAAAAAATAAGATCAACAGGATTGCAAACCAGAAATTTGGAACGGCTACTCCCAGTTGCGCAAAGCCCATTATTCCGGTATCTGCGAAACGCTTATGATTTGCTGCTGCAAAAACTCCAAAAGGAATGGCCAGTAAAGTGGAAAGTGAAATTGCCAGAAGGGCCAAAGGCAAACTGAGGGAAAGCCGTTCTAAAATTAACTCGGAAACCGGAGTATCATAAGTGTAACTTCGGCCAAAATCACCCTGGAGAATTCCAATAATCCAGCGAAAATAACGTTCCGGAGCAGAAAGATCCAGTCCCATTTCTGTCCTTAGAGCGGCCAGGGTGTCTTCCCGTGCACCAACGCCAAGAATTATTGAAGCCGGATCACCGGGCAGGATTTCAAGTAGCAAAAAAATTACCAGTGAAGCCACCAGCAGGGTGACCAGCAATG
>LSNO01000138.1 GCA_002082305.1 SAR324 cluster bacterium SAR324-CTD7B
ACATCACCCTTGCAAACCAGGTCACCGCCGCGAATCGCCGCACCGAATGTAGAACCGGCATTTTTTTCAATAACGATTGTTCCGGCCATCATATTCTCCGCGCAGGACCAGCCTACACGACCGGATATTCGGATATTCGGACCGTCCACCAGGCCGCAGCCGAAATAACCAAGACTTCCTTCAAAATCGAGTTGCAGACGGTTGAGAATACCTACACCGATAGAGTGTTTTGCACGAGGATTTTGCACCACAATGTGTCCAAAACCTTCTTTCATCAGCTCGCGGATTTTCAAATTGATGTCTTTACTTTCCAAATCTTTTGCGTCTAATTCTGTTTTTTTGTTGGAATCTACTTGAAACGCATTGTAAGGATAAACAAAATTTTCCTCTTCTTCTGCAGAGAAGAAAATTTCTTGAGTCCGACCACTGAGTTGTTCAGAGTGCAGACCTGCATCAAAGGATTTCTCTAAAGTTGCCATATTCGCACCTCTCCTTCATATGGGTCAAATGTATCAATTTCATGTGGAAAAATACTCCGGATTGCGACTTCTTCTGAAGCCAATGCTACAAAGTCATCGCTTTCATAAAGGACCATTGGTTTCGCACCCATCAAATCTTTGGCCATTCCCAGGCAGTCTGAAGTTGCCACAACATAAGTAAAAACTCCATCGAGTTCTTCCAGCGAGTCTTGCATTGCACCTTCCAGTTCAAAACCTCGATCCATTTTGTCTGCCAGATAAACGGCAATCAGCTCCGAATCGCAATTTGACATAAAGCGGTGTCCACGGTGTTCAAGTGACCGTCTCCAGTTCCAGTAGTTGGTCAACTGACCGTTATGCACCACAGCAACATCATTGAAGGGATAGGCCCAGTACGGATGTGCAGAGCGGATATCCACATCGGATTCCGTTGCCATCCGTGAGTGTCCAATGGCATGAGTTCCCTCGAAATTGCCTAAGTTATACTGTCCGGAAACAACTCCTGCGTCTCCTAAATCTTTGATCAACTCCAGGGCAGTACCGAGAGAGAGAATTTCCGCACCATCCACATCTTCAATGTAGTCTGCCAGGCGACGCAAATCACCTTCTTTACGGAAAGTATAGCGAAAAGCGTATTCCGTAACCGTATCTTGGGAAATGATTTCTGCACCCATTTCCTCCAGGCGACTGTCCACAACGGCTCGTCGATCTATGATCAGCTGATGTATGTCAAATCCTGAGTTGAGGTCTTCCTGTTCAGCAACTTTGAAACGCATCACAAACTGGTTTTCTTCAGGTATTCCATAAACAGCAAATCCGGTAGAATCCGGTCCGCGGTGTTTCAATGACTGAAGCATCGAAGTCATCTCCCCCCCTATGTTACCGGGGCTGCCCCGGCGGATAATTCCTGCAATTCCGCACATTCTGCTTTCTCCTGTCTGAATTTGATTATTTTCTGGTTTCTAGTTTATAGTTAAGGCAAACAATCAATGTATGTTTCCAAATCCCACTCCGTTACAGTGTGGTTAAATCTTTCCCACTCGTCATTTTTGTAATGATGGAAAACTCTATACATCTCATCAGGCATCGAAGATTTTATGACTTCATCTTCCGCCAATTTTTGCAATGCTTCTCCAAGTGACATTGGGAGTTTCATAACTTGCTTGCCTGCTTCAATTGCTTCATAGATATTGCGCTCTTCAGGTTCTCCGGGATCAAGGTTGTTGCTGATGCCATCATCGAAAGCTTTAAGCAGGGCACTTCCCATCAAGTAGGGGTTGACCATCGAGTCCACAGAACGGTACTCAAAACGACCCGGCGCAGAGATCCGTAATGCACAAGTGCGGTTTTGATAACCCCAATCTGCAAAAACTGGAGCCCAAAAACCAGTATCCCACAATCGGCGATACGAATTTACTGTGGAAGAACCGATGGAAGTCAAGGCTCCCAAATGTTTCATCACTCCACCGATACATTGCAATCCGATTGGGCCGGGTTTGCGTTCATCAATGGAGGGATCGGGCATGAAGGTATTATCTCCACCAACAAGATAAGTAAATGCTCCTGCCATTCCCGGAAGTTTATCGAAGTGTAAATCATTGACTTTGTCGTTTCCGCCGCGCCAGAGTGACATGTTGTGATGACATCCGGAAGCAGAAACGCCCATAAACGGTTTGGACATAAAACAGGCAATCAAGCCGTCTTCACGCGCCACTTGTGCGCAAATTTGGCGGTAAGTCGTCAAGCGATCAGCATTACGCAAAACATCGTCAAACATCGTGTTCAACTCCAATTGTCCGGGAGCATCTTCGTGGTCACCCTGAATAATATCCAGACCCATGGCCTGTGAGTATTCAATGACTTTCATGAAAGTTGGGCGCAACTCTTCAAATTGGTCAATGTGATAACAATTCGGTTTGGTCACACCGCCATTTGGCCGTCCGTCCTCACCGCGCTTGAGCCACATCATTTCCGGCTCCGTACCGCATCTCAAGTGCAGTCCGTCATATTTATCCTGAAACTCATTGTGAATGATGCGCAAATTTCCGCGGCAATCTGAAGTCAAATGTCCTCCCGGATTTTCGCGTTCTTCACGGTTTCGGAAACAAGTACAGAATACTCTTGCAACCCTCTTGTCCCAGGGCAGTTGACTGAAGGTTTCAGGATCAGGAATACCGACTAATTCGGATGATTCAGGCCCATAACCAATGTAATCACCGTGGCGGTCAACATACAGGTTGGCGGTAGAACCATACACGAGTTGGAACCCTCTCTCGGCTGTTCGCTCCCAGTGATCGGCAGGAATACCTTTGCCGACGATCCTGCCGGTAACGGAAATGAATTGATAGTAAATATAGGTGACTCCAAGTTCGTTTATTTTCTCACGAACCTGTTTAACCAATTTGTCTCGCCCCTCGGCGTTAACGTGTGCTTCTAAGTCTGTCAAATTACCTCCTGAAATTAGCAGTTGTATCCGTTTTTATTGCTGAAAAATGAACGGATATTATAAAGGCCGAAAACTAAATCAGTTTTCTCAGCCATTTTAATTAAACCTTCTCAACTTTTGCTCTTCTTCTATTTTTTCAAACAATGAATGTACTTCATCCAATACAGGAAGTCAAGAGCGCGGTTTTAGTTTTTCCGGATCATAAAAAGGAAATTTCACCACCTGCGCCGGAATACGCTTTTGGTGTCCGTCCAGTTTGCCGATTTGAACTTCAGTGCCAATTTCGGCATGAGTTACATCAATCCGGCAAAGCGCAATGTTCTTGCGCAAAATCGGTGAGCGCATTCCGCTGGTGATTACTCCGACTTGTCCACGACCAATGTGAACGCAGTCTCCGTGAGCACCAGGTTCGTTGCCTTCAAGCTCCAAACCAACCAGCTTTCGCTGAGGATTTTCTTTGCGGCTAACGAGTGCTTCTCTGCCGACAAAATCGTCTTCCTTTGTTTTCATGGGTACAGTGAAACCGACTCCGGATTCAAACGGATCGGTTTCATCGCTGAACTCGTAGCCGGCAAATACAAGTCCGGATTCAATGCGCACCATATCTAGGGCATCCAAACCCAAAGGCATCATTCCGTGAGGTTGTCCGGCTTCCCATATTACATCCCAAACCGCAGGTGCATCATTGGGGTGGCACCAGACTTCGTAGCCCAGTTCTCCGGTGTATCCGGTGCGGGAAATCATAATCGGAATTCCGTTGAGGTCTCCAACGCGCCCAATCGTAAAACGGAACCAGCCGATTTCCTCCAGTTTTGGTTGCGTGGGCGGAGTCCAAACGACTTCTTTTAGAATTTCACGGCTCTTCGGTCCTTGAACGGCAATGTTGTGAATTTGGTCTGTCGAGGATTTCACACGAACTTTGAGGCCTAATTTTTCTGCCTGTTCCCGCATCCAAATTCCGCCGTAATCGTCTCCGCCAATCCAGCGGAAATTATCCTGGCACAAGCGCAAAAGCGTTCCGTCGTCCATCATTCCACCATGCGGATATAACATTGACGAATAAACGACTTGCCCGACAGCGAGTTTACGAACATTACGGGTCAGAGTCCATTGCAAAAGTGCTTCCGCATCTGGACCGATTACCTCAAATTTACGAAGCGGAGAAAGGTCGGTGACAATCGCGTTTTCTCGGCACGAGTGATATTCTTCAATTGCACCGTTATTTCTGTAACAAGTCGGTAACCAATATCCCCGATATTCTGTGAAGTTGCGCGTCAGGGCCGAAGTTCGGGGATGAAAGCCGGTTTCCTGAGTTAGTTTCGCGTCGGCATCTGGAGTCATTCTAATGGCTATTGCTTTGGAGAAAGTGTTTTTTTCCGGATAAACCCGGACGTGAATATCGGTAGGATTCCAACCGTTGACAGGAGTGGTGTCGTCCGGACAGGCTGAAGAAATACAAACAAGATCCGTCTGTGCCTGCAACAAAACATAATCACCCGGACGTGACCATGATTCTTCGCCATAAAGCACATTGTGGTCGTCAATTCCGGTGTTGAAAAAGAAATTCGCTGCCGCCCAACCTTTGCGGGGTTCGATTTCGTATTGGGCGAGTGCGCCGTTGAAATTATCGGAACAGTTGATGTGTCCGAAATAGCCCCTGTCCTCATACGATTTTGCAGTACAGGCCAAACCGAATGTGTCATGCCGTCCCACAGTGTCACGAATCACCTCGACCAAAGGCTGCATATCAACATCGTAATATTTGGAAAAAAGACCAGGCCCCGGATAACCGGCCCCAATCAGGGTGCGGGTTGTCGTTACGTCCAAACATCGCTCGATACCTTGATCTAATTTCCGGTGATCGAAGACCTGAAAATCAGAACATTCACGGCCCATCACATCAATTACTTGAATAAATTCACCGGCTTTAACTTCATAGGACTGGGAAGTGCAGCGGTCAATTTGGAAATCGAGTCGGGGTTCTGCCAACGGATCAGGCAAGTCGGTTTCACGCTCTTCCGGAGGAGATGCTCTATGGATGAAAACTTGTAGATCAGTCGGCGGCAATGTTTCCCCTTCGACTGTCATCATTGTACCAGGTGCGGCTACGGCACATGTAGTTCGGGAAGTTACCTGAAAGCGAAGTTCCTCTCTCGCTAAAGAATCTGGAGCAAAAAGAACAGCGGCTTTTGCGGAAGCGAGGTCTATTCCTTTACGTTCTAAACCAGAACGTACTCGACCGGCACTTTCAGAATCACCGGAAAGAATTTGGCGTAAACCGTCAGCGGGCTGTGATTTGTTAATTCCGAGAATTCCAGGATCACCTTTGCCTTCCGGTGAAAATGGGACGACTTCAGCATGCTGACCACCTTCAGGATCCTGTACTACGAGAACATCATCGGGATATAACTCCACAACAATCACACCACAAGCCGGAACGCGGTAACGTTCCCGGGAGGGATCCAATTGCCAGAGTCCCGGTTCCAAAATGCCGGAAGTAGTTGTAACTTTCGTTAACTCCATGTTTGATTTATTTGAAGTTTTAAAACAACAAAATAGTATTAATTGTTAACTCGACAGTCACGAGTTTTTTGGTGTCACCACGAATGTATGTGAG
Source organism: SAR324 cluster bacterium SAR324-CTD7B (assembly GCA_002082305.1). Lineage (GTDB taxonomy): Bacteria > SAR324 > SAR324 > SAR324 > NAC60-12 > Arctic96AD-7. The sequence goes on from LSNO01000138.1 coordinate 5,543, forward strand.
GAATCTTATTAAGATATCAGCACTTTATCAGATCTCTTCCTGCGATAGAAATAACACTCCGCAATGAATGATGCCAGTATCTTACGAGAATTCGTGAATTACGAGATGTTTAAGTGTTAGCAACAATACGATTAATCCACGAGTCTTACAATACCCTAAAAGATAGGATCCTCATTTCTTGTGAGTAGGATAAAACTACCCTTACAGGTGGTATTAATAATAAATTTTAATCAATTCCAGCCTGTAAATTCTTTTCTCTCAAATTAATCGTTAAATCAAGTACTCTCCATTGAGAGGTAGTATCTTGTAATACATTAATCAGGTCAAGTAAATAATTCAAACAAATAAAAACCTTGTCTTTCCTCCTTCCGCTCTGTTATATTTCCATGCGGTTTATCGCTAACAGTTTGCTTTCAGATTTATTTAGAGCATCAGAAATAATTAAGGCTTAAGACAAAGTATTTCTTTTGTCATCCAGGCCTTTATCCGGGATAAAGTTGTTATTTCTGTAAATGAAAGTTAAACCAATTAAAAATCAAAAAGGACAATTATGAGTATTAATTTAGCAAATGTTGCCAGGGAAAAAGGCATCCGGTATTTTTTAATCAGTTTTACGGACTTGTTTGGAGTTGTGCGCTCCAAGTTGGTTCCCACCTCCGCCATTTCAGGTATGCAAAAAGATGGGGCCGGTTTTGCGGGCTTTGCCGCACACCTCGATATGACTCCTGCTGACTCGGATATGTTTGGACTTCCGGATGCAGAGCGCCTGATTCAGTTGCCGTGGAAACCTGAAGTGGGCTGGTTGCCGAGTGATATTTATCTGGGCGGTAAAATTGTTGCGCACGGTCCACGAACAGTACTCAAGCAGGTTCTGGCTGATGCCAAAGAGAAAGGCTATTTGGTGAAAACCGGAGTTGAATGTGAATACTTCATCCTCACTCCGGAAGGAACGGAGGTTGCCGATTCAGCCGATATTCAAGCCAAACCTTGTTATGACCAGCAAGCTTTGATGCGGCGTTATGACCTGATTTCCGAAATCTGCGACCACATGGAGACTCT
>LSNO01000139.1 GCA_002082305.1 SAR324 cluster bacterium SAR324-CTD7B
AAATTGAAGCCCTGTCCTGCCGAAGTTCTATTGAGCGTTTGGTTGAGCAAATCAAGGAGTTTCAACCACGTTTGGTGTGCGTAGACAACTCTGAGCAGGCACGGGAATTACGTGAAACGTTCCGCGACGGAAATTCCGGTACAGAAACCGAGTTTGTCTGGGGTGTTGAAGGATTAGTGCAGGTTTCCAGTGATCCGGAAGTGGATTTAGTGGTAGCCGGAATTGTTGGAGCGGCAGGATTGCAACCAACTTTTTCTGCAGTCCAGGCAGGTAAAACGGTGGCAGTGGCCAACAAAGAACCACTGGTGATGGCTGGAGAACTGTTTGTACAAACAGCTAATAAAACCGGTGCGAAGCTGTTGCCCACAGACAGTGAGCATAATGCGATTTTTCAGGCACTCCACGGAGAGCCTCCGGAGCGTATCGCCAGACTGATTTTGACTGCCTCCGGAGGTCCATTCCGGGATCTTCCTTTGAAGGAGTTCGAAAAGATTACTCTTGCCGAAGCACTGAGCCATCCCAATTGGGAAATGGGTCGAAAAATTTCCATCGATTCGGCGACGATGATGAACAAAGGTCTGGAAATAATCGAGGCACACTGGCTGTTCAATACTCCGGTCGAAAATATTGATGTGCTGATGCAGCGGGAAAGCATCATTCATTCGATGGTGGAATTTATTGATGGTTCATTTTTGGCGCAAATGGGTCTTCCGGACATGAGAGTTCCGATTGCCTACTGTCTCGGCTGGCCCGAACGGCTGCCGTTGAAAATACCCCGTTTGGATCCACTTTCCATGAGTGCGCTCCATTTTGAAAAAATTGACCCGCAGCGCTACCCCTGCCTTCCGCTTGCAATCAAAGTCGCTAAACAGGGAGGGGCAGCACCTGCCGTTTTGAACGGCGCCAATGAAACAGTTGTTACCGCCTTTTTGGGTGAAGAAATCCGTTTTGTTGAGATTGCTGAAACTATTGCAGCCGTGATCAAGGACTTTGAAAAAGCCTTGCACCAAGTAGATGTTCCTTCTTTCCTCCGGAAAATCCGCACACTGGAAGATGCAGAACATGCTGATAAATGGGGACGCAAGCAAGCAAGCAAAATACTGGAGAGTATTATCTAGTTGCCCTTGAAATATAAGGAAATATGGATTCAACTAAAATAGTACTCTCAATCTTGGAAGAAACCTATATCATTCATAAGCTTGACCAAAGCACTAACTTGCCGGAAGAGCTGATTGAGTGTGAATTCTACAGTCTGAGCAATTCACAAGAAGAATTGTCTTTGGTCTGTCCGGAGCAAATGTTAATTCAAAGTGAGAACAGCAGCCCAAACTGGAAATGCTTGAAAGTGGCAGGACCGCTGGATTTAAAACTGACTGGAATTCTCGCTGGTCTTGCTGATACACTGGCAAAAGCGAAAATCAGTATTTTTGCAGTTTCTACATTTAACACAGATTACCTTTTGATTCAAAAACAAGCTCTGAAAGCTGCTAAAACTGCACTTATCAGTCAGGGATATCAGTTTAAATAACCGCAACCATTCAATTTAATATTCATTATGCTGACAACAATTTTATCTTTTTTAGTAGTTCTTGGAGTTTTGATTTTCATTCATGAACTGGGACATTATCTTGCGGCGCGTCATGTAGGCGTACGTGTCGAAGCCTTTTCAATCGGATTTCCGCCAACTGCGTGGGGTAAGCAGGTTGGAGAAACAGAATACCGGATTTCGTGGGTTCCGATTGGTGGTTATGTGAAATTATTCGGACAGAACGTCAATGATGAAAATCCGAATGATCCGACAAATTATGCTGCAAAATCCCTTTTTCAGCGCCTATACATACTGGCCGCAGGTCCGGCAATGAATCTGTTGTTTGCATTAATTTTTATGCCTCTGGTTTTTTTGATCGGTATGGATATGCCGGCTTATTTAAATGAACCTCCCCTCATTAAAAATGTTCAACAGGGTAGCTACGCCCAGGAATTAGGGATCCGCGCAAATGATGAAATACTCGCAGTGAACGGCACCTATGTTAAAAACTGGGAAGAAGTGCATAGTGAACTGGCTAAAGTTTCTACTGAAGAAACCCTGACCATGGAAGTTGATCGGGCTGGGAGCTTGGTGATTATGGAAGGTTCCGGAACAGCATTTCAGAATGCCGGACCAATGGGATGGTCTCCGTTTCTTGCTCCGGTTGTTGGTGAATTTACAGAACAATCACCGGCCATGAAGGCAGGTATTCAAGCTGGTGACAAAGTAACGAGAGTAAACGGCCAGCCTATCCTGGATTGGAGTGAAATTTCTCCGGCTGTACAACAATTTATGCACGAAAGTGTTAACAATTCGGAAACAGCTACTAAAACACTCACCGTTGAGCTGGAAAGAAATGGCGACATTCAATTTGTAGAAGTGGCACCGTATTTAGAACCAAAGTCACAAAGATGGCTTTTGGGCATGAGCATGTTAAAGATTTCCCGCTCTTTCTCATTTGGCGAATCTGTTATATTGGGAACTTCCCGGCTGTGGTTTCTGACAAAAGCTACCTTCGGTTTTCTGGGACAAATGTTCCAGGGAGAAGGCTCAATGGACGACCTTGGTGGGCCGGTAAAAATTGGAATGGTAATTGGTGACGCAGTCCGCAGCGGAATCGCAGAGCTGTTTTTCCTGATGTCTTTCATAAGCCTGCAGCTGGGTATCTTCAATTTGCTGCCGATTCCTGCCCTGGACGGCGGACACATCTTCATGCTGCTGGTAGAAAAATTCAAGGGCGGCCCTTTGAGCACAGCCTTGCGGGAAAAGACCCAGATGGTTGGTTTTTCATTACTGATTTCTCTAATGATTTTTGTGACCTGGAATGACTTGATGAGTTTGTTATAAATCTTTTTTATTAAGTGGATCTAAGATTTCCAGGATTTGTGGCAAATTTAAAGCTGGACTGTATGGCTGAAACAATACGAACGGAACTTTTCAAAAAATCTAGTTTGATGTGAAACAGGTTTCTTGATTCAGGACCTTTTAATCGATACCGGTGGTTGAATTATTCGGTATTGTTTTTAAAGTGGCGAGCTTAGTTTAAAAAATAATTTGAAAACTAAGTTAGCACTGAAGTAAATTATATTTGGAATAATTCAGTATGTAGTTGCATACTGAAATCTTTTCCCTAACCTAAATAAATACATGAGACAAGATGGCTGAACAAGCAACAGGTGGAGAACAAGGCCAGCAAGCAAACCAAGGTCAAGGCCAGCAAGGCGGAGAACAAGGCCAGCAAGGTGGTGAAATGGATGGCATAGGTGCTGCTGCGAGCCAGGCATACGGAGAAGCTTTAGAAGGTGGGGCATCACCCCAAGAGGCCTTTGAAGCTGCCGGCGCTGCAGCTCAAGAAGTAGCAACCGAAATGGGAGTACCTCAAGCAGATTTCGATCAGGGAATGGAAGCTGCTTCCGACGGTTTTGCAGATGCAATGGCTAGTGGCGCATCACCTGGAGAGGCTTTTGGCTCTGCAATGGAAGCTGCTCAAGAAGCCACAGACCCTGGTACTGATATGGGACCTCCTCCTTACGTCGCCCCAACTGGTGACATGACGGATGTAAGCGGTGACACGACAGGCGTTACCGGAGATGTGTCTACTGTAACCGGGGATGTGTCTGGAGTAACCGGAGATGTGTCTACTTTATACGGAGATGTGTCTGGTATAACTGGCGACATGACAGGGGTTGCCGGAGATGTGTCTGGAGTAATCGGAGATGTGTCTGGTGCAACTGGCGACATGACAGGTTGCGAGGGTGATATGTCTGGTGCAACTGGCGACATGACAGGTTGCGAGGGTGATATGTCTGGTGTAACTGGTGACATGACAGGTTGCGAAGGTGACATGACTGGAGTGACTGGTGACATGACCGCTATGTCTGGAGACATGACTGGAGTAGAGGGTCAACCACCTGCTGAAATGATGGGAGAAGGCGACCAAGGTATGGGTGCCATGGATCAAGCATTTGCTGACGATGGAACGGATAAAGGAACTCCTCCTCCAACGGATGATCCAATGGGAGCTGCAATGGACCAAGCAGCTGCGCAAGATGCTGCTAGTAGTATGCCGGAAGCAGGTCAAGGAGCTCCGGATACGATGGCAGATGTGGGACCACAAGATGATGGTGTTCCAAAGGTAGAGGAAGACGATCAATCTGGTGGTGCTGCAGGTTAATACCATCCAAGATCATAAGTGGTGCACTAAAATTTTTTGTGCACCACTTAATAGACTATTTGGTTATACTAAAAGAAGCCTACGACATGTGTTCCATTTAGAGAGATACACCTCTTCGTTTTTCTTCACGAGAACTAATCATAAAACCTTCTTAAAAATTGATCAGCTATGTTTGG
>LSNO01000140.1 GCA_002082305.1 SAR324 cluster bacterium SAR324-CTD7B
TATGGCAAATTAAATCTGGCGTTACTTGCGGTATCATTGTCAGTATCTCCGGATGCCGTTGTACCTGCAGGCGGACCAGCAATTGTCGTTACTTTTCCGCTGGAAATAACTATTTTACGTATTTTGTTATTAGCAACATCCGACACAAAGAGATTTATACCGTCGATCGTCATTCCAAATGGTTGGTTAAATCTAGCGTTACTTGGGGTATCATTGTCAGTATCGCCGGACGTCGTGGTACCTGCAGGCGGACCAGCAAGTGTTGTCACTTCTCCGGAGGAAATAACTATTTTGCGAATCTTGTTACCTTGCCAATCAGCAACATACAGATTAGTACCGTCAGTTACGATGCCTGCTGGCCTATTGAATCTAGCGTTACTCGCAGTAGCGTTGTCAGTACTTCCTGATGTCGTTGTACCTGCAGGCGGACCAGCTAATGTTGTCACTTCTCCGGAGGAAATAACTATTTTACGTATTTTGTTATTAGAACTGTCAGAAACATACAGATTGGTTCCGTCGGTCGTGATTCCATATGGCATATAAAATCTAGCATTACTTGCGGTAGCGTTGTCAGTATCTCCTGACGTCGTTGTACCTGCAGGCGGACCAGCAAATGTAGTGACTGCTCCGCTGGAAATAACTATTTTACGTATCTTGTTATTTCCTTCCTCCGTCACATATAGATTTGTACCATCGGTCGTCATCCCCACTGGCCTATTGAATCTAGCGTTACTCGCAGTAGCGTTGTCAGTATCTCCTGACGTCGTTGTACCTGCAGGCGGACCAGCTAATGTTGTCACTTCTCCGGAGGAAATATTTATTCTGCGAATCTTGTTATTACCATATTCTGCAATATAAAAGCTAGTGCCATCAGATGACGATCCTATTGGCTGATTAAATCGGGCATTACTTGCGGTAGCGTTGTCAGTATCTCCTGACGTCGTTGTACCTGCTGGCGGACCAGCAAAAGTAGTGACCTTACCGCCGAGAATTATTTCTTCGCCTTGTATGGACCCTCCAAGTAGTATACTGGTTCTTGCACTGGCCTCGGAAGAAAGGGTACCGGTTCCTGCAGAATCGACGGCGGCAACTTTGTAATAATTTGTAATGCCATGGTCGAGACCACTGTGCGTATAATTATCAGTGCTGACGCTGGTTATGGCGGTACTGGAAGAGGATATGCCCGAAGTGTTGTCCCAATATACTGTGTAGCTTGAGGCTCCACTTACAGAAGTCCAGTCAAGTGTGACCTGACCTGTCCCACCGGTTGCGGTCAAGGTGGAAGGTGCCGAGAGGGTGGTTGTAGTGGTGGTGGTGGTGGCAGTTGTTGTTGATTCATCTTTTTCTGCACAGGAGATGATGGCGAGACTAAAACATGAAACTAGAATAATGTATAAAAACTTTTTCATATTTTCCTCCATATGAAATTATAATTTATATAGGGCTTCCTGAATAATAACATTGATTAATATTATCAATGTGATATACTGATTACTGGTTAAGATATCTGCACATAAAAGTATTGTTTTGTTTCAAAACCCTTGCACCTGAAGTCCATGTATTCACACGATTCCCGTCAATTTAGCTTCTCAGAGTATTTATTGCCCTTTGAAGGCAAACTTGAAGCAAACAACCGCTGGGTTCAGCTTGCCGCTATGGTCCCCTGGCAGGGTTTCGAGAAGCAATACGCAACTCTGTTTTCTCCAGACAGAGGCTCTCCCGCAAAACCATTCCGCATGGCTTTTGGAGCATTAATCCTCAAGGAACGGCTAAACTGCAGTGACGAAGAGCTTGTAGAACAGATCCGTGAGAATCCGTATTTGCAATATTTTCTTGGTCTTGTAGAATTTAGCAATGAAGCTCCTTTCGAGGCATCAATGATGGTTCATTTCCGCAAACGTATCTCACTTGAAATGATTGGAGAAGTCAACGAATCTCTGGTTGAGGGTTTACGGAGTAATGACAACCCACCTTCCGATGACGAACCACCTGGCGGAAACCTTTCAGCCGTTATCGAGAAACCCGCGACTGAAGGCTCTGCTTCTACAAAAAATACTGACAACAAAGGCCGGTTGATCCTTGACGCAACCTGTACCCCGGCTGACATTACATACCCGACAGATTCAAAACTTCTCAATGAGGCACGTGAAAAAAGTGAAACACTTGTTGATGTTCTCCACGCGCAATGTCCCAAAGCAAAGATAAAACCCAGAACATATCGCAAAGTCGCTCGTAAAAAGTGGCTGATCTTTTCAAAAAAACGACAACACACTCACGCTCAAATTCGTAAAATAAATCGCTCTCTCCTTGGTTATCTTGGGCGTAATCTTAAGCATCTTGACAAACTCATTGATCAAGCTGGCCTGCAAACACTCAACAGAGCACAATACAAAAACTTACTGGTTATCCGAGAGGTCTACAGCCAACAAAAAGAGATGTTTGAACAACGTACCCAACGTGTTGATGCCCGTATTGTCAGCCTTTACCAGCCACATGTACGCCCGATAGTGCGAGGTAAAGCTGGAGCTAAAGTTGAGTTTGGCGCAAAGCTCTCTGCCAGTCTTGATGGTGGATACTTCTTTCTTGACCAGCTAGACTGGAATAATTTTAATGAATCAAAGCACCTGATCTCACAAGTTGAAACCTACCATCAGCGACGGGGTTACTATCCTACATCGGTGCATGTCGACAAAATCTATCGCACCAAAGAAAACCGGGAATGGTGCAAAGAAAGAGGCATTCGTCTCAGCGGACCTAAACTCGGTCGACCTTTGAAAAATACTACTCAAAACAAGGAACAAATCCTGAAAAATAAAGCCCTTGCTCGTCAAGATGAAATCGATCGTATTCCCATTGAGGGCAAGTTCGGCCAAAGTAAAAGACGCTTCGGATTAGATCGTGTCATGACAAAGCTCGCGATCACGAGTCAGTGCGTCATTGCAATGACCTTTTTAGTAATTAATCTTGAAAAGGGGCTCAGGCTCCTCTTTTTGTGTCTTTATTATCTGCTACAGCTAAGAAATGTCACGCTCAAAAACATTGTAAAACGTTGCACAAAGGAAAATATCAATCTGTGCGTTGCATAAATTATTAAATCAAGTTTAAGACAATGATTCATCTATTGGATTTTTTACAAAATTGTGATTTTTTCAGGAAGCCCTATTTAGATGACATGTGTTTTCTGAACGTTCAGAAAAATCCTTGATTAAAGATAATCATTCTGAACGTTCAGTATGATTCAAACATATCCTTCCAGTTTCCGTGATGGACCAAGTGTCTCCTTCCTGCTTAATCAGTTGCTGACGTGAGCTCATTTCGTGAAGCAGTCGATTCAGGGAGATCTTAGCAAATTGTTCAAAGCTCAAATCGATTGCCTGTTTTGCTCCATCTTTCAAGCGGAGCAAAACCAATTGCTCGGCCTGTGCCATAGGGCTATTTTTATTTTTAAACGAAAGCAACAAAAAGGGATAAATTTTTTCCGCAAGGCTTTCCAGGCGTACTTCGAGTTCCTTCCTTCCCCGGAGATAAAGCGCCAGCTTATCCTCTGTTCCGGAATTCCGCACAAATACAGCCGCTGCGGGAAGTCCATTTTCTAAAACATTCAGCAGTAGCATTTCTGGTTCCTCCTGGCATTTCACAATTTCAACTTCCATTTCCGGCCAGTTTAAGTTTGCCAGTAACAATTCCTCCAGCTCAGTACGCAGCACAGATCCTTCATCCAGCAAGGATTTGTCAACATAATAAACCGGAAGACTTTTTTGAAATCCGGAAGGAAAGGGACATTTCAGCCATTCAAAGAATTCAGGAGTATTTTTTGCGGAACGTAAAGCCTGAATTGCCGCCAGACTATTCAAGGCGCATTTCAATCCATTGCCGATAAATACCGGACGGTTTACGTGACCGAAGTTCATTTTAGCTAAAGTAATAACATGTCCGGACTCTTCACTGCCGATTGCAAAAATATTATTCTGCTGCTGGCATACGTGGTCGTACGCGCTATTCACCAGTTCATCCCCAATATTATTACTAACCCATTTTTCAAGAGACATAAAAGTCGTGGTTGCAGACAAAGCGTCAAATTTAGTACTTTGAACCATCTGCTCCAGCCTTGTTCTAACTTGCTCCTGCAAAATCCTGAATTCAGATGCAGCAATTTTGTTTAGATAAAATTCCCGTTTTGCCTGCCAGTCATAAAAACAGGCCTGCCACAAAATCCACTTGTCACCAACTGCACACTGCATTGTTTCAAAACCAATCTGCTGTACTGCCCGTCCAGCTTCCAGATCGCTTTCGACAGTATTCACAAACAGTGGTCCCTGATTCCAACTGTAGTTTTGCTGCAGCAATTTAGCCTGAAAAAAGGCCTGCGCGTCGCCACCAACTACCAACACACAATCTTGAAACGGATCATAGCTCAGTAAAAAACAACGATCACCGTCACCATCAAAAACAAAACCCAGCACCTGGCCTGAGTTGTTGAGCAGCTTTTCCTTTTGTTCACGGCCACTCGCCAGCATCTTCTCTAAAGTTTCATATCCAGAAAACAAACCATTTTCGATCTCATCCGCAGAAATAGAAGATACACCTTCAAGATCTGCTACACCGGAACGAACGTTAATTCCCCGGGCTGGGTCACAGTTAGTAAAAATATAATCAGCTGACTCATAGTTCAGCAAATCCTCGATTAAGGGTGAAAAAGCACCATTTGCTGCATCAACGATTATTTTAGCACCTGCTAAAGAATCTTTGTTTAACCAATGATTTTGCGGATCTGCCATAAATTCTATAAATAACTTCCGGGCAGCTGCATGATCATTGCGCAATTCTCCAATTAAGGGAGCGGATCGAAGGTTTTCAAAATTTAAACTCAGGCAACGTTGCGTCAAGCGCTTGTCATCTTCCGGAAATAATTTCAGATTGGAATGCCCAATAAAGATTTTGATCCCATTCTGGTCTGCAGGATTATGAGATGCTGTTAGTACAAAAGCACAAGCAGCACCAACGTGTAGTTGGTAAAGGGAAATGGCTGGAGTAGGTAGAATATCTACAACTACCGCAGTAAGACCTGCCTTCCTGATTCCTCGGATAGCGGAGTGATTGAAACTGCCGCTCATATCTCTCGGATCCCATCCAATTACAGCAAGATCATTTGCAGACGCAAAATCAGCTTCAAGCAGTTCCTGACAATAAGCGTAGGTATACAACTCAAAAAACTCTTCAGTCAGTACAGCTTCATGTAGAAAAACAGAAATTGGATCCGAACCGGAACAATCCTCTGCAAGACGGACAATGCCGCGAATACCATCCGTTCCTTGTATACGCTCAATCGTCATTTGTTTGCAGGAAAAAGAGAACTTATTAAAAGGGAGGATACTATCTTCATTCTAATTAGCAAACATTAAAAGATAGCTGAGGGAAGCCGATTAACCGACTGTTACAGATTTAGCCAAATTTCTGGGCTTGTCAATATTACGTCCCAAGTCCAAAGCAGCATAGTATGCAAACATCTGTGCCATAATCATTTGTGCCATTGGAGCGCATAAAGCACTCATCTGAGGCAGCAGTACTGCTTGATCGGTTACTGACTGGGCGCGTTCGTCACCCTGAAACATGATTCCAATCACAGTACCTCCACGAGCTTTAACTTGTTCCATAGCAATAAGAGTACGGTCATGTAAATCTTTTTGTTCCGGAAGCGGTACAAAAAACAGTGAATGTAAAGCCGGTTCAACCATCGACAGAGTCCCGTGTTTAAGAAATCCGGCAGGCATTCCTTCTGCGTGTTGATAAGTAATTTCTTTCATTTTCAAAGCAGACTCCATGGCCACAGGATAATAAACTCCGCAGCCGAGAAATAACCAATGCTCTACATGACTTGTAGTCCTTGCTATGTTGCGTACGAATCCGGATTGTTCATTGAGTATTTGGTCAACCATTTGCGGAAATATCTCCAACTCCCGCTGATGTTTTTGATAAACATCCTGCGAAATATGTTTCCGCATCCGCCCCAGTTCCAAGGCTACTCTCAGCATAATGAAGGTTTGAGCCAAAGCAGCTTTTGTGGAAACAACACATATTTCCGGACCGGAACCCTGCATAATAACCTGATCTACCATCATACTGATTGCCGACCCCATCACATTTACAACCGCCGCGGTTTGCGCACCATGAAGCTTCGCATACTCCAACGATGATTTTGTATCATAGGTTTCTCCGGATTGGGAAAGTGCCAGCACCATATCTCCGGATTCAACACTTACTACAGAAAACTCGTCAGAACTCAACGCCGGGTAGTATCGATTTGCCAAAGTTGAAAAAAAATACTGACTGATGTTCGCCACATAATAAGTTGTCCCCACACCCATCAGGTAGGCACGTGTAGCTTCCGTAAACATCAAGGCCAATCCTGAAATTTGTTCATGCGGAATTTTCAATGCCTGCCGTATTGTCTGCGGTTCATCGAATATTTCCTTGAGCATGTAATGGGAATATCCGCCCTTTTTACTCGTTTCCACATCCCAGTCAATGTGTAAAACATTTTTTTCGACATGTTCACGAGTTTTTAATTTACGTATTTTATAATCATTCCGGCCTAAAACAACATATTCTCCATCATCCAGAACTACCGCCTTCCTGGTGTATTCCAAAAAAGCATTGAGATCTGAACCGACATAATTACAACCCTCTCCCAGTCCCAGTAACAGAGGTGACTCTTTTTTTACACAATACAAGTGTTCCGGGTCATGCGCTGACAGCATGACTATAGAAAATGAACCTTCGATTTGCTCAAGTGCTGCTAAAAAAGCTTGTTCTATATCTTTGCTGTTTGAGTATGATTCCTCCAACAAGTTGACGAAAACTTCTGTATCAGTCAATGACTCAAAAACAACACCTTGACTAAGCATCCGCTCCCGCAATTCCTGGTAATTTGAAATAATACCGTTGTGTACAATTACAAACTGCTTGTTTTGAGAAAGGTGGGGATGGGCGTTTTCCTGAGTTACTCCTCCGTGTGTTGCCCAACGCGTATGAGCAATTCCGATGCTCCCCTGCATTTGATCCAATTTTTCCAATGAGTTGACTTCATCAATTCCCCCAACATTTTTTCGCAAATCAAGTGCTCCTTGTCGCAGCAAGGCCATTCCGCAAGAATCGTATCCACGATATTCCAAGTTGCGAATTGAATTAAATAAATTTCTGCCAATATTTTCAGAATGGACAATGCCGCTGATGCCACACATTTTTTGCCTTACCGGGTTTTAAGTTTTAAGAGCTTGATTTAGAGAGTAATGTTATCAGTAACGATTTTTCCTGACTCCACAATTGTACCCGGCCCAAGAGTATGACGGGCTCCAATGGATACATTATCACCAATGAATGCTCCAAGCTTTGTCAGGCCGGTTTCTATTGAGTCTGAGTTGGACTTGCAGGTTATCCGACTATAATCGACTGTGTGATTGACCGTCGTCAGTCCGGAACCAGATTTGACGTTTTCTCCCAGAACGCTGTCCCCGACGAATGAAAGACGGCCTACGTCATTGTTTCCAAACAACACGCAATTTTTCAATTCAGATCCATAGCCTACAATTGAGTCCGGACCAATCGCGCTGTAATTACGTATGAGGGAATTATTCCCTACATATGAATTGGAACCTATATAACAAGGACCCTTAAGTATGGTTCCGGATTCTACAGTAACATTCGGCCCAATCCGGACAGACCCTTCGAGATGCACTTGTCCCAGCAATCTTGCGGTAGAATCAATTTCAGCAGTTTCCCATGAACTCATCAACATCCGATTTGCTTCCAAAATATGCCAGGGATGAATCATATCAATCCATCCTTTTTCCCACAAACAAGCCTGTAGCCCGCTGGTTTCAATCATTTGCCCATAACATTGGGAAATATCATTCTGATGCTCCTCCAACAAAGAAAAAATTTTCGGAAACAAAACAAACATTCCTGCAAAAACATAATTTGCCTGATTTGCCTTTGGTTTTTCAACCAAACGGCTGATTTTCATTTCATGATCCAGATAGACATTTCCAAACTCTTTTGAAGACTCCGGCAAAGCAATCAAGGCAACTTCCTTGTCCATCTCAGAGTAAGTTTGCAGGATGGATAAAAAGGGGTTGTAATCAGTCATTACGTCACCATAAACAAGCAAAAACGGTTTCTTTTCCAATGACGACTGGCAAAGACTCAAGGCCTGACCAATTCCCTGAAGTTCATCCTGAACAACATACTCAAGATTCACTCCAAGTATTTTGCCACTGCCAAAATACCGGCGGACAAGGTCCTGCTGATGATTGACTACAAGCACAATGTCGTTAATCCCTGCTTCCTTGAGGAAACAAATCGTATTTTCAAGAATATATTGCCCCGCAATTCGAATCATGGGCTTACAGCGGGTTTCAATAAACGGACTCAATCTGTTACTTCGATTAGCCGCAAGAATAACTGCTTTCATGACATCACCTTTGTAAATAAATTCTTTGGTTTTTTAAGGATTGAACACCAGACTAGCTGACATTTTTCTCTTCTCCAATACAGGCAACTAAATGCTCCAATACCTGGTCTGCACTCAGATTCCCTGTATCCACAATTAATGCATCCTCCGCAGGTCTCAGTGGAGCAACTTTACGGTTTTGATCTTGAAAATCCCGTTTACGAAGAGCTGTTAATATTTTTTCAAAATTAGCATTTTCACCACGTTCCTGCAGTTGCAGCATCCGACGTTTTGCACGTATCTCCGGAGAGGCATCAACATAAAACTTAAATTCCGCATCTGGAAAAACAACTGTGCCAATATCTCGACCTTCCAATACGGCGCCCAGGTAACTTTCTGACTTACGGACTTCTTCAACTAATGTGCGCTGTTGTTTTTTCATCACTTCCCGGATTGAGGAAAAACTACTGATTTTTGAAGCAAGACTGGAAATCAATTCTGTCCGAATTTCATCAGTTACATCTTTACCATTGCAAATTACATTTTTATGTTTAAATACTATCCTGGTCTGATCACCCAACTCTTGCAGCGAATCATCACTTTCCGGACAACCATGCTTCCCCCAGCACAAAGCAAGGCAACGAAACATTGCTCCGGTATCAACATACAAACAGCCAAGTTTTTCCGCAAGTTGACGGGCAATTGTACTTTTCCCAACACCGGTAGGACCATCAATGGCAATGATTTTAAAATCCATAACATTATTGTTTCACGTGAAACATTTTGATCAGAAAAAATTTAACCCCCATATGGATGTCATTATAGTTCGTTTCCTCATGAAAATTCTGACTCCATAAAGCAAAAATGAAAATTGGCTCCGGCTTAGATCAATTCAGACATCCTGGTTGGAACCATTGGAGCATATCATTATTGATTCATCAAGCTTCTCAGGAGTTTTTCAATTTCTTTTTGACGGACTGTATCTTTAAATATTTTTTGCATTTTCAGGTAAATCGACCTCGCTTCTTTAGTGCGTTTTAGTTGCACATAACTTGATGCAATTCGCAAATTGAGATCGTATCTTTGCTGATTAGACAAACTACGGTCCAGATAAAGAACTTTCAGACTGGCAGCCAGAGCTTGACGATGTTTGCCTAATTTATAGAGAGCAAACCCTTTTTCTTTGAAAATATGCAGTTGCCATTTTTTTCGTCCTTCTTCAACTGTTTCCATCGATTTTAATGCCTGATTCAGCCAGCGTTCAGCCAACTCATAGTTAGTCAATTCGTTATAAAGTTGACCAATTAGAACAATCTGCTCCAATCTCTTTTCAGGAGCAAGTTCTACTTTACGTACTGATTTTTTATAGTTGGCTACAAGCTGCTTTAAATAAGAGAAGGCCTTTTCTCTTTGTTTCTTTTCCAGAAAATAATTGCTGAGCATATGCAGAATTTCATAACTGTAAAAATCGTCCCGACTCACTTTCAAAAACAGATCTGCACCTTGCAGTAATTCTGGAATGCGCCCCAATTCATACTGAATTTTCAAGATCCGGTAATTGATAACTCGTCTAGTGTCTTTTGGAGGATTTTTTAATGCCAAAGTGTAATATGTGTTTGCTTCTTCATATTTTTTCGTATCAAAAAGAGCATTTGCCCGATGAAAGTAAAGGAAGCCCTGATCTTTGTTGGTTGAAAGCTCCAGTCCGACACCTGTCACACTCAGTATCCGCCTGGGGTCTTTGATGTACTTCAATACTTCAACCCTCAATTTTATCAGTGAAAAGTCTGAATTCTCCTCAATCATACGCTGAAGAACATCATCAGCTTGCTCATATCTTTGCATTGCCACAAGAATCTGCACCCGTAAATGAACCGCTCTTACAGGTTTTTTCAATTGACCAAAAGTGTTTTGCAGTTCATTTAATATTTCCAGACCTGAATTGTACTGCTTTAGTTCAAAAAAAGCCTGGGCCTGCAGATAAAGCCCTTCTTCAAGGAATTGGGAACCTGGATGCAGCTTCTGTAATTTTGCAAAAGCCGAGATTACCGCTCTCCATTTCTGCTGATCATGATTTACCTTGCCGAGTAAAAACAAGCGATCATCATCCCGCTCACCTTCCCGGTCAACCTGTCGCATTGCCATGATTGTCTGCAAGTAACTCTTTTCCAGTTCATACAATAAAACCCCGTACCAAAAATAGTAATCCGACTGACGTTCTGAGCCTGCATACTCTGCCAGCAGTTGTTTCAAATGCTGCAACGCTTTCTGATGGTCTTTTAGCAGCAGTTCTATCACAGTACCCAGGTAAAGACTTTCCTCCTTAACAATCAAAGGCACCTGATTTGACTCCTGCTTCAAATTATTTTGTGCCCACAGCAAAAATTGCTTTGCTTTTTTTATCTGCCCTTGGCGCAAATAAAGATAAGCATATATTAGTTCTAATTCCCCCTGCCACTCACGCCAATATTGAGTAACCGACTTCAGCTCCGGCTGTTTCTTAATCAAAAAGAGAAACTCTTCAGTTTTAACTGCATGGTGAATTAATTCTCGCAATGCTTTTTCCCGGACAATATCATCCTGTATTTTAAACCAATTCCTCCAGGAACTTTCAATTTGATTTGTATAAAGATTAAGCCTTAAATAGGCCAAAGCAATTTTGTCAGGACTGCGGACACCAAACTTCTCAAGAGACTGTAACCGTTTTTTGGCTTTATTCCAGTGTTTCAAACGCATTTCTGCAGCCACGCCCAGCCACAAGAAGTGTTCCATTCGAGGATCATTGTAAAATACCTGCTCCCGAGATTGTGCTTCAACTAAATCCGCTAATTCCTGCCAGCGGTTTTCAACAAAATAAAATTCAGCCAGACGCACTACATGTTCAAAATCATATGGAAACAATTGGATCAAATCATCAATTACTTCAAATATTAAATCACTCTGCTTCAACTGAACATGTATCAGGTACTTCAAAAAAAGAAGCTGAATACGTATTTTTTTAACACTGATCACCTCTTTATTTTTCTCAATTATTTCCAGTGCTTCATTGTATTTTTTTTGCTTCAGAGCCAGCCAGGCCAATGTGTAGCGGCTGAAATTTTGAAAATCAATATATCGTTCTGAACTTTTACCCTGTTTGAGAGAGTCAAGGAATACAGTCAGTATTTTTCCTGCTGGAACATATTCCTTCCGCTTCGATAAAATTTGAGCCTGCCAAAACAAAGACGGAGCGAACCATGGCGTTTCCGGATAATTATCTGTTACTGACTGAAACCTCTTAAAAGCAACATTCAAGTCTCCACGAAACAAATAGACAAGACCTTCTTTGTAAAATTTGCCCGCACTGTCAAGCCAGCTTGGATCTTCTGGAATAAAACGAGAGTAATGCCAGTCAGGAAGCTCCGGAAAGACTGCATCAGGAACTGTAACCAACGGAGATCCCGGATGATCTGGTAAACGAAGTATTGGGATGGGTAGTGGGAATGAGCCGGAATGTGTCTTTACTGTAGCAACATTTTCCCGACTTTCTGCAAATCCACTAGGAACCTGAAAAACCAATATTATGGTAAATATCAGGTAAAATAAAGAATTTGATCTTCTCATTTCAGGATTATTTTAGAAAAGTTAATTTGATGGATCGTGCCGCTAAAAACATTTTAAATAATTAATGACTTTTGATCACTTCATCTCGAAAATGAATTAATTCAACCGCAGCCAAATTCAAGTCTTCTGCAGACAACTCTAGTACATATTGGTATGAACTCATTGAATGCATGTAGAGAGGATCATAATAATCTACCAAAAGCATGTGCACTATCTTTTCAATTTCTTCTTTTTTGAGCCACAGGCGTAATTGATCCACTTTAAGCTTTCCAAGTGACACACGTAATGTAATTAAAATTGAATCAACTTGTCGAAAACTCTGTTCATCACAAATTTGATACTCCTCAACTATACGGCTGATCCTGGTATTCATAGATGCACTCAACAGCACCAGCATCCCGGATTTCATCGCATTCGCGAGGGAATATGGAAGAAATACCTGCCCGACTTTACGGCTCTCTCCTTCCACAAACAGAGGTAGAGCCTCTGGAAGTGTTCTCAATTTTTGAACAAGCAGTCCTTCAAAGTTTTTCTGTGACCGAGGAGTTTTATTTATGGCACCAAATAAAGAACTTCGATGCCCTGCCAGACCTTCCAAATCTATATGATCCGGTAGTTTATTCAGGAGCAAGGTTTTTCCCACACCCGTCTGACCATGCAGGACAATGAAAGGCGGCATTGGGCTTTCAAGCTGTTGCAGCACATATTGCCGAAACCTCTTATATCCACCCTGCATTTGTGCAGCCCGGAATCCGTGATGCTGTAACAGCCTGACAACCGAAGCAGATCTCATTCCGCCGCGGGCACAATATATGACTAGTTGATGGGATTTTAAATCTAAAAGCGACTTTAAGAATTGCTGCAGTCTCGGTTCAATAATCTTTAAACCTTTGTCAACTGCTGCATCCCTGCCAATCTGTTTGTATATTGTTCCAATTTCTGCACGCTCCATGTTATCAAACAATGGACGGCTCAGAGCTTCAGGAATACTGCCTTTGGCAAATTCCTCTGCCGTACGTACATCAACCAGAATAATGCCATCTGAAAGAGCTTCTTCCGCAGAAAAAAGCCCAATACTTCCATTAAGAAAGTCCTCTGAACTTTTTTGTGGGCGTTTCGATTGATCCGGCAGAGAGTCGCAAGTACTCATTCATCTTCAGCAGTTTCCTGCGTTTCTTCGCTTGTGTCTGAAAAATCAAGATTGTGAATTTTCCTTACTTTGAGATTGATGGTGTCTGCAATTTCAGGATTTTCTTCTAAAAACCTGATCGAGTTTTCGCGTCCCTGTCCCAATCTGTCTTTCTCGAAAGAGAACCATGTTCCGCTCTTTTGCACAATATCATCATTCACAGCTAAATCGATTAAAACTCCCATTTTGGAAATTCCAACTCCATAGATCAAATCAACTTCTGCAATACGAAACGGCGGCGCCAATTTATTTTTTGCCACCTTGATTTTCATCCTGTGCCCCTTTACTTCATCTCCGCTCTTAATCTGGCTGGCCCGCCGGACATCCAGGCGTACAGTGGAATAAAATTTGAGGGCATTCCCACCAGTCGTTGTTTCCGGATTTCCAAAAACCACTCCAATTTTTGAACGAAGCTGATTTATAAAAATGAAAATAGTATTTGATTTGGATATTACACCGGATAATTTGCGAAGTGCCTGTGACATCAAACGTGCGTGCAACCCCATATGAGAATCACCCATATCTCCTTCCAGCTCATTTTTTGGTACCAAGGCAGCGACAGAATCTATAACAACCATATCAACTTTGCCGACGCGCACAAGCTGCTCCGCAATTTCAAGACCCTGCTCGCCATAGTCTGGTTGGGACAGAAGGAGATCTTCCACCTGAACACCCAGAGTTTTGGCATTGTTTCGGTCAAACGCATGTTCGGCGTCTATGAAAACAGCTATTCCACCTATTTTTTGAATCTCCGCAACCGCACACAAGGCTAAAGTTGTTTTACCAGATGCTTCCGGACCATAAATTTCAACTATCCGTCCTCGAGGTAAACCTCCTATGCCCAGTGCAATGTCCAACGCCAAATTACCGGCACTCACTGCAGGGTAATGCCCCACAGTCGAGCCGTCCATTTTCATGATAGAACCTTTTCCATACTGGCGTTCAATTTGCTGAATTGCGGTTTCTAAATCTTTTTGTCTTTCTTCAGTCAACATAATTCCTCCTTCAATAATGAAATTTCTCAGCAAAGTTTTCACGGATTTACTCGATTAACATTTTCGTAAATTCCCGTTCAACCCTTGATTATACAACATGTTATTCTAGCGACATCCTGATACCGCTTTTTTCAGTATTTAATTCTACGTTTATAAGCAAAATTCTATCAGCAAATAATAATCTGACTCTAAAGAAGTCGCAATGCTATTTCAGATTGCCTGTAAAGTTTTCTTAATCTCTGGTTGAACAAATTCTACCTACAACAAATCTGACTCATGCCGAAATTTTGGATTATTAGTCCTTTACACTCCGGACTTCCTTGTACCTTGCTATTATATCAGGATATAATGTTCCTTGTACTTTTTCACAATTCACAGAGATTATTCAAATGAAAAAAGTTCTAGTTACCGGTGGTGCCGGTTTTGTAGGGTCATTTCTTTGTGACCGCCTGATTGATGAAGGACACGAGGTTATTGCAATTGACAATTTTTTTACTGGAAGCAAAGAAAATCTCAGTCAGCTTTCAGATGAGACAAATTTTGAGTTGATCCGTCACGATATTGTGAAACCTATTCTTTTAGAAGTGGATTGGATTTTCAACCTGGCCTGCCCTGCATCACCAATTCATTATCAGTACAATCCTGTAAAAACTGTAAAAACTAATGTCATGGGTACACTCAACATGCTGGGTTTGGCAAAACGAGTAAAAGCCCGTATTTTGCAGGCTTCAACTTCAGAGGTTTATGGTGACCCGCAGGTACATCCACAACCGGAGAGCTATTTTGGTAACGTCAATCCGATTGGTTTGCGAAGCTGCTATGATGAAGGAAAGCGTGTGGCAGAAACTTTAATAATGGACTATCACAGGCAAAGTCAGGTTGATGTAAAAATCGTGCGTATCTTCAACACATACGGTCCCAGAATGCATCCCGAAGACGGCAGAGTCGTCAGCAATTTTATAGTTGCAGCACTCAAAGGTGAACCCATCACCATCCATGGAGATGGACTGCAAAGTCGCAGTTTTTGTTATGTGACAGAATTGGTAGATGCAATGTATCGAATGATGAACACAGAAAATTTTACTGGACCGGTGAATACAGGAAATCCTGGCGAGTTTACTATGATTGAGTTGGCTGAAACAGTATTGAAAATGACTAATTCCAGCTCCAAGCTTGTGAAAGTGGAAGCGAGACCGGATGATCCGGGGCGACGTCAACCGGACATCACGCTGGCTAAAGAAAAACTTGGCTGGGAACCTGAAATAAAACTCAAAGAAGGCCTGAAGCCAACCATAGAATATTTTGATGAACTATTGAAACGCAGCTAATAATAAGTATCCGGTTCAACTTAAACACTATTAACATAAATTGCTTAGAAAAGTCTTTCGGACTTAATCAATTCTTCAACTGCTAAGCTAAGCCAAACCATTCCGGAAAAATATTATTATTGACTTGTTTGAAACAAAATATGTTTGACAACGAAATGATTTATTAAACCTGAAAGACTTAATGCCCCTCCTGTCAACTCCTCCTGAACTAATAAAAATTGCAAATGCCATTGCCAAATCCGAAGGACGCAGTATTCTAGTCGGTGGTGCGGTGAGGGACCATTGTATGGGCCGCAAAAGTTTAAAAGACTTTGATGTGGAAATATTCGGAATTAGTCCGGAAGTACTGGAATCCGTACTCCGGAATTTTGGAAATATTCATGCTGTTGGAAAAAGTTTCGGTGTGCTGAAACTTAAAACCTCAAGTGCAGAATATGATTTTAGTCTGCCCAGACGTGAGAGCAGGACTGGAAAAGGACATCGCGGATTTATGGTAACGCCTGATTCTACAATGAGCTATCGTGAAGCAGCTTCTCGCCGTGACTTTACAGTCAACAGTATCGGTTATGATCTGTTAACCAAAACATTGCTCGATCCATTTGATGGTTTAGGAGACATAAAGCACAAAATATTAAGGCATGTTGGACCTGCATTTGCGGAGGATCCTTTGCGGGTATTGAGAGCAATGCAGTTTTCGGCACGTCTGGAATTTAAAATTGCGCCTGAAACTGTGCAATTATGCAAAACACTGGACCTTGCAGAGTTATCCAAGGAACGGATTTTTGAAGAATTCCGTAAACTGCTGCTAAAAGCAAAACGACCTTCAATTGGTCTAGAGGCAGCCAAAATTCTAGGCATTTTAGCTTATTTCCCAGAACTGAAAGCACTAATTGGAGTCCCGCAAGATCCAAAATGGCATCCTGAAGGAGATGTATGGACACACACTCTGCTTGTTTTGGACGAGGCAGCAGACTTAAGAAAAGGTAATGAAAAACTGGACTTAGAGCTGATGTTTGGGGCGCTTTGTCACGATTTTGGCAAGCCGCTGACCACTGAATTTTTGCAGGGACGCTGGCGAAGTCCTGCTCACGACGTCGAGGGAGTTGCCCCAACAGAACAGTTTTTGCGTAGATTGACAGATGATCGAGTTTTAATTGAACAAGTTACAATTTTGGTCAAAGAACACCTCCGTCCAATACAGCTTTTTAAAGAGCGCGAGCGGATTAATTCCGGTACAATCAGGAGACTGGCTTTACGTGTCAGGATACCTGAATTGGTTTTGTTGGCAAAGGCAGATTATTTGGGACGTACTCTAACTGATGAAGAACGTAAAAGTTTTGATGCCGGTGACTGGCTGCTTGCTGAAGCAGAACGGATGAATGTTCGTGATGAAGCACCACGTCCTTTGTTAATGGGGAGACACCTCTTGGCAATGGGAATGTCACCCGGACCAGAAATGGGAGAAGTTTTGAATGAGGCATTTGAAAAACAGCTAAACGGAGACTTGCAGACAGAAGATGATGCAATTACCTGGGTAAAATCAAATTTGCCGAATTTGTCCAATCTTGCTCCTTGAAGGTAAGACCGTTATAATTCACATTCATTCCAAGGTAATTTTATAGAAATTCTTTCACAGACATGGCTTCCAAAACTCTGGCAAAAAATCGTAAGGCAAGGTTCGAGTATGAAATACAAAAAACTATGGAAGTCGGCATTGTCTTGCTGGGTACAGAGGTGAAGAGTGTTCGTGCCGGTCAAATCAATCTGGCAGAAAGTTACTGCCGTGTTGATGACAGCCTGCAGGTATATTTACTGAATGCACATATTTCTCAATATGATTTTGGCAACCGCCACAATCATGAGCCGCTTCGTCCAAGACGCTTACTACTTCACCGCTCAGAAATTCGCCGCCTTTATGGGCAGGTAAAAGAGCAAGGTCTCACATTGATACCTCTGAAAATATACCTCAAAGGAGGAATTATAAAAATGGAAATGGCGCTTGGACGTGGAAAAAAGCTGTATGATAAACGTCAAACCATGAAAAAGCGAGATGCTCAGCGAGACGTTGAGCGTGCACTCAGCGAACGTACATAAAATGGAGCGCTATGACGGAAAATGTTCTTAAACCTGACAAATCTGATCCTGCATGGTCTTGGCTGGCATTGAGCCTGATTTCCGGAATCGGCTACAAAAAGATCCGGGATTTAATTGAGCACTTAGGCAGTGTAGAGGATCTGCTGAAAACGAGCCCTGAAATCTTGATTGAGCAGTTTCAAATCTCATCAAAATTAGCGGACCTGATTTCAAAAGCTACGCAATCTCATAGTTTTAACATAGAAAAGCGGATCATTGAAGAATCGCCCGGAGTACGGCTTTTTTGTCCTGATTCATCCGGATATCCTTTGCGGCTACAGCAAATATCCACCCCACCAAGTGTATTGTACTGGCAGGGTGAATTACAGGATGCAGAAAGTCCATGTCTTGCTTTCGTCGGCTCCAGGGGTTGCACAGCATATGGGAAACAACAAACGCGCCGACTCGTTAAAGAAATCTCACAATATGTTCCGGACATGATTATTGTAAGCGGGCTTGCGAAAGGTATCGACACAGTGGCACACGAAACTGCATTGGAATTTGGATTAAAAACCATTTCCGTACTTGCAGGTGGGTTGCAGCATATTTATCCTCCAGAAAATAAAAAGCTGGCTGAAGAAATATTAAAGAATGGAGCACTGGTTTCCGAATTTCCACTGGGCGTAAAGCCACTTGCCAGAAATTTTCCTATCCGGAACCGTGTAATCAGTGGTTTGTCCATGGGAATAGTAGTCACTGAAGCCCGCAAAAAAAGCGGCGCAAAAATCACGGCCGCATTTGCACTTGAGCAGAACAGGGAAGTATTTGCTGTCCCCGGCCGGGTAGATTCCGCTGCAAGCTCAGGTACTAACAGTTTGATTGCGCGTCAGCATGCTAAGCTGGTCAGCAGTGCAGAAGATATTTTGGAGGAATTATCACTTATTTCTGCCACTGCAACCAATCTTCCTCTTTCTCCTGATGGCGAGACCGGATTCAAAAAGATAAATCCTGATGATTTGGGTGAAAAACAAAGTAGGATTCTTAAAGCATTGAATGACGGAGTTGAGGAAATTGACGCAATTTACGAACAAACAGGTCTTGAAATGAATTTTTTGTTGGCTACCTTGCTTGAATTAGAATTAACTGGTACAGTAGAAAACATTGGCGGACAAATTTACCGTCTCAGAGTCGAACTTGAAATTCCTTCAAATTAATACATTCGATTAGTAAAATGGAACATAACTTCTTTGTTGTTGGAGAAAACCGCGTTTTGGCATTCCTCCTGAACAATATTAAATATATTTTATGGTTTTTGATTATAATTATTGCAGCATTGTCCGGTGTAATCGCATTTCTACATTATACTGGCATTCAGAATCAAGAACAGTTTAAGTTGCAAATCGATCAAGAAAAGACTCGAAGTAACAGTCTAATCTCAAAATTAAAGAAATCTAGTCAACAGGACAGTGAATGGGAACAACAGATTTTATCCCAGTCTTCAAAGCAGAAGAAGCTGAAAGAACAGCAAGAGTCCCTCATAGATCGACAAGGTAAAGAACTTTCTGAAATTAAATCAATTCTTGATCAGCGTGAACAAGTGGTTCAGCAGTTTCAACTTGAAAAAACATCTACTCAAATTCAGATCAACAACCTTCAGCTTAAGGTTCGTTCCTTACAACAGCAACGTCTAAGTGCACAGGCATCATTAACTGAGTCAAAAACTGAAAATGAAAATGTTCAGACAAAAATTTCGGAGTTGGAAACCGTAATAAGCAAACTTGAACAACAAAATAAAAAATTAAAACAAAAAGCTTCTTCTCCTGTTACGGCGGTAAAAAAACGAAAACCCCTGATTATAGATAATCCAACCATAACTGTAGAAAAATTAAAGATAACTGCAAAAGGCACTCGAGTCAGTGTCAGTTATAACCTTACTAATAAATCAAAAAAGCTCCAAAGGGGTCGCACTGGAATGCATCTTTCCTCTAAGAAAAATCTCGAAAACGAAATCCAATTTCGCAGGCAAACTTCCATTCCATATAAAATCAAGAGATATAGAGTTATATCAAGGAAATTCACCAAAGTTAAGCCTGGAACCTTCATTCGAATCCTGATTTGGAATGAGAAAAAGGAACTTATTTTTGATGAAGCTCATCCAATCAAGAGATAGCATAAAATCCTTTATATCTTTTTTCCAGCATGTCTGCTCTCTTAAGCCTTGAACGAGTCAGTAAACGTTTCGGTTTTCGTTCCATCCTTGAAAACATTTGTTTCTCTTTGGATGCAGGCGAATTCGTGATGCTGATTGGAAATAACGGTGCAGGCAAAACGACTTTGCTTCATATTATCAGTTCACTGATGAAGCCCACCCGTGGAACAATTTCTTTTCGTGGTAGAAATCGAAAAGAGCACTTGCAGGAATGGCTTCATATAATTGGAAGCCTGTCGCATGAAAACAGGTTGTATGGTGATCTCAGTTCAATAGATAATTTGCGTCTGTTCGGAACTCTTTATGGAGTGAACGAGCTGAACATCAAAATTGACAATATTTTAGAGCAAATCGACCTGACCCATGTTGCCCGGCTGCCAGTCCGTAATTTTAGCAGCGGAATGACAAAGCGTTTAATGATAGGTCGTTTAATGTTGTACCAACCGAAAATTTTAATCCTCGATGAACCTTACACTGGACTTGATCAACACTCATTTCATTGGTTTCAGGATTATCTTCAGAAATTTCATCAACAGGGTGGTACCGTATTGATGGTTACACACCAACTTGAGCTGGGGCTGGAATTAGCGACCCGTGTACTTGTGTTACATCAGCAAGGAATCCAACATGATATTTCCGCAACAGGATTAAGTGTCGACCAGTGTAGTGCATGGCTGGAAGAATAATGCAGTTTAGTACTTACCTCGAAAGTCTCTCGCAGTTAAAACAAATCCTAAAAACTTCAATCCGTGAAGTAATTTTAGAGCACAAATCACTGAGTCGAATGGGAAGCTTAGACACAAAGTCCCTGCTTCCACTTATCGATGCAGCTCTTGTTGCCGAAATGTCACCTGTATTACAGTGGGACATACTCAGCACAGAGAAAACATTCCAGCACAGTCTTTCGCTGTTGAGTCGTCTGCCTTTAGCAAAGTTTTACGCAATCCGCGTCCAGGATCTTGGAGCTGCAGAATGGATCCGGCAGGAACATCCGGAACTTCCACTTCATTTGATAGTTGAAACCGGTAACCATAATTTAACAGGGCTTCAACGCTGGATCAAATATTTTGGCCCGCAGCTGCAACGTTTGGTTCTTTCCACTGAGTTGCCAAAATCCATCTTGAAGGAGTATAGTCAAATCTTGACTGTTCCCTGTGAAATATTAGCTGCCGGCAGAATACTATTGTTTTACACACCTCGTAAGCTATTGAATTTACATAGTCTTTCACATGACACCTCATATTGCATAGAAAAAACTTTGATCCCCAGTGATCAACCCCAAAGAATGTTTCCGACCATCGAAAATCAACACGGTACTTTCATGTTTCATCATCGAGATTTATTTCTCTTAGATTTTCTTCCGGAACTGGAGAATACAGGCTTGAGTGTTTTAAGGCTGGATTTGCGGCATCTGAATTTTTCAGGCACGTGGATTAAGAAAATCGATGGACTGCTTGAATCATTTGATAAAAAGAAAATCAAGGTATTAAAATCAAAATGGCCCACCAAAATTACACATGGCTTCTTTCGGGCAAACAGGACTGACCTGTCAATTGAGCGCATAAAAAATCCGCACCTCAAGGATCATGGTGAAACATTGACCGGATATGTAGTTGAGGCTGTAAAAGAAGAGCATCTGATATTGCTGACCCGTAAATCATTCCGGCGTGGAACTCCTTTGCTCGGAATTACTCCGGAAGGACGTGAATGTGAAATATTGACGGACAGCATACATACGACCGACGGTCAGCCTGCAGAAGATATAATTTCCGGGAAATTGTATCAAGTACCCCATGTAAAATATGTTACCGCACAGACCCTGGTTTACAGTCGTTCTGAGTAATTACGGCTTGTATATTTTTACCAAACACTTAAGGTTTTAGAACCTTATTTTTATTTTTCTTTGGTGCTTTCTGAAACGACATCTCAAAACAATAATATCAATATTATATAATTTCAGTATCTTAAATTATTTATGCAAGTCTTCAAATTCCAGAAAAATACAGCAAATATTCCAAGTTCTGTTGTAACAATCGGAAATTTTGATGGTATACACCTGGGTCACCGCGCCTTGATCAGTGCCGCAGTCCAGGAAGCAAAAACCCGTGGATGCACCAGTGCCCTGGTAACTTTTGACCCACATCCGCAGGAAATAATTCATTCTCAGCAGTCTGTACCCAGAATTTGTACATCGTCGCATCAACTCCGTTTACTCGAAGAAATAGGTCTTGATGAAGTACATGTAATTCCTTTTACAAAGGAGTTAGCACAACTGGGTCCGGAAGAATTTGCATTTCAGTTTTTGATAAAGCGCTTTGATTTGAAAAAACTTGTCATAGGATACGATTTCCGTTTTGGAAAACACCGTGCTGGAGACTTCAAATTACTGGAAATCCTCAGTCAAAAATATAATTTTTCACTTGAAGAGGTAGCTCCTGTACAAGAAAGAAGTCAAACTGTCAGCAGCACCCTCATTCGGCAATTGATTCGGAAGTATCGTTTTGCTGAAATTCCACATTACCTGGGACGAGATTACAGTGTGTATGGTCAAGTAGAACAGGGTGAGCAACGGGGGAAGAATCTTGGGTTTCCTACAGCTAATATTCTGCCAGGTGTTACTTTAGCTCTGCCAGAAGGCGTCTATGTGAGCAAAATAAAATTGGCTGGAAAAACTCATTATGGTGTTACCAATGTTGGTAAAAGACCTACATTCGGTGAAAATTCGGTAACTGTAGAAACTTTTATTTTTGATTTTGAAAAAGTTATTTATGGCGAATATTTGGAAGTAATACCTCTTTCACAATTGCGTCCGGAAATGAAGTTTTCATCTGTAGAAGAACTTAAAACACAAATCAGGCAGGATATTGAAACTGCACGTAATTACCTGGATACGAATGAACCGCAACCTGTCATTTGATCACCTTGAGAAAAATGCTTTAATGAAAAGTCACTTTAGTGCATTTACCTCATAACTCCTGTAACTTTTTAATTGCTCTCTGTTTAATTCCAATTATTAATTTTGATGGTTTCTAAAAAAGTCTGAAATCCACACAGTCATTTCAGTCAAAGGGAAAAAATACAATGATATTAGCATAGTAGCTTATAGAATATTTTTCGCTTCGCTCGAAATGACACGGTTTTAGGACTTTTTACAGTTTCATTAATATTTAGTAACATAATTTTTTAAATCTTCAATGAAGCGGTCTTTCGTGGAGCGAGGCAGCCATGTGCCTTCAAAAGCATTCTCGGCAAGCTGCACAAGTTCTCTCTTGCCAAGTTGAACATCCTTTTGAACACAAATCAGGTTTTCAGTCATATAGCCTGGGAAGTAGGCCGGATCATCCGAATTGACGGTAACCCTCATTCCGTTTTCCAGCATAGACAGGATTGCTTCAGACTTGCTACCATCAGAAACAAATGAATTTGAGATTGGGCAGACGGTAAGGGTAAGTGATTGCTCCTTTATCTCCTCACAAAGTTTCATGTCTTCAAGTGAATTTACTCCATGATCAATTCGGTCAACGCCAATGTCCTTGACGGTCTGCCAAATATTGTTTACAGAGTCCTTTTGATCAACATCGCAGTGCATAGTAAGAAAATAACCTTCTTCACGGGCCCGTTTGAAAACCTCTACAAATTTGATTGGGGGGTTATTCCTCTCATCTGAATCAAGCCCAACCCCTATAATCCATTCCTTATAGGGTATTGACTGCAGTAAAGTACTCATGGCAAACTCCGCGCTCCAGTCCCTGAGGAAGCACATTATAAGCTGCGAACGGATTCCAAACGAAATTTCCGCCTGCATCTGGGCACGGCGAATTCCCCGGATTACCGTATCAAAACTGACTCCGCGGGCAGTGTGAGCCTGCGGATCGAAAAACATTTCTGTGTAAAGTACGTTCTGAGAATGTGCTTTTTTTAAGTATGCATAGGTTAGATCAAAGAAATCCTGTTCTGTAAGCAAAACACTCATGCCTTCATAATAAACTGTGAGGAAGGAAGACAAGTCATCAAATTCATAAGCATCCCTGACTGCTTTTTCATTTTTGTAGGGTAGTTCAACTTTATTCCGCTTTGCCAGCTGGAGTTTCATCTTTGGCTCCAATGTGCCTTCTATGTGAACGTGAAGCTCGCATTTTGGCAGCTCTTCTATGAATGACCTTAGTTTGCTCATTTCACTCCATCCTAAAATTTTAATCTAGTTGTAAACAACTTCAACTTATAAGTTTTAATGATAATTGTCTTACTTAGTTGACACTTAATAATTGTTATAAATTAATAATATCAATAGTATATATCTTTATTCAGGTGTGTTATAATACAGTATTCTTCATTCTAAAGCCATAAAACCCTGCAATTTCACATCTCAAAAAGGTCATTCCTATGAAAGGAAAATCACCTGACAGCTCTCAAACCAGCTTTCTTATGAATGGTTTGTGTGAACAATTAAATCCAAGACACTCCATTTACCAGCTAAGCAAGATCATCGACTGGGAATCTCTTGAGAATGATTTTACCCGTCTTTACAGCCGCAGAGGTCGTCCGGCTAAACCTGTTCGTTTAATGATCTCCCTGCTTCTTTTAAAACAACTGCATGATCTTAGTGACGACCAGGTGGTTGAGGGCTGGATTGAAAATCCCTACTGGCAGCTGCTCAGCGGCGAACATGAACTACAGTGGTCTGCGCCAGTTGCCTCATCAGACCTCACCCATTTCCGCAAAAGCGTATTGGTAAAAAGGGTGCCGAGAGTCTCTTGAAACTATCTGTAGACCTCTTCCATCCCAAGATCAAAGAGGAAGAAGTTGTTGTTGACACCACCGTTCAGGAAAAAAACATCACTTTTCCTACAGACGCGAAACTGACCAAGAAGGTTATAGACACCTGCAGGAAGATCGCCAACAAGGAAGATATTTCTTTAAGGCAAAGTTACATCCGTACCGCTCCCGACCTGCTTCGTCAGGCATCCAACCGAAAATCTCCCAGGCAAAAGAAAAAAGCCGTAAAAGCAACACGAAGAATCCGGACAATCGGACGCGCTATGCTTCGTGATCTGCTGCGCAAGATGAACGATAAACAGCTAAAACCACATGTTGACACCCTGCTTAACGCCACCAGTATTTTGTTTCAGCAGAAATATGATAAAGATAAAATCTACTCTCTCCACGAACCTCACGTCGAGTGTATTGCCAAGGGCAAGGCTCACAAACGATATGAATTTGGAACCAAAGTCTCCATCGCCAAAACACGAGACAGCGGAGTTATCCTTGGCGCTCTAGCACTGCCGGGAAATCCCTATGATGGTCATACCATCGATGTGGTACTCAAACAACTCAAACGAATTACTGGCACTCAGCCTGATATCCTGATCGCCGATCGTGGATATCGAGGAGAAAAAGATTTTGGGAAAACTCAGCTTCTAACTCCTTCACGACCAAGTCCTGACGACACTGAATACAAAAAACGTAAACAAAGAAAAAGATTCAGAAAAAGAGCTGGTATAGAAGCAACCATCAGTCATTTAAAACAGGACTTTCGTCTCGGTAGATGTTTCCTAAAAGGTGAAATAGGAGACCAAATTAACGTAACACTCTCTTCTGCAACCCATAACCTGAGAAAGTGGATCCGGTTCAGGCTGGAATTATTTTTTAACCTGGTTTACAAAACACACAATAATATGTTTTGCGGGAACTTCAACTATTATCCAGTTACTCTTTTATCAAAAACTGTTTTTTAAGCATCAACTATTTAGCTTCAATAATCTCTGCACCTGGAAGAGTAAAAGGCGTTCTGCATTATTATTAACTCATGTTACGGGCATAGTATTTGCCGAGTGTAAATTTATTATGCAAGAGCTTCACGCATAGAGTGTAGCTCTTTCATAGAAGCTCTCAGTGCATTGATGTACAATCTTGCTTTTATGGCATAATGGTTCATAGAGTTTTTCATTTTAAGACATTCGAGTTTGACAAAGGCATAGATGCTGGCAAAGAAATGGTTTTGCTGAGTCTTTTTAACGTGAGTTGGAGACTTTTCTAAAGAAGCATTTTGCTTGAGTGATTTATGAAATTCCTCAACGCTCCACCTTTTTTGGTAGATAGCTGTGATTTGGGAATAATCGCTTGAGGAATCACTGCACGCTAGATAGAGAACTCCCTCAGAGTCATCTTTGTTTGTGAAGAATTGTTTAACCAAAGAGACAGGGAAATCCAGGCCTTTGATATAAACCGAAATGAGAGAGTCTTCGTTGAGTGGTAGTGAATCGATCGGAACGAATTTCCCTTCGAGTTTATCTTCAAAGCTTAAAGCCGCTAAGCGATTGGATTTAAGGGCGAAGACAAACTCCTTATGAAGGTCTTTTTTAATGAATTTCATATTATCTGCTGAAGAGAACCAACTGTCTGCAAGCACATAGTCATAGAGAACACGGTTATTTTGGGTAACCGTCAACATTTTTTGCATCAGTTGGTTCTTCGTAATTGATGAACGGCGTTTCTCTTTTCCTGTTTTTGGATCAATGAAACATTCGTCTTTTTCAATAATCTCAGCAGAAACAGGGAGACTAATCCCATCCTTTTCAAAGAGACAGTTGAGAAAATTAATGCCTTTGATGTAATGCTTTTTAGAATGATCCCAGTGATAACAAACAATTTCGTTCTCATCACTATAGGGTTTTTCTGCAATACTATCGTCAAATATTAAAACACCTGTGCCTTTGGCTTTTTCCAGTTCTCGAACCATCGGTTTTACATGTAACCACAAACTTTTGGAATCTAAATCTGATTCTGCTAGAAATGTGGTGATTTGATCATGACTCAGGCAACCGTCTACTAGGGTTGATAGCCCTGTAGCAGTGGTCTGAGAGAAAGAACTGATCAAATAATCTGTGTACAAATCAATTAGGTTTTTGCCCATGATGACTCTTTTGGATGATAAATTATTCAATTACTGTTAACCAAAAGAATCTCAACAAGCAAAACCCGTGCACGTAACTTCAGTTAATAATTAAGGAAGGTGGAAAAATAGTTTCAGAGTTTTAAAGTTGCAAAGTAACAAAAGGCACTGAGGCAGAAAAAAAGCACTGAAGGAATTAAGTGGACACGAAACTTTATTCCAAGCCAAGATCCAACACGTGGTTATTCTTCCCAGCCTTCCAGATACTCAATCTGTTCCGGAAGCAGTTCGTCGATACAAACTCCGGAACCTTTTAGTTTTAAACGGGCAACTTCTTCGTCGATATCATCCGGAACCCGATGAACGTCCGGACTCAAATCTTCATGATTAAGTGCAACAAATTTTCCGGAAAGTGCCTGCAGCGCAAAACTGGTGTCCATGATTTCTGCGGGATGACCGTCGGCACAGGTGATGTTTACCAGGTCACCGTCTCCAAGCAGATTAAGCCAGCGTCCGTCCGTCATTAGAAAACCGGAAATGTTGTGACGCATTTCCTTTTGTTCTACAGCCATACTTCTCAGTGCCTCCAAATCAAGTTCGATTTTGAAATGTCCTGCGTTACAGATGATTGCGCCGTTTTTCATTTGTGAAAAATGTTCTTTGCGGATCACGTGTTTGTTGCCGGTGACAGTCAGAAAAATATCACCCTGCTGTGCGGCTTCACTCATAGGCATCACCCGCAGTCCGTGCATCAGTGCATCGGCGGCTTTGACGGGATCAACTTCACAAATGATCACATTTGCACCCAAACCCTGAGCACGTTCCGCACAGCCTTTTCCGCACCAACCGTAACCGATGATCACCACGGTTTTTCCGCTGATTACCAAATTGGTGGTGCGCATCACACCATCCCAGACTGATTGTCCTGTACCGTGATAGTTATCAAACAGGTATTTACAGCGGGCATCGTTGATCAAAACCACAGGGAATTCCAACTGTCCCGCTTTTGCTCTGGCTTTAGCACGCAAAACGCCGGTGGTGGTTTCTTCGCAGGCACCAAGAACTTCCGCCAGCAAATCCTTGCGGTCGGTATGCAATAGCTCCACAATATCTCCACCGTCATCGATCAGGATGTGGGGCTTTAAATCAAGAGCCAAATTCATGTACTGACGCATCTCTTCCGGAGTTGCACCATAGCGGGCGTAAACATGCAGCCCTTCAGCAGCCAGTGCTGCCACCACATCGTCCTTGGTTGAATGCGGATTACTGCCTGTAACCGCAACTTCTGCTCCTCC
>LSNO01000141.1 GCA_002082305.1 SAR324 cluster bacterium SAR324-CTD7B
GAAGCATTTCCCATTCTCCGATTTCCATTCCTAAGTTTCCGAAAAAACTGTAACCGAATACTTTATCCGTCGAATAATCTCCGTATTGACTGCTTATATCAAGCTCGCCTCCATATATAAATGGTATCGGAATGATGTTTGGGAACACGACTCCCATTCCTGGAATGATAACCCATTCACCCGAAGTAGATTTAATGGGCAATAAATCAGTGATGATAGAACGTAATTTGTTCAGGGTATTTTTAGGTCCGCCTTCAATTACATAGGTTTTCGAGATATCAAGGGATGTAACAGATGCCTTAAATTCTGCACCGGACGATGATTTTGATTCATAGTTAAGAAATGTTTGACCAATACCTGCATTCGATAGTATTGAAGGTGCATAACCCCAATCTTTCATGGTAATAAAGTATGAAATATTACTTAAGTTGTAGTTTGATTCGCTATGATTATGGAGGAAACCCCTGATACGAAATTTTGCATCCTGTTTGTCAAAAGCAGTATCTTCGCTCTTACATTGATCTGATAATATTTCTCCATAATCCTGACATATTTTATTTCTTTGATCTTTGAGTGACCGATAAAGTGCCATGAGCATGGCTTCTTGCAATCCATCAGCACCTTGCTGCTTTGAGCTACCAAAAGCATTCAGATCCGGACCAGAAAATGTTATTATAATAGTATCATCTTTAACCTTGGGATATACCTTATACAAACATTCATTACTGAGTAATATTTGCTCAATCTTTGTATCAAATTCTTTTTTTTCTTCGGTCGTAGTTGAATCATATATTTTCTCAAACTTTGATTTTTCAAAATACTTCACATCCACCAAATACTGAGAAATTAGACTTGTAGCGATTTCGGCTACTAGTTTCTTATCTGTAACATCAGTTTTATTCTCCATATCGGCGCTGATCTCAAGCCAGCATTCGTTTTTTTCAATCTCAGCCTCAGCCAGCAGTAGGGCACATTCTTTATTCAAGACCGAACCACGGTTATCGCAGATCTCTTTTCTTTTATCCTCAAGAGACCTGAAAAGTGCACTCAGAATGGATTCCTTAATTCCATCGACCCCTGTTTTCTTGCTTTCGCCGTCGGCATTAAGATCCTTGCCGGTAATAGTGGTGATCATGGTATCTTCGGCATTGTTTACCTGCACTTCGTAAATGCAGGCATCGTTCGATAGACCAGCCGGAGGAATGGGGATGACTTCCGTAAAATAACGGGAAATGAGCGAAATGGCGATTTCAGAAATCAGCAATGGATCCAAAGGTCCCTGGTCTGTTTTTTTAAGGAATTTCCCCTTATCGAATTTAGCGGGATTATTGAAAATTTTCTTATAGCGATCCCAATTTTCATGATTCTTATGGACCTCAATCATCTTTTTGACATTACTGTAACCCAGCTCCTTTGCGATGCTATTCCAATTTTTTTGAATATTGCTCTGGTATCTCATATCAATTTCGACTTCAACCAGTCTTTCTTCACTCGATTCTGAGACTATTTTTTGTTTTTCTTTTATGTAAACAGTCACATAACAACTTGTTTCTTCTGCATGGACTTGGAAGAATCCTGCAAATAAACAGGGGAAAATTAAAATAAATAATTTTCTTAGAATTATCATAAATGGAATTATTCGATTCTTTTTGCGATGATTATAATAAAGAAACGATCAGCGCTAGTCACACTTGGTGTATCATTAATATAAAAGTATTAATTATTTTGGTGAACCTGACAAAATAAGAGGTGCTCAGTTTTTCCAATGTAGAATGCATCATCTCTTTTGTATTCTTGGAATACTAGCCAAAAGGGCAACCAAGAAACCCTGCAGCAGTTCCAACTAAAACTGCAAATCCCACCTTTTTACAACACAATCAAAGCGATAATATCAGTTACATTGACGTAAATAGTAAAAATATCATATCTAAAATTAATTTACAGTCTACGAGAAAATTTCATACATGATCAAGATAATACTAATGGTACTGGTACGGTAGCCCAAACGGTTCCTGCAACAACAATATCTAAAATCCGGAGTGGTGTCTATCATTATCACTTTCAAAATTTTTCTGACAGAGGTGGTCCTTTATTACCGCATAACAGCTAAGAATGAGGTTATCCATAATAACCGCACTGGGGATTTCATACCACACTATTAATCATCCCAAATTGAGTTCTCAGGAAGTGGTTCTTCTACTATATTTGGTGGTTTTCCATTCTCCTGCTGACGTTCCTTTTGTACCACTGAACCAAGATAATGCAGCAACTCCTGAATTCCATCACCGCTTACTGAAGAGACACGAAAGACAGTTTCTCCGGAAGCTTCAAGATGCTGCTGTAACTCATCCAGTGGTTCAAAATCACTGACACTGTCTAGTTTTGTAAATGCAACTGCACGGGATTTTTCTAATAATTTTGGTGAAAACAGCTCCAGCTCTTCAATCAAAGTCTGGTATTCTTCCTGAGGTGGATTTTCGGAAAATCCTGAAACATCCAGCAGCAGCAATAAACTCGCAGTACGCTCGATGTGGCGTAAAAACTGATCACCCAGTCCTCTGCCGTCGTGTGCGCCTGCAATTATGCCCGGAATATCGGCAATCACAAATGGATCCAGATTATTTATTTTCACAACACCAAGCTGCGGAACCAGCGTAGTAAAAGGATAATCCGCGATTTTTGGGTGTGCCTGAGACACACTACTGATCAGAGTTGATTTTCCTGCATTCGGGAAACCAACCAAACCGACATCTGCCATCAATTTCAGTTCCAGCCGGACCCAACATTCATGCCCCGGTTCTCCCGGCTGGTGGTACTCCGGAGAGCGGTTGGTTGAAGTTTTGAAGCGTGCATTGCCGCGTCCGCCGCGTCCGCCAGCAAATAGCAGATAGTCTTTTTCTTCAACTACCTCCAAAAATATCTCACCAGTTTCAATATCTTTGACCACTGTCCCAAGCGGAACACGAATGTGAAGATCTTTCCCGTTACGTCCGTGTTTGTCGCTGCCGCCGCCGCTTATTCCATGTTCTGCATGTTGATGCTGCTGAAAAGAAAGATCAAGCAGAGTATTTTTTCCTGAATCTCCAAACATAAAAATGTCACCTCCTTTCCCGCCGTCACCACCGTCCGGTCCTCCGTTTGGAATATATTTTTCCCTGCGGAAGGCTGTACAGCCGGCTCCCCCATTTCCGGAACGGACATGGATTTTTACTGAATCAACAAATTTCATGAAATATACGAGTGTAAGCGAGAGCTTTTTGAGATAGAATTTAGAAGCTTGCACAGGAAAATATTTTACTCAAAGTACGGTTGAAGGGCAAGTCATGCTTATAATTCCAATTACTTCTATATTTTTCACTTTGCCATTCTCTCGAATTACTGTATAACACGAACTAAATTTTGAATAGTATATTTTTTGCAGAAAATTTGAAAATAATGGAAGAAGCAGTTACCGAAGGAGTTCAGGTTCAGGTTGAATCATTTTACCTTGATTCTCATTCAATCCCTGAAGAAGATCTCTATGTCTTTGCCTACCGTATCCGCTTGAAAAACTTGAGCCAGAGAACTGTGCAGCTTCTACGGCGACACTGGATCATCACCGACAGCAATGGAGACATTAATGAGGTACGGGGCGATGGTGTGGTGGGGGATCAACCGGTTTTGGTTCCGGATGAGGAATATGAATATACCAGTGGATCCCAGCTTAAATCACCTGTTGGAACGATGCAGGGGACATATCGGATGACAACAACAGACGGTGACGAATTTGATATTGCAATTCCATGCTTCACTCTAGCCGTACCAGGAATGATAAATTGACACGAATTATTTTATATTCAGCCAAATTGCACCGGAACCTCCAAAACGCGCAGGAGCTGTATGAAAATCACTGATATACTGTTTCCCATTACGCTCCAGCCAAAGCTGTACTTCTCTCTTCAGAACAGGACCCTGGTTCCCTGAATGGTGACCTTTTCCGGTAATGATAAGTGCTGTACGGAATTGATTTGCATGGCAGGTCATTACAAAATTCTGCACCATCATAATTGCTTCTTCACGGGTTTTGCCATGTAAGTCCAACTCAGCATCCGGACTGGATACTGAGTCTGCTGGAGAGGTCCGGGTTTTTTTAAGGGAAGATTCAGAGGGTGGAATTTCCAGTGCGGGCTCTTTATCCGGGACATCATCGACGCCGGCAAAAATCTTTTCCATTAGAGCATCATTCTGCTCAGATTCCTCGAAAGTGAGACGGGACGGGAGCGAGCTTTTCTTGCCCATGTTTGCCGCTTTCAGAAATAGTAACGTGCAGCTATTGCATTGTAAAAGCTTTGAGTAACGTCTCCAACACCCTGTTTACGCTGTACACCTAATTCCAGTGAAAAACCAAAACTTGGGCTGCTCAGAGGGAAAAACTCACTGCCGGAATAAAATCTGAAAATGGTGCCGCGTTTGCTGTCTATGGAAAGAATTCCTGCACCGGCTCCATAAAAAAGATCGGTGGCGCCTTCAACCATGAATACCCGGGAATAACGTAATTCGAATCCAAATGTGTCCTGCGTGCCTGAACTGTAACCAACAATCAGTTCTGCTGAATCAACTGCACTAATCCAGTTTTTTATAGAAAGGTTCTCCTCATTTCCATTTGGTCTGTAATGAAGGCCTATTCCAAGCCGCCGGGCAAGACTGCGGGCGGATGAGTCAAATTCGATAAGACTCAGGTCCGCCCGGTCAATCTTTAATTCCTGGGCAGTAAGATGTGATTCAATAAACAAAGTATTTTCATCCATTTTCAGGATTTTTCCTTCCAGAGACTCTCCGCTGTTTAGCCGCAAAGTTTCTGCACTTGCAGTAAAGGCAAAGAGCAGTGTACTCAACAATATAAATAAATATTTTATCACAGTTTTCATTCGTTTGTCGTTTTCAATAATGTCTTCATTACGCAGGATGAATGCAATTCGTGAACCTTGCTTCAGTGAACATCTACAGAAAATGTTTCAGAAAAGAGTGGGTTTCTTTCTCCACAGTGTTTTCTTGACTTTAGGTTTTAACTTAGCACACAATGGATGTATTCATTTATCACTTTGCAGGAGCAAAAGAGCCTTCACAACGCACATGACTAATAATTTTTTATGAATAAAATTCATCCAACCGCCATCATAGAAGATGGTGCAGAGCTTGGCACTAATGTGGAAATCGGACCCTACTGCATGGTTGGTTCCGGTGTCAAAATTGGAAATGGCTGCAGTTTAAAATCCCATGTTGTCCTGGACGGTCAGACAACGATTGGAACTGAAAACATTTTTCACCCTTTTTCTTATGTAGGCGGTGAACCTCAGGATTTAAAATATAATCAGGAAAAATCACTGGTAATTATCGGAAGCAAAAACATTTTTCGTGAAGGTGTTTCTGTACATCGCGGAACTGTCGGCGGTGGCGGAAAAACAATCATAGGAGATGATAATTTGCTGATGGGTTACGTACACGTCGCACATGACTGCAGCATCGGCAACCATAATATTCTTGCAAATTACACTGGTTTGAGCGGTCATGTTACTCTTGATAACTATGTCACTCTGGGCGGACAGAACGGAGTAGCTCAATTTTTAAGAGTTGGATCTTATGTTTATACGGGAGCTGCTTCTTTGATTGATCGAAACATTCCACCTTATGCCACAGGTTATGGGAACCGTTTTGAAGTAAAGGGTGTTAATATAGTCGGCTTGAAACGTCAGAATTTTAGCCGTGAATCAATTGGAGAAATACTTGAAGCCCATAGGATTTATTATCGTCCCGATCTAAAAAATGATGAGGCTCTGCGGGTAATAGAGGAAACATTTGGAGAAAGTGCCGCAGTTCGGGCGTTTCTGGACTTCATTTATTCTGCTGAAGGAAGCGGTAAGCACTGATTTTAGTTTTTAATAGAGGGTTCGAATGTCAAGCATCATTGATGCGCTTGAAGAGCGACTTTTGCAGTTCCTGCTGGAGCAGGAAACAAAAAAGACGTGGGAAGATTGGCTCCAGTGGTTAGCTGACCTTGATTGTCCGCTTGAATTTGAGAAACCGCTGCAGATTCCTAACCGGCCATTCAGTTTTCAAACATGGCTGAATGCTTGCGATCAACAGCTGAATCAGCATCCAGACTGGCAAGCGCGACTGACCACACCTGTCTGGCTAAAAAGACAACAAATAACAGTAATCCCCAAAGTGCTTAAAGGTGGAGAAAATAAAACTCCCGGAATTACTGAGATTAGTGGTCTGCAGACAGAACTGACCAGGATGATTGATCAGATACATACGGTTCAGCAGCGTATAGCCAACTTGGAAACAGGTTCCGCGCAAAGGTCAGAAAGCCCTGCAGCACAAACTGCGTCTAAGTTGATTCCAGCGACACCTGAAGTGCCGGCAGCTTTATCTGTTTCAGGTTTATCTGATCCTCTGGGTCGTCCCGATCTCGCGCGAACACTGGAGAGGGAGTTGCAGATGCACAGTAAAATACCAAATGCGAAAGGTTCGGCAGGCACCAAATCTGAAACGGATATACCTGAACCTGAGATTGTGAAACTTAAAGACGCATATCTAAGTTATAATCGCTGGTGCGATCAATTTGACGAGGTGCACCTAGATCTGCAGGAGTTCGTCAAAGAAACTCTCAGAGT
Source organism: SAR324 cluster bacterium SAR324-CTD7B (assembly GCA_002082305.1). Lineage (GTDB taxonomy): Bacteria > SAR324 > SAR324 > SAR324 > NAC60-12 > Arctic96AD-7. Next base: position 6,657 of record LSNO01000141.1, read on the forward strand.
TGCAAGCAGTCATCAAATTTCCTTTCAGCAGTTCAGGTACCGCATTCTGAAAAATGCAAAAGAAGTTAAACAACTGGAAAGTGTCCTGGAGTCTTTTTCACGACTGCGCAGCTCAGGAATTGACATAAATTTAGCTGAAACAGAAAGCAACAGGGAAAGTTCGGAAGCGGATTCAAACTCCTAATAAATAATCTGTAATTATAAAATGCTTGAACAAATAAACATGCTCCGCGAAAAGGGGCAAAACGAGCTTAATGCCTTAAGCAAAACCGATCAGTTGCCGGATTGGTATCATAAATATCTGGGACGCAAAGGTGATCTCACCGCTTTTCTAAAACAACTCGGGACTCTTTCTGCGGCTGAGCGGCCGTCAATGGGAAAGGTAATCAATGAAGTCAAACAGGAATTTCAGCAATCTTTTGATTTGCGCCAAAAAACTTTACGTGAAAGCAAGCTCCATGAAGAACTGGAAATTGACGATCTGGACGTAACCCTTCCAGGACGTCCCTGTACGACAGGCCACCTGCACTTGACAACCCAGACTTTGCGCCGCATTTATCAAATCTTTCAAGAAATGGGATTTCAGGTTTATGAATCACCGGAAGTGGAAAGTGACGAATATAATTTTCAACTGCTGAACATTCCGGAATATCATCCCGCGCGTGATATGTGGGACACCTTCTGGGTCAATGACGAAGTAGTTTTGCGTACCCACACTTCACCCGGACAAATTTGGGCAATGCGGGAATATTATCCTGAACCAATTCGGGTGATTCTTCCGGGAAAATGCTATCGTTACGAACAAATCACTCCTCGTTCAGAACATCAGTTTTTTCAGGTTGAAGGATTAACAATCGGAAAAAATATCAGACTCACAGACTTGATCGGAGTGATGAGTGAATTTGCGCACAAAATGTATGGTGCAGAAAGAAAAGTGAGAATCCGCGGAAGTTACTTTCCTTTTACGGAACCCAGTATTGAAATCGATATGAGTTGCAGTTGTGAAGACAAAGGCTGTCGTCTCTGCAAAAATACGGGCTGGCTGGAAGTTGCCGGCGCGGGAATGGTACATCCGGTTGTCTTGCGAAACGGCGGATATGATCCGGAAGAATGGAGTGGATTTGCGTTTGGCATGGGCGTAGAACGGCCTGCAATGCTCAAACATAACATTAACGATATCCGCTACTTTTACGGCAACGACCTGAGATTCTTGCGGCAATTCTGATTATGCTTGATAACTTTGATCCGCAGGAAAAGAAGGTGATTCTGATCTTTATCGCCGTACTTTTATTGGGA
>LSNO01000142.1 GCA_002082305.1 SAR324 cluster bacterium SAR324-CTD7B
AAGCGCTTGATCTTTGAAAGGTAAATCTCTATATTTATCCGGACTAAAAAATAGTGTCCTGAGTGTAGATCCAAGGGAGCCGGACACAATTTCATTTAAAATTACAAATAATTAGGAAAAGACGATGGCAACCACGAATGATATGCAAAAACATCGAAAAGCGTCACTGCAGGTGACTGCAAGTGGACCTCTTGCACGTACCGCAAACCCGTTTTTTGGAGTTGGTCCTATTACAAACATGACTGTCGATGAGGTGGATCGTCGTTTGACTCGCTTTGAGTTTGAAGCGTGGTTGGAAAATAATTATCAAAAACTAGACGACCGAGGACAAAAAATCGGCCCCGTGACCACCGGTGAACTTGACCGATGTATGCACCGGGGTTATCCGGCGGACAAAGTTGTACTGGACATGATGCGCGAAATTCATCGCTATTTTGAGTTTCCCAAACAAAACAAAATGGCGATTGGTCTGGGAGGCGGACATAGTGGGTTTACAGTTGCGGTCCTGCATTTGATGAACACCGGCAGCGACTTTAATGTATTTGTTGATACAACCAGGCCGGAATCGGAAGCAGCAAAACAAGGTGGAGCATTCAGGCAGTCATGGGGCGTGCAGTTGATTGAACTTCAGAAATACACACGAAACGGTGATGAGAGACGTGTCCATTTCAGCGATACTGAAGGCAATATTCCCTCTGCAGAAGAACTCCAAAATCTGGGGATCAAGCTTTTTGTCGGAGTGGGTCATGAAACCTCCGGGGGCACTACTTATTCGGAACAGGATGTCCGTAATCTTTTAAACTGGATTGATAGTGATCCTACGAATCATCATGCGGTGATTGACGCGACTTCCACATTGGGTGCGATGCCGTGGCCGGAAGATTTGGTTCAGCAAGTTGTCAGCAAATGTTGTTTGTTCATGCCCTTCCAAAAAGCAATTGGTGGTACTGCAGGATATTTTATTGTGTCCTTTACTCCACAAGCCTTGGAATTGGTCGAAACAAACGTAAACAGTCCATCGTGGGCCATTCCGCGTCAACTCAAACTTGCTCTCCCGGAAGATGGAAAGTTTCCGGTTTCCGGTAAAAAAAGTTTAGCCGCCGGACCATTTTACGACCCTGCACAAGACAAAATGATTGGCGGAATTATTAACACTTTCAGTACTATCGCTTTTGCGGAAACGACTTTTGGTCTGCTCCGCTCGGAAAAACAGGTCGGGTCAGTGAGTGAACTCAACAAACGTTCTGTAGCAAATCGAGCCGCAGTAGAGAATTGGGTCTCAGCACATCCGCTTTTTGAAATGGGTGTTCAGGATACAACCCGGCGTGGGGCTGCGGTTACATTGCTAAAAGTCAATGATGCTGATGTTAGTGACTCTGATCAACATGTGAAAATCATCGCCAAAACCAAGCAACTTTTGGGCTTTGAGGGTTTGACCCATCCGAATGGTGACTATGAGCGCGGATTGGATGTGGCGCGGTACGTCAATACCTTTCCGGGAACGCCCGGAGATTTCCGTCTGTGGATCGGAGGATCACGCCCGGTTTCAGAAATCACTGCTGTGTTTGATAATCTTGAATATGCCTACCACCGGGCAAAAATTGTGGTTCTGGAAGAAGAACTGGCGAAAGCTGGAGTGACGTTTGAGGTTTCCGCCGCCGCCGATTCCAAAATGAGAAAAGACGATCAGAATCGAGCTTATAAAGTGCTCATTGCGGATTTGGTTGGTTTGAAATTTGACTCAAATGGAAACCCTGATTTCAGTGAAGTGCAGGCGCACATTGAAGAAAAAGGCGGTGTCTTTCATGTCGGCTCTGTTGCAGATCACGCCGATTTGGAAACCGGAAAAATCCATTTTTTCTATCAGCCGGATTTGAGCCGTGCCGAAGAAATTATTCCCCAAACCGATCAAGGGCAATATGACGCACTCATTGCCGCGGCGACTTTTTTTCCTAAAGAATCTGTGTTTCATTCCGGAGGAGTCCGAATCGGAGCCGGAACCGGAAATATGGGCAGTGCCTCTTGGGGCGGCGGAAACGGAGCCGGCGGTGTTGCGCCGCTGATGAATACCCCTAGTTTTAACAGCCGAGCCACCGCGCACATGGCCTTCAAAGCCTTGTTGAAAACCTCTCCGGATTTGGATGTGGACACTTTGCATCAACTTGTGATTGAAAAGAATTTTGATACTGGGAAACAACTCAAAGATTTCCCAACAGAAAAAATTGAAGGGAAACGAATCGGCATTGTAGGCATCGGCAACATTGGTCGTGAAGTCGCAAAAATAGCTCAGGCGTTCAGGATGGAAGTTGTAGTTCACGCAAGGCCCCGTCATCAAAAATGGATTGAGTCAGAAGGTTTCATTTACGCTCCTTCCATTGAAGACGTAGCCAAAGGTGCCGATTATATCAGCTTCCATACAGGATTGGGTGCGCCGAATCCAGAGAGCGGGAAATTTGAGAATGAAGGAATGATTGGCGAAAGCGCACTCAATTCCTTGAACGATGGAGCCGTGCTGATCAACTACGACCGCGGTGAGGTTGTTGATGCGCAGGCGTTGGATAAAGCCCTGGCCAGCGGAAAAATCCGCTATGCGGCAATTGACGCAGACATATTTAAAAACCCGTCCACCGGCGAAATTACCGGACCAATGGCTCCTTACCTTGATTTAGAAAAAAAGTATTCCGGGAAACTGGAACTTTTACCCCATGCGGCAGCCGATACCGAACACGTTTCCCGTGTTGAAGGTGCCAAACAGGCAGTGGATCAAATCCTGTCGGTGATTCATTTCAAAACCACGATCAACCTCAAAGGAGATTTGCCCGAAGGATACTCTGATGGTGGCGCAACCACAGTTTCCGGAGTCGGCAAAGTCACGCCGAAACGATTGAGTGAGACGGTTACCGACGATGAGTTTCTCTCAAAGATGCGTCAGACCACTGAAGAGATCACTGCAATTTGGGGTGCGTTGGCATCAACTCCGAATCCGGAACGACGAGCGGAACTGATAGAGCGTTATGGTTCGCAATTGATTTTGGCCTCCAATTCCTATGCGTCTTTGATTGAAGGTGCAGGACTGAAAGGGCCGTATTCGGAATAAAATAATTAGGAGATCAAAATCGCACGCCATCACCTGCTTGAAGACGACCATTATATGTTCTTACGGCAGATTTTTGCCCATGCATATCCGTTTGAAAATTCCGATTCCGGGGTCGATTTTTCTTCTCCGGACACCAAAATTCAAGCCATCAATTCAGGGCGCCTGAGTTTTGTTTTTCTTGCTGAACAGAACCGAATTAAAGCCTTCCTCAAAATAGTCAAACCAGGATTTGTCCGCGACAATATTGCGTTTTCTGTGCTCTGTACAGAAGAGTGCCGACTGCATAGTTCCATCCCCACTTTTCAGACATATCGTGGTAAAAATGGAGAATTATACCAGACTGTACCGGAATATTTGGAAGGATTGTCTGGTGAATTGAGTTTATTTAGCGGACAGACCATTACTTTGACAGAAGCCGCGCTTGGCGGCATTGACGAAATTCCGGAAACCTTGACTGAAATCCCGGGAGGTCGTAGAGGCCAACTCGCCTTGATGGAAAAACTCGGCGGCTATATTGTCAAAGTCAGCCGTGCCTGCAGCGGTGTCACTGAGAATTTACCAAAAGATCTGGAAACAGCTGATCCTGCCGGATTTCGCACAGGGCGACAAGTCGCGCGTGATGATTTTAGTATTAGTGAGAGCCTGACACACTTGCAAAATTCGGCTGACAGGAAGGAGTTTCAGTATCAGATCCAAAACATGCTGCCGAATTTAGGAAACTCACCCGAATCCCAATCATTTCGGAAAGGATTACAGGGTGGTGATTTAGAGTTCATTTTGGATTGTTTCAATTGGTTGGAGAAAAACATCCATGAAAGTTTAATCGATAATCCTGCCCCCAATGTACCTGTAAATAACGAAGTCAAGCCCGCAAATGTCGGCGCGGTTTACGATGCGTCGGAGAATCATTGGGAAATTACCCAAAGTTTTGATTTCGACAACATGGGGTTTGGAACTCTGGAGAATGGTGATCAAACTCCACTTGAAAAGGATTTGGGACGTACTTTGTCATTTTTCGCGTTTGATCCGGAATCCGGGGATTTTTATGCCGATAATGCCAAAGCCACAATAAAGGGATATTTGGAGCGTCTTCCTGAAAAAATGAGCGATGCAGAAAAACATCGTCTCCAGGATTACATTCAACTTGGAATTGTCACCAGTTACCTCTGGCGATCCAGTTATCTTGCTGATGAATTGCAGGGAAAGCCCACCGATATTCATCTGGCCCGTCCTGATCCCAGTGTGCATGTGACTCAAATCCGGTTGTTTGATAACTGGCTCAGTTCAAATCAATTTGCTGACATAGTGGAAAGTTTGCAGAGTACTCCGCAAATGGATCGTCACCGTGACATTGAACGGGAAGCCGCACTGTTCCGGAACAGTCCAGACTATTTCGACAAACGTGCGGAAGGATCGTTAAAAGCGTATGACATTGGGATTGATGCAGCTCATAAACAAATCAATGGTACATAGTAGCCGCTTTCATAGTGAACTCCCCGTGCCTGCTGTTCAGGTTACAAAGGTCTTCAGTATTTAACTCGACAGTCACACGTTTTATCGTGTCATCCCAGGCGTATATAAGTAACCTTATAAGATATTTTCTCTTTTATCAGATCTCTCGCATCGGTCGAGATGACATGCCGCAATCAATAATATCAATATCTTTTGAGAATTAATGGCTCACGAAGTAATTTATTACAAATTGAGACAAATACGAAAAATAAGCTTTTTCACCTGAATCGCTGACGAACATCTTCCAATTCTTCTCCTGCACCTGGAATCCTGGAACTGGTCCATTGTCGAAACAGGGAGGCTCCTCCTTCGATTAGTTTTTCTATACGATTTTGTTCTGTCTCTGTTGTTATTTCAATTACTTCACAGTCATCAAGCTTACTGCC
>LSNO01000143.1 GCA_002082305.1 SAR324 cluster bacterium SAR324-CTD7B
ATTTAATTTATTGAGGCTTTTCCATAAATCGTTCTATTATGCCAACAAGTATTATTACCACAGACGACCTTCGAGAGTTTAAAATGGAATTGCTCGATGACATTAAAAATCTTCTAACCAAGCAATCTTCCGGAAAGATTAAGAGGTATCTTAAATCTTCTGAGGTTATGGACTTACTCCAAATAAGCCCAGGAACACTTCAAAATTTACGAATTAACGGCACTCTTCCCTATACCAAAGTAGGCGGCATTATTTATTATGATGCGCAAGAGATTCAAAGTGTTATGGATGCCAATCGTGTACAGCACGATTTAAATTCATAAGTGATGAATTATATAAAGCTATTGAATGCGGCTTTTTCAACTTTCTTCTTTGATGACCGTCTAAATCCTACCCACATTAGTCTGTATATGGCCCTGTTTCAGGAATGGAACAGTAGCCGTTTTGCAGATGAGTTTTTTGTGAACCGCAGGGATTTGATGCGCGCGGCCAAGATTGGTTCGAAATCTACTTATCATCGTTGCGTAACTGACCTTGACTCGTGGAATTACCTTACCTACTTTCCATCGAACAATCCCTACAAAGGGAGTAAAATCAAGATGTCCATTATCGGGACAAGTGATGAACCAGATATGGGACACTACAGTCCCGAATTAGAACAGCTGGCGGAACAGTACCATCCCATACGTGAACCTGTAGTGTACCAACACCGTCCCGTAAGTGGACAAGCATTGGTATCTAATAGAAACATTATTAAACATAAAAAGGACACCCTGATTGATCGAGAGACAATTGAGCATTATATAGCAAAAGTAGCACCGGTTCCGTTCTCTCCAAAATTTTCTTATACAGAAAAAATCACAAAATCTCTGAAAGATCATGTTTCAATGGCAAACATGAATGTTTTCATTGATGATAATGTTTCTCCAATATATAGACTTCATCAGGATCAGTTCAACGTTTCAGATACAATACAAGATTCTTTTAAAGGAGAATTAGAATGTTTAACTATTCCAAATGTTTCTGGTGAGGTGGGCGCTGTTGGATGGATTTTACATCACAACTATTTAGGAGCCATTCCCACTAAAACAGGTATAAAGGGATTCAGAGTTCGCTCGGGTGATATTCAAGTTGGTGAAGATAACTTATTAGATGAAATATTTCCTGAAACTCGTTTTAATTCGTGGACAGTAGGAGAAGTTCATGTGGTAGATAAAAACATTAGGCCCAATGGACGAAGAGATAACTTTGAGCAAAATATCCACTTTCTAAATATGGTTAATCATTTATCAGTTAGGGGACGAGATATTGCAAAACGATGCCGAACTTCATCAATAATACGCAATCGAATTAAAGAATTTGAAATTGAGGAACGAAAAATTTTTGAAAAAATCTCTTTCTTAAAGCAACAATCTCTCCCTAAAAAGAGTAATGCCGAAATAGAGTGTTATATAAAAGACTCTTTGCAAAAATTGCAAAACTTAACTAACAGCTATTTTATTCAAGATGAAGATAAAAATAGATTATTTAAAAGAGTATCATATGTCCAGAATGAAATGGATTTAGACTTTTCATCTAATAATGATCCATTAGAATATTTGCCAAAACAAAAAAGAGATATTTATAAGGAAGTGTTTGGTTTGGTTTATGATTGCTCAGTAAATACTTTATCTGCTAAAGCTCTTATTGACAAAATATTATCTAGATTGTCTACAATATAAGTGGCTGTCTAGCAAAGTCATCACCACCTGTGAGTAACTCCCACTAATTCTTCACAGTCAGACACCCTCTACAACCTACCACGCCAATTCTAGAAAAATACACCAAATGATCAATGCCAAACTTGATCAGGCAATGCGTGATAGCTTTCTTCATCTCGTTTCCTAGCACGACCTCCTGCGTAACATGTCCTTAATGCTCGTCCCCCATGAGCAAGTAGATGCTGAGGGGCAGGCGGTTCAGTGATTCAGATTGCGGAAAACACCTTAACAGCTTAGCAGGGCATGATTCGGATGGGAACATTTCTGCTGCAAAAAATCTTGTTCAGCAAATTATATTTTATTTTATATAATAATTTATTTGCATATAACATAAATTATTGCTATTATAAATGATACTTTGTGAAAACCCGAAAGGGGGGACTGTTAAGATAGGCATTTCACTAATTGAAAAAAGTATGATTAAACCGGAAGCTACGTTAGTTGTTGTTGCACATGGGAGTAGAGTGAGCACTTCAAACCAGGAGGTTTTGGAACTGACTTGTTCCATAAGCGAGACATCACCACGTTTGAAGGTATTTGCGGCATTCATGGAACTGGCGGAGCCATCACTTGTAGAGGTATTAGAAGACTGTGCAATGCAGACTACGGAAATAGTTATAGTCCTTCCTTTATTTATTTCGGCCGGAAGACACGTTACAAATGATCTTCCTGCTGTTATTAGGAAAACAGCAGCCCGTTATCCTCATGTGTGTTATAAGTTGATGCCTCATTTTGGGGCAAATCCCAATCTACCAAAAATGCTTATCAATCAAGTCATGAAAGATATAGAGACCACATCAGTTCATGATGGGGTCTCATAATACCCAAACGTATTGAGCCCATTCATTAATCAGAAAGGAACTACATGACTTTAGAGCTAGATGATCTTGCCAAGGGTTTGACGTTGGAAGCAACAATAAGTCACAGCCAATTTCACGCTTGGGTTAAACTTTATATAAAATATTATTTTTCCTGAAAAAGATTTTAAACCAATATGAACAACTAAGCTAAGATTCATTGTCCCAAATTGAGTCGGATTTCTTTGCCCGTAACACCCGGGTCTTTAATTCAACCTCCGTCTCTCACTTTTTAGAATCCAACTGGGAGTCAGAGGACATTGTTTTTATTTAATAAGGAGAACGTAATGGAAACCACCTGGAAAGAACGACTTTCAGGACAGATTAGTCCTGAACTGGGTCGTGAAATCGACATTTTTGAAACCCAGCTTGAATTGCGACGAATTGGCAAGCTTGACGAAAAGATTTTTGCAGAAACCCGCCTCCGCCGTGGCGTCTACGGCCAACGCTACGATAACGGGCGGCGGCATGACGGGCTTCGCACGCAGCAGCTAGGCTTTCCAACGGGAGAACTTACCAAGGGGCCGGAAACAATGTGGGATGCACCCGGAATGCTGAGGATCAAACTCCCCTTCGGCGGAATTACTCCGGAACAGATGGAAGTGCTTGCAGATGTGGCCGATGAATACTCCCACGGAGTGCTGCACGTGACCACTCGCCAGGGTTTTCAGCTGCATTATATTCATATAGACGACACCCCTGAACTGATGCGACGGCTTGCGTCGGTGGGCATCACCACCCGTGAAGCCTGCGGTAACAGTGTTCGCAATGTCACCGCCTGCCCGCTGGCAGGGGTTTGCGAAGGAGAAGCCTTCGACGTCACTCCCTATGCAAAGGCCCTCTCTAGGTTCCTACTTGGGCATCCGGACTGTCAGGATTTCGGGCGTAAATTCAAGATTGCCTTTTCTGGCTGCACTGATGAGGCTTGCGGGCTGGTGAAGATGCATGACTTTGGTGCAGTGGCCCGAATTCGTATAGAAAACGGAATGGAACGCAGAGGATTTGCCCTTTACGTTGGCGGAGGACTGGGTACTGTCACGCAACAGGCAAAGCTGTTCGATGAGTTTCTGCCTGAAGAGGAACTGCTACCCACTGCCCAGGCGGTCTGCCGTGTGTTTTCCAGGCTGGGAGAAAAGAGAAACCGGGCTAGAGCACGTATCAAGTTCCTTGTTAAAAAACTCGGAATCGAGAAATTCAGGGAATTGGTTCTGGAGGAACGAAAAATTCTTCCCCAGGATCTACTATGGACTTCCTACCTAAAGGAACTTCCCGCATGGGGAGAAAAGCCACTGAAGGAAGGAAAAGAAACCTCCCTGAACACAAGGTATGATGACTTTAACGAATGGCTTGGAACCAATGTCATGTCTCAGAAACAGAAGGGCTATGCGGTAGCAGTGGTTACTCTTCCTCTTGGGGATCTGAACAGTTTCCAACTGCGTCAACTCGCCGGGCTTGCACGCCGCTATGTAGGAAAAAACGTACGGACTACGGTGGAGCAGAACATGATCTTCCGCTGGGTTTCAAAAGCCGATCTCCCTGCACTCTATAGTGAATTGGAAGTTTTGGGGCTTGGTGAATCTGGAGCAGCAAGCCTCGTCGATATCACTGCGTGTCCTGGAACGGATACATGCAAACTCGGAATTGCTTCCAGCCGGGGACTGGCGGCCGAACTGGGACGGAGCCTGAGGCTTGTCGGAGAGGACGATGAAGCGGTGCGGCGATTAAGGATCAAGATCAGCGGCTGTTTCAATTCCTGCGGTCAGCATCACGTTGCAGACATCGGTTTCTTTGGGAACAGCCGTACCGTGGATGGATTCAAGGTTCCACACTTCCAGGTGGTGCTGGGCGGACAGTGGGACAACAATGCGGGCTCCTTCGGACTTGCCATTGGGGCAGTGCCATCCAAAAAGATCCCCGAGGTAGTAGAGCGTATCATCCAGCAGTTCCGGAGTAATCGACAGCAATCGGAACCCTTCCACTCATTCATTGAACGTGTGGGTAAAAAACAGCTCAGGGCCTGGATCGAGGACTTGATGCGCCTACCGACGCATGACGTGGCTCCGGATTTATATACCGACTGGGGCGATGTCCGTGAATTTTCACTTGGAGATCTCGGCGTTGGAGAGTGTTCCGGGGAGGTTATTTCTCAGTTCCAGTTCCTGCTGGCTGATGCCGAAAGAGAAGTGTTCGAGGCTCAGCTAAAGCATGAAGAAGGGGATTTATTAGAAGCGGATTCCTTGGCTTACAGTGGAATGCTGAAGGCTGCAAAGGCCCTCATACAACAGCAGATCAAAGACATCGGTAAGGAACCTGATCATGTTGTCCATGAATTTCGAACCCGATTTTACGACACAGAACTTTTCTTTGATCAATACGCAAAGGGCAAGTTTGGGCGTTATCTTCTCCATCGGTACGAAGCAGGGCCTGTAGGGGAAAACACTGAAGCAGTCCACCAACTGATCGAAGAAGCCCAACTGTTCATTGATGCAACCCATGCTTGTTCAGCTAAAATGCAAGAACAGAGTGTGCTACAAAACTGACTTAAGGAGAACTATGGAATTACAACGTCTGATCATACAAAGACCTCTGGAATTTGGGTCCATATTGCATCTGAAGGAACTCATTCCTGTCTTTCATCGATGGATTCAGCAACAGTTGATCAAGGATCACCTCCTGATTGATGTCGGTGACTACCTTCACCTCAAGCGAGATCCAAAGCTACTGCTTGTAGCCCATGAAGGGACTTTTTCGGTGATCTATTCACCCGAAGGACTCGCTCTGCAGTATCAGCGCAGAAGACCCATCTCCGGCATGTTTACGCAAAGACTCGAAAAAATATGGAATACCCTTCAACTGGCTTCCCGACTCCTTGAGCAGGAAACGGCTCTGGAGGGTAAAATTCACTTCGAAGCCAATCGTTTCAGAATCATTGTCAACGAACTCCTCTGGACCGAAACAACTGAGAATGCTCCCAAGGTTTTGGAAGAAACAATTCGAGAGGCTTTCAGGAAGGAAGCGGGGATGTCAGGATTCACTGTAACATGTAGCATGCCTGACACTAAAGAACGCTTGTTGCTGGAATTCGAAGTCACTTCAATCCAGGACCTGGATAGTACCATATCCAGCGTTGAACAAATCTGTGCATAAAGAAGTGATTGGAAAAGTCATTGTTATCGGCTCAAAGTCTCGCCCACTGGAGCAGGGCCAATCAGGCTTTCATTTTTCTTGCCTATTAATTATTTTTAAGTATCATCAAATGCTAACAGTGATTATTAATTCATGATTCTTAATGCGGTATAATGTCAAATATATACAATCATCAGCGTTTTCCACCTCCCAAGATTGGAGCGAAATTACAGCTTTTAAGGCTGGCAGAAAATCTGACTTTAGATGAACTTTCAGAAAAATCAGGAGTATCCACAGCTATTCTTTCCCAGATTGAAAGGAACAAGAGCAATCCGACTCTGTCTACACTATGGAAGATAACACAAACTCTTGATCATCCACTGGAAAATTTACTAGGTACGAATGAACCGGCCAATACCGTTGAAAAAATCAACAACAATACCACACCGGTAATCTTCAGTGAAGATGGCGGATTTCAGCTTCGAATTCTAGGTGTTGTCAGCATCCTCGAGTCCGTGCAGTGGTATGATTTCAAAGCACAACCTGGCTCTTCATTGATTTCGGAATCGCATGGAAAAAATAGTACTGAAAGCGTTACTTTGATGAAAGGAAAACTGGAAATCTTGATCGAGAAAAAGAGTGAAATTATTGAAGCTGGTGAAACACTTCGTTTCAGCAGCGATGTGAAACATCAGCTTAAGAATATTGGGAAGGGTGTCTGCCAGGGATTTATGGTTAATTTGTTTTCACCGGTTTTTTAACAAATAATCTTGATCGACCAACCAAAAATTGGTCAAGGCAATGAATTTTATTTGATAACTCTCAAGCCAACTGAGGATCCCCGCTCAACCAACCCCCGATCCTATCTGTACACAGGAATCCTGTCCGTTAACAATTTGCACCCCTGATCCAGATGCAGGGGTTTGCGGAGGCCCCACACTCAACAAGGCCCACCCATCGATACAGAAAGTAGTTAGGTGAATTTGCGCATGAATGGATCGTCATGGATCAGCGTCTCTACGATCTGGCAGTCCCACTAATTCTTCACAGTCAGACACCCTCAAAGTAATATCCACATCTCTCTTGTAAAATACTCCTCAACACTCTTTCCGTCTCAGTACTACGTATTTTTACAGCTTGACTTCAAAGTGAAAATTATATAGGATACACAAGTTTGCAAATATGTTATATCTACAGAATTATGTAGTATATTCATTCAATTTGAGTAGAGTATTATTTGCCCAGCGCATACTTGAGGTTCTATGAAAAAACTGAAGTTCCTCTTCTTCCCCACAATCTTGGTATTGGCCTTTGGCTTGATGCTTTCCTGTTCCAAAAGTTCTTCAGATAATTCATCATCGTCAGATAATTCATCATCGTCAGATAATTCATCATCGTCAGATAATGAAGCGCCCAACTGTGATGGGAATAATAAAGGATCTTTTCAAATTTATCCGGAAAAAGGCGCAGGTTTATGGGAGATTGTAAAAAATAAAAAAGACTGTGGTTATGCTCTTGTAGGTGGAAAAAATAGAAAACCGTGGATTCAAGTCATAGACGATAATGGGAATCAATTGATTAGCAAAACTTATGATGCTGATTTTAAAGATGTAACAAGCAACTTTGGAAACGGTTTACCAACAGAAGGTCAACTTGATGGAAGTGCGATTTCACAAACAAAGGATGGCGGATACATTGTCGGGACATTTGTCAATCCCAAACACCCAAGTTACGGATACTCCCACATTTTCAAAACTAATGCACAGGGAGAAATAGAGTGGAAGAGAGAACTAAAATACAAGTCCGGAAAAACAAAAGTGATTCATTTTGTCGAAGACATCATACAAACAAACGATGGACATTATGTGGCCGTAGGCTTACACCTCTGGAGATAGTGGTAATAATGTCAAAGGCCAGGGATTTGTGACAAAAATTAATAAAGATGATGGAACTGAAAAATGGATGAAAAGATTTGGCTCTAACGCTTGTGTATTCGATACCCTGAAATCTGTTTTAGAGGATAATGAAAATAATTTAATTGCAATTGGGAAATATGAAAAACCATGCCCAAAATACGTATGCCATCATGGATATGCATGTGGGGATGTGTATTTTCTAAAAATAAATTCTGCTACTGGTGAAACTTTAATTTCAAAGAGACATGCACCTAACAAATGGTGGGCAAGTGGGAACAGTATTCTTCAGCTTGATGATGGAAGTTTTATCGTAGGAGGAAAAGTAAGGGCTGACAAAAGGAAGGCTGTGAATTCTGCCGTTTGGCGATTTAATCAGAATGGAGAAATGGTATGGTCCCAACCCTGGACTGGGACGGCAAGAAAAGTAAATAATGATATTCACAATGAACATGTCTTTGCGCTTGCTCTTAGCCCTCAAAGAGACGCTGTCATTGCAGTAGGTCTAACAGATTTAGCGGGAACTAAAAATCAAAAAGGAGACATGATGGCCTGGTCCATGGATTTAAATGGGACACAAAAATGGGTAAAAAGATATGAAGAACCAGGAAAGCAATCTGCAGCAGATATTACTCAAATCAAAAATAATCATTTCCTACTATCTGGAGGGAATTTATTCTTTGAAATTGATTCAGATGGGAAATTGATAAAAATTCATAAATAACTTTGAAAAACTAAAAAAACCAACCCCATCATCTCCTGTGAGTAACCCCCACTAATTCTTCACAGTCAGACACCCTCCAAGTAAAATCCCACATTCTTGTAAAACAAACCAATTGAAGATATATGTTTGATTCTGCTGGAACCAACCAATGAGAAAACCAAATGCAGAAATAATCATGGAGAACTAAATGAGTCCAAACTTCAAGAAATTACTTTTTATATATATCTTATTCATATTTATGGCTGCTGAGGCGTCAGCCATTGGCTTTGAAAGACGGGAAGAGCCAGAAAAAGAATATAGCATTTATACTTTCCCGGCTCCCATTGCTATACCAGGTGTTCAAAACGCATTGGTGGTTGGTACTTTGATAAATAATCTTAAAGTTCCATGGATTAAAGATGGATATTTCGACATTATAGGGGGTTTGGGATGGGGTGAAGGATCAAAATGGTTTGAAGGAAAAAAATTTAAAGGTGGTGGTTTAGCAATATTAGATTTTCCATTAATTAGTTCAAAATTTACTTTTTCTCCAAGCATAGAATATGTTGAATTATTTGCATATCCAATTAGTGAAAGAGGTATAAATTCAGACCCAGACAAAACTTTATATTTATTAGGTGAAAGAGCCTATTCCTTCATTGGTGAATTATCATATTATTTTTTCAATAAGCAATTAGAATTATTTTATACTTATTTTAAAGTTGATTTTGACCCATATGGATATGTTGATTATAAAGAAAATTTTATAAATGCTGGAAATGCTGGAATGTCAGACAGTCCTCACGTTGATAGATTTGGAATACTAATAGATGATACTGATAATAGAAGAGACCCTCGAATCGGTTATTCTATACAATTTGATAGATGGGATTGGCCCAGCAGATGGAAAGAAGAGGCGTCTTTTTTTCAATATGATTTAGATATTTCAGGATACATACCAATTCAAGAACAAAAACTCATATTCGTTGCTAACCAATTTTTTAGTACTTCAAAAATTAAAACTCCCGGTCAAGTTGATAGATATATTTGTAATGAACAAGAGTTATCAATTAATCCCGCTTGTCAAGGAATTGTAGATATATTTTATGAAAATGCCCTAGAAGAATCTAAAAAACCTAAAGGCACTGGACTTGGTGGAAGATTCAAACTGAGGGGGTATCGTGAAGGAAGGTTTTTTGATAGCCATACCAACTTCAGAGCCCTGGAATTACGTTGGTATTTCAATGAAACTCAAATTGATTTTGATTATATATTACAAAAAGGAGTTTTTGCAGGATTTCAATTTGCTATCTTTTATGAACAGGGAACAGTATCTCCAGACTTGGGGCACAGTTTTTGGGAGAATTTCAAAGATTCATACGGTGTAGCCTTTAGAGGATTATTTAATTCTGTTGTTTTTCGAGCAGATTTAGGTTTCAGTGATGAAGGTTCTGCATTAACAATATGGTATGGACACCCCTTTTGATCAGTCAATTGCAAAACAAAAAGAGGAGGCAGCGTTTTGAAAGTCAGGGACAGGTTCTGTCAGACCTAATTGCAAAAAGAATATTTGATCACATATAGTTAATTAAAATAATCATGACATTAACCGCACGAAAAAATCACTACACGCACACACGAGGAAAACGAATTAAAACGCATTTTTGAATTATAGAAAGAATTTTCCTCTTCAAACACTATTTCTAATGACAAGGTAACTCACATCACCTTCTGTGAGTAACCACCACTAATTCTTCACAGTCAGACACCCTCCAAGTAAAATTTCACTATTCTTGTAAAAAAAATCGATTGATGACATGTGTTGGGTTGATCCAATAATATTACTTTAATTACATAAATACTCTGTTTTCTAATTCTCACAGTGACTGCATGCATGCGCAAATCGGCAAGACGCGCGAGCGAGGTAAGTTTTTTGTGCCAATTTTGTGCCATTAGCTTACAAAAACAGGCCATATTCGGGGACATGTGGCAATAGTGAAGAGCCATCATCTTACTGATATTATTATCCTTGTTTGTTGCAGTCTTTCCCTGTTTACCAACTATGCATGATTGTTAATCATCGAGTCGCTGGTTCGAGTCCGGCTTGGGGAGCTAGCTTTTTCAGGCACTTACAGATGCAGGAGTTGCCTGAACTTGAGGAGTGAGGCTCGCTGTGGACCCACCCACCGATACAAGGGACTCCGGCAAGTGGAATTACTTGAATGCCAGTATTAAGATGGAGGACCGCAGCCAAGATCAATGCCCAATCTAGATTCTTCTGCCGTTAGCAAGGATCACATCTTTAGGTCGGTTTTCCTCTGAAAATTTGTCTGCAGTGTGACCATAATTCAATCTAGAAGAAGGCAGTTTTAATTGTCCTACAGGGATATACTGTCCAGCTACATATCTGGCTGCTATCGACGCGGCATATTGACTGGATTCAGAGATATTCCGATGCTTGTGGAATCTGTAGATCAGGTAAGCTGCGAAAAAAATGTCGCCTGCTCCTGTAGTATCAATAATACGTGGCACAGGTTTTGCCTCAAATGAAACCTTCTCGTCAGCCATGATGTACCCCCCCTCATCTCCTTTGGTAATCACTAATTCTCGAAGTCCATAAAATTCTTTTAGCGTTTTACAATCCATCTGGTAAAACTGAAGAATGGCATCTAATTCAAGGTGATCTGCCTTTATGACTTGAACAGAAAATAATACCTTGTGTAAAGTTTCTGAGACCTTGAGTCGAACTCGTCCATGATTTATTTCACGGACGTATCCTTGCACATCTAGAGATACAAAGCAGGGCTGTTTCCCCAAAAGAAGGAAAAGCTCTGGCTCTATGTCAGAAGGATGTAAAGGTCCTAAATGGACATGATCGACTTTCTCAATAATGGACTGAGACTGATCAACAGTGATGGGAGAGGCTTTTGAATTCATTTCCTGCCATCGATCATCTCCATCATTGTGGTTGACAAACGATGTTGTTACTTCTGTAGGAGAAGAACAAACTGTTAGACCTTGTTGGCGCAAAGTTCTTAACAAACCGCTATCCTGTGGAGCAATATTAGAGACAATGACAGTAGGCAAGCCATGTTTTTGAAATGTAATGCCGGCATAAGTAACAGTACCTCCGATTTTTCTTATGCTTCTTGAACCTTTCACATTTTTATCAATAGTCGCAGATCCAATGATTGCAATTTTCGGTGTATTCGACATTTTTATTCTCTAGCAACTTGTTTTTAATTTCCTAATACTAAAAGAGGACCTAACTACTTCCATGTCCAGTTCATAGGACAGTTTGTTCTTGATATTTCTGCTGGGTAAAACACCAGTTCATTGATCATATCCCAGAATTTCACAAAGATACTCAACCATTTATGAAATTGGGCAACGTTATTTGGAGCACACCAATTCATTTTCTGCAGTTGATACAGCTTCCTGAAGAAGTCCAACGAGAGTAGAGTCGGAATAGGTCATCTTTTGACATTTTTTTTTCATTTTAGGTGAAAGCCGATGGTACCCCCATATGCAACGTTTTAAGGTTTCTTCATATCCTTCTCTTTGAAAATAGAGGGGCATGTTGACTTCAAAGTAAGAAATACTGTCAGCGTCTTTCAGCAAATCTGACAGTTGATCTCCACCCACCTCATGTTGTGCCACCAACTGACAGGCTTCCTCAATAATAGATTGTTCCACATGACATGTGTTTAGTATTTCGGCCAAAATTATTACGCTATTTTGGGCATGAGATGCTTTGAATGCGTCATAATCGCTGAAATCTGAACGCAACGTTTTTCTGCTTTCATTGGCTCTGTCAATATCATGAGCTAACGCGGCAATCTGTAAAGCATCATTCGCATCAAGTTTGAGGTACAAGACCCATTTCAGTGTGTTCTCGGCATGAATAGGATCTTCAGGCACATTTGATTTAGAAATAGCCTCACGTATTTTTTCTTTTGCGCATTCAATACTACTGTTCATTACGACATACGATTATTCGACGAATAGTTTCGACGTTCATTAAAACCGCAATCACCATTAATCCCAAATAAGGTTGATTCGATATTGCGGCTAAAAAGAGCAGGAAGACATTAATATCACGACCAATTCTTAGTCCATTATGGATTTTGTTTTTCATAAGATTGTCATGTTTATCTGCGGTGTAACTCACCATGAAAGAACCGATCATTGCCATGAATCCTATCACCACGACGAGCGATGACAAATTGGTACTGTAGACATGCCAAGTCAAGCCAAACAGGAGAAACGCATCCGCATAACGATCCAACACCGCATCAAACCATCCTCCGTAATTAGAAGACAGGTATTTAAAACGAGCCACTTCGCCATCACATCCATCAATAATTGAAGCTAATTGAGCCATGATCCCACCAAAGGCCAAATATCTATATTCCCCCATGGCGAAGAAAGCGGCGGCAAACAATGAAAGGAGAAAAGAAAAAATTGAAATCTGGTTGGGAGTAAAATTAAAGTTGACTAAAATTTTGGAACAACGAATGGACACAGGACGATTGAGCAAACGTGAAATCGGACCATCGTGGATTTTGCCTTTAAGTAAATTCATAAGATATCGCTCAGCTTTCCCAAATGCCTGATCATCGTCAACATCAATCCAGAATTTCTGCGTTGGAACCGCTTTTGCGTGTTGTCTCTCTCCCAGAACGCGGATGGCGCCAGACAAAGTTGTATCGTGATGAATGTTCTGAGCCTCTTCTATTGCTTCAAAAATAGCGGTTGTACAAAGGAAGCACCCTGTATCAAAACCATTGAATTCATCAATCGTTTTACCTATATTCAAAATCTTTCCATTTTGAATATGCACCTTTGTTACATCTTCCATATCCACCAACGAATTTTGAGTATCCGTATCTACCGCCAGTAAAACGTCCCCTTCATTTAATGGGTGGCCCCGCAGTGAACGGATAATATCCGGATCAAAAAGATGGTCTGCCATCAATAATAGAAATTGATCATTAATTCTGTCACGAGCCTTCAGTACTGAAAGACCGTTTTCTGCTTGCCACTCATCATTATGAATAAGTGTTAATGATATTTGTAACCGTTCTTCAAGTGGCTTTAAAAAGTTAGTGATCAGCATTTCCTGGTATCCTGTGACCACATAAAACTCAGTCGCTCCGCCCTCGATAGCAGAACGGATCACTCTCTCGATTAGTGGCACGCCAAGCAAAGAAACAAGTGGTTTAACTTCACCCTTTTTTTTAAGTCTGGTTCCTTGTCCTGCGGCAATTATCAAACATTTCATCTTTCTCAATCAGCTAAAATTGAACTAGAGCTAAAAAAGCATAAAAGTAAATTAGAATGTTAAAGAAAAAACTGAAAACTCACTCCCGCAGAATTCAGGAAGGTGGTGAGGATTCCTAAGAGGCCCACTTAATGATGTATTGAATAAACTCCCAGTTGGTTTGGGACTAAAGCGCAGTTGACAAAGTGAATAGCCAACCTCTTAGACATGCTGATCATACCAAGTACACAGAGAATTGTAATTTTCTATGTAGGACTTAAGCTTGGCCATCAGGGAAATTGATCTGCACGTAACTATATAACATGTAAATTAACATGTCAAATTTAAATTTTGTTCAGATAATTTTAAATAACTATGGTGAGCATGTTCATCACACTCTTTTTGGTTCAGTGTTAATTGCCATCATCGGCTGAGTACTTCACATGTCATCGGGCGGCAACTTCAAACATCCACCATTTTTTCATCTAACTCCTCTTGAAGATAGATATCTGCTTCGGTTTTCCTCCATCTTTACCCTATCCTGCAAGTTATAAACGTGACTAACTATGGCCTCAGCCATTGTTACAGGCATAGTATTTCTTCAAAGTTTTTACGAAATCCATGAGCAGAATGTGCTCTGTTACGTAGAAGGACTCGTAATGGAATTAAAATTGAATGACAAAGAAAAGGATCAAATTTAAATATTGAAATATGACCTAAGAATGGAACTGGAAACATTAGGACCAGAAAAAGTGCTGTTGCTTGAAAAACGTAAGGAAGTACTTGAAGATGTTCTTCAACTTCCGGTTTTGGGTATTTGTAGTAATCAGCCGGAATTATTAAAAACTTTCTCTAACTCAGAACATCCACACCCAAAAATTGTTTGTCATCGTGGTGCTAAAACTTTTGCACCAGAAAATACTCTCTCTGCTATTGATCTAGCCATAGGTCTGGGTTTCAACATTGTTGAAATCGATGTCCGACAAACCAAAGATGGTGTTCCTGTTGTCTTGCATGACAGTTTGGCCAATCGTACTACAAATGGGAGAGGTGCGATCAAAAAAATGAATTGTGCTGATGTCTGTAAACTAGATGCCGGCAGTTGGTTTGATCCATTTTTTGCTGGAGAACCAGTTCCCCGATTGGAAGATGTTTTGGCTCATGTGAAAGGATACTTAGAGGTCTACATCGAAATCAAAGAAGCAGAGCCTGAAATCCTGCTCGAGCTAGTCCAAGGATTTGACATGCTTGAACAGTGTTTTTTCTGGTGTGAAGATATTAAAGTGATGGACCAATTGCGCTTACTCAACAAGGATGTTCGATTGATGGCACGCCGCTATGATTTCCAGACTTTGAAAGATGCTATCGAAAGATATAGTCCTCAAGTCATTGAATTCAACGGTTTGAAATTCACACATGAAGAACTCGAACATTGTCAAGAATTAGACATCCTTTCTATGCCATTTTACATGGGTTCCAAACTGAGTGTACTGAAGAAACTCATTGATTCAGGTGCTGATATGCTCAATCTGGGAAATCCGAAACTTATCGAGAAAATTTGCACTTCCACAAACCATTATCTGGAGTGATTAATTGCCTAAAGCATCATGAGTACACTGACTGACGATCATAAATTTGCAGAAGGCAGCAATTTACTTGCTAATTGGCAGGCTGTAAAGACGTGTAAAATCACACTCGAGTTGGTGTCATAAACCAACACCATCATCTCCAGTGAGAAACCCCCACTAATTCTTCGCAGTCAACGCAGCTGTTACAGCAACAACTTAAACGTCCAAAAATATGGGTTATAGGGTTCGCATCAGTCCACTTTGCTGCAGCAGACGGCGATCTGAGCACCCGATATTTTAGATTGATTAGTATTTTTGGCCAGATTTGTTATACAATAAGAAAAGCCGCTCAAACTCCAATTATCAGCCGCATTCATTCGTTTTGAAAAGGACGTAAATTGAGCACAACCAAAATAAAGGTGTAGAAAATGAAAGCATCATTATCAACAGTCCGGCTGGAATCACTTAATCAAACTCAAGTAAGTTATGAAGCTAATTCAATGTTTGATGATTTGATGAGTAAGGCAAAATCTTTGGCCTGTTTTTTGGATACAGCCACAACCAGTGAACTAGCCGGAGGCATTAAGTATAATCAAGAAGAACGAGCCGGAGGCATTAAGTATAATCAAGAAGAACGAGCCGGAGCGCTTTTTCACTTTTACATGATTATCTGAAATTAGCTGAAGGTGCACATGATGATGAAATTGCGCAATTGACTAAAGCAAACAGTTAAGAATCTTATACGGCCAGAATTAGAAATGGTTTTTGGTGGTTTTTGGTGCCAATTTTGTGCCATTAGCTTACAAAAACAGGCCATATTTGGGGAGATGTGGCAATAATGAAGAGCTATCATCTTACTGATATTATTATCCTTGTTTGTTGCAGTCTTTCCCTGTTTACCCACTGTGCATGACTGTTAATCAGTAGGTTGCAGGCTTCCTTCCAAAACAAGCAACAAATTCTGTTTTTGATTATCCTTCCTTTTTGTGATTTTGTTACTATTTTGTTACCCGCCATTTGTTAAACCTTGCAATAGCAAAAGATTACAAGCAAATCGCCTAATACGGCTTGGTTTTGGCAAGTCATTTCTTAAAATAGGTAATTATTTTAGCAATTTTTCAGTTAATAAAAAAACTTGAATTGCTTTTAAATTCTATCAACCTGCTACTTTTTTATAATAATCATATCATTGTTAAAGATTAACTTTTGATTTAAACAGGGATTTACAATCATGATACCTTCGGTTATGATAAAGTTTAAACTTGGCAGTGCCCGTTCAGTATTACTACTTGAGTTAATCTGACTCACAGGCTAACACAATATTAATGAAAATACTCAAAAAAATTTTTGGTCCTGAAGACTCCCACAAGGATGTCAATGCCATTCTTGCCCGTGGTAAAAGTCTGCTTGAAAAAAACTTCTATGAATGGGCAACAGTAGAATTTAACAAAGCTCTTGCACTGAACCCAAAACTTGCTGCAGAAACTGTAACCAAACTATTTCAGGAAATGCAAGGTAGCGGCAACCCTGACGGGACAATAAGTCTGGGTACAATTGTCCTAAAAATGGACCCTAAAAACGTAGATCTTGCCAATCAACTTGGTAATACATACCGCAAAAAACAAGACTGGAATCATGCAAAAAATATGTACTTGCACTGCCTGAAGTATGATCCTGATTATAAAAACGCTGTTTATAATCTGGCTGCAACCACAGCAAAAGTTGAAGTTGCAGATGGCATGGCTATCTCAGCCATTGATGAGTTTGAAAATATGAAGGACTTTGTCCTTCCTGACATTGAAGAGGGCATGGGAATATTAGTCGAAATGCAAACTAATTTTGCTGTTGATACGGTTGAGGTTAATCAAGAACAAAGTCCAGACGAAAAAAATGAAACAAAAGTAATGCCTGAAAAAGAGGCTAAAGAAGACAATAATATAAAAATTAAAACTGATACTGATACTGATACTGATGACAAGGATGATTTAGACAGTATTGACGCTGTTCAAACTTTCAAATACATTACTTCCAATCTGGAGGCAGAAAGCTTACAAGAAAAGGAAGCTATTTTCACACTTGGCATTTATTGTTTGAAAAATAATGAAACAAAGATCGCCCAATATTCTTTGAAACGATTGCTGATGCGGGATAAAGAAAATGTGGATTTACGTTGTTTCCTTGTTCTTGCAATTTCAATCGATGGTAAGATAAATGAAGCAATTGAATCTTTTCAAAGCATACTTGGTCGAAATCCTAATCATCGCTACACCAATGTAAACATGGGGATCCTGTTAAAACGAAAAGGAATGATTCAGCAATCCCGAGTTCGTTTTTTCACTACTTTCAGGCTACTTGAGCAGTCTAAGGGGAACTACGATATGAAGGCCTGTTTGGAAAATGCAGATAAACTTTTCAACAACAATCAAAAGAAAAAAGCTCTCGAAATTTATGAACCACTTATTTCTGAAATCACATCGGAAGTATTGCTGCATAGAATCGCCAAGCTTTATCTTGATAAAAAATTATTGGATGGCGCACTTGAAGTTTATAAACGTATACTTCGTAAAAACCGTCAAAATAAAGAGGCTCGTGAAGGTATTAAATCAATTCATACAGCATATTTGATTGAATCCGAAAACTTTCTTAAAAAAAATGACAAAATAAATGCCGCAGTGAAAATTGAAAAAGCTCTAAAAATTGCCGCAGGTATTAATCTGATTCAAAAAGCTATCAGTATCAACCTGCTGCTCAAAAATGAAAATAGAGTAGTGGAGTTGGAGGAGATGCTGAAAGATATCAAAAGAAAAGAGATTCAAAGTAAAGTTCAGGAAAAAATCAATAAAGCAGAGGAAGCTGAAAAAAGGACTGATTACAAAGGAGCTATCCGTTACTTTCAAGAGGCAATCAAGATTGAACCACAAAACAGCACATTAAAGAAATTAATTGACCTTTGCGTCCGCATCAATCGTCCTGATTTAACTGAAAAAATAACAGATTGGTTTAACAAGTATCAGCATTCTCTTCTGGAAAAAGAAAAAAAACAAGCTCGTGAGGAGTTGAAGCAAAGCAAAAATAATGGTGATGAATCTCAGAAAGATGGAATTTGATGCACAGAAAACGGGGATTAAATGGCGACTTTCATAATTTATTAAACTTGGATTCATTGGTTGACATTGTTTCCAACAATGTAGGAATACTCGTTATATTAGCTGTGTTCATGGCAATGTTTTCACTATTGGAAAAAAATGAGCAGGTAATTTCAAAAACACAATCGACAGAAAATATTGAAAAACTGAAAATTCCCTGGTCTCATGTATCACAAAAAAACATCCTTTTGATTTTTCTGCGGAGTGACCGTTTATTGTACCTAGATCGTACATTAGTTTATCAAAGGCTAAAAAAATATCTCTCTGGTAGTGAACCTTTACCAAAACACGTCAATCTGGATCAATTTTCCATTGAACTCACAGTCGGAAGTGGACACGCACACTGTCTTAAATTTCTTCCTTCTCCGAGAGCAGGACAGTGGTGGCATCAGTTTTCTCAGCGTAATGGGGTGATGAAAAAATTAATGAAAAAATATCCTCCGGAAGAAAACTACTTTTTTTTCTGGGTTGATCCAGACAGTTTTGAAATGTTCCGTGAAATAAGAAAATCTTTGTGGGATCTAAACTTTGAAGTAGGTTGGAAGCCAATCCGAATTGAAACCCCTTTGCGTTACTGCAGTGGGGTTGGTCAAGCACGAGAATTTCTACCACAATAACAATATGCTCAAAACAGCAATAATGCCTGTCACCAAAAAGACAGCTAGTTCAGCCAGTGATAAAGCCTTGATTGCAAAGTTAGTCAAGCAAATTCGGAGCTATGTTCAGGAATACGGTACAGTTAAAGATTCAGAGTTGCTTGAACAAGCCATTGCTGATATCCGGAAACACCACGAACATCAAAAACGTAAATCCGGACAACCGGTCATTATTCACCCCCTTCGTGTGGCAAACTATATCTGTCGAGCAGGACTGGATGCCCCAACAGTTGTAGCAGCCATTCTTCACGATATCATTGAAGATACTAAAATTACACACAAAGACATCAAAAATCGATATGGTGCCTGGTATGCAGATATTGTCAGAGGGTTAACTAAAATAAAAAATCCGGAAAGTCCAAAAGAAGGAGAAGCAGATTATTTAGACGCAACTTATCAGCGTATGTTGAAAGCCATGACACAGGATGTTCGTGCTTTGCTGATCAAGCTGTTTGACAGACTCGATAACATGAGAGACATGGAAGCCATGCCCCGCCACAAACAGCGTAGAATCAGCCTTGAAACTCTAAATGTATATGTACCTATAGCCGAAAGACTGGGACTAACACAGATTTGCCGGGAACACACCGAACTCTGTTTCAAACTACTGTACCCAAAGAGATATAATAAAACACTCACAGAAATTGATGAACTGAAAAAAGCCCGTACTTCAACAATAAATGGCATGAGAATTTCTTTGCTGAGAACTCTTGAAAAGAATAATTTAGCATATAAAACGATCGAGCCGCTATTTGTTCATCCTGCTTCCAGAATTCAGGAAAGAGGTCCTATTGACCATGTATTGGAAGGTTTCAGGATTATTGTCAAAAACAGCTTGGACTGTTTTAAAGCACTTGGAATAGTTCATACAAGTTTTTATGTAATTCCTTTGAAAATTAGAGATTACATCAGCAACCCTCTCTGGAATGGTTATGAAGGAATCCAGACAGAGTTAAGAATTGAGGGTGAACAAACATGTATTGAGATCGTTTCAGAAGAAATACTGAAAAAAAATCAGTATGGAATCATGGCTCATTGGCAGGGAAGTCCAACTGAGTTAGCTGACTATTACAGGATATACCTCAATCAACTTGATCAGTTGGCTGGTGATAAAGACGTTCGCATGCTCGAAGTTATGAGCTATGTACAGTCTGATCAGGTACAGGTCTATAGTCCCAAAGGTGATATGTTTGTTTTTCCAAAAAGTGCTACTGTGCTAGATTTTGCTTATGGGATTCATTCAGAACTTGGAAACCATTGCATCGGTGCCCTGGTAAATCCTTCTTCAGTAGGAACAACAAAAAAAAGGGTCCCTCGTGAGCGTCAGTTGTTTGCAGGGGAAGCTTTGCATATTCTCACAGACCGTGGAGTTCAGCCAAGAGAGGAGTGGCTTGAACAAGTCAAAACTGCAAAGAGCCGTGCCCAAATTAAACGTGCTTTGGAACAACAAAAAATAATCAGTGCCAGAAATTCTGGGCGGACATTATTGGAGCGGAAATTGCGAGATTATGGTGATGAGCAAGGCACAGAGAAATGGATCAAATCCAAGGCTGTAAAAGAGGCACTTAAAGCAGAAAAAATATCAGCAAACAAATTTTTTCAGGAAATTGGACTGCAAAAACGTCCTCTGAAAATGTTTCTCAGAAAATATAAATTGCTTCAGTATCAATATACTGGTCGTATAAAAGAGATGATAGGTTCAGAATTTTGGGGGAATATATTTGGTGGCGACAAAAACATTTTTTTGATCGAAGATATTCAAAATCCCTTAATCCGATTGGCTAGTTGTTGTTTCCCAATTCCTGGAGACAAAATCACAGGTTTTATCTGTAATGATCATGAAATTGAAATACACGTCACAAACTGCTCCAAATTAACTCGTAAAAATAAACGTCTGCAGCAAAACAAAATCCCAATTGATGTGGCTTGGAAAATCTCTAAAAAAATAACTCGTTCTCACATTATTCATTTCCAAGTGATTGATGGAACAGGGATTCTTTTTAAAATAACGAAAATAATAAAGGATGCAGGTGTAGCAATAATTAATTCCGAAACCGCCGCTAAGAAAAATAAAGAGGCAGATATTCGTATAAAACTTGAATCGGTTTCCTGGCCAGTTTTTCATAAAATAGTTGAGAAGTTGAGACCATTAAAATTTGTAAAGGAAATCTGGGAAGAATCTCCCGATAGTGTTTAGTGGTATGGAAATTTTAGAGGTTTGTGTACAAAAAAATAAAAGAATAGCACTCTAATTTTTTATGGAACTTCCAACCTGGCTGGAAACCCGCTTGATGCAGGTTTGTGACTTGGTCTTTGCTGTCATACCCCAACAGACTCCTACTCTGGAAAAATTAGGGGAATGTAAAATTATTTCTCACCGCGGGCAGCATGACAACCAAGAAATTTTTGAAAACACTTTGACTGCATTTGATCATGCGCTAGAAACGGATGGGATTTGGGGTATTGAACTGGATTTTCGCTGGACAAAAGACTTGTATCCAGTTGTTTCCCATGATCCGGATTTAATGAGATTGTACGGTTCTAATACCAGGATTTCAGAAACAAAACTGGAAGATCTAAATCGAATCTGCCCTCATATTCCAACACTGGAAGAAGTACTTCAGCGCTACGGGGGAAAATTGCATTTAATGGTGGAGGCCAAAGAAGAATATTATCCTCAACCCGAAAAACAAAACAGGATACTGAAAGAACTTTTTTCTAAGTTAAAACCTCAAAAAGATTTTCATTTGCTCTGCCTGATTCCAGAAATGTTGGAATTAGTGACTTTTACCGAAAATTCAGCAAAAATTTTGGTTGCGGTTTTTAATGAAAAAATATTAAGTAATATCTCGTTAAATGAAAACTATGCCGGTCTTGGTGGGCATTATCTGTTACTTCACAGAAAATTAGTAAAGCAACATTTGGACTGCGGACAAAATATTGGAGTTGGTTATCCCAGGTCTAAAAATAATCTTTTTCGAGAAATTAACCGTGGAGTGGAATGGATTTTCTGCAATGACGCAGTAGGTTTGAGCAGCATTCTTCAAGCAGAATTGAAGAAGGCTCAATCACTCGTTGTGGAAGGAAGTGTCAACTAACAGGAAAAGAGACGCAAGCTATGAGTGATAAAACTGTTCGAGTTTTATTCACAGGGGGAGGTTCTGGTGGTCCAACCATACCCCTGCTGGCTTTGGCACAGGAAATCCGAGGACTAAAAAAGAACTCCGAATTTCTTTTCTTAGGCAGTAAATTTGGTCCGGAAAGAAAAATGGTAGAGCAAGCTGAGATACCGTTTTCCACCATTCCTTCAGGGAAACTCAGGCGTTATTGGAACTGGAGAAATTTTATCGATCCTTTGTATATCCTCGGAGGTGGAATAACAGGTTTGATTTATTTGCTCCGTTTCCGCCCACAGGTTATTGTTTCTGCAGGAAGTTTTGTTAGTGTACCGGTAGCTTATGCCGCCTGGCTTTTAAGGATCCCTCACGTGATTATGCAAATGGATTTGCGCTCCGGACTGGCTAACCGCTTGATGGCTCCAGTCAGCAGTGCGCTTGTATTCTATTTTGATAGTACTGCCAGTCAGTTTCCTTCCATATCTTTGAAACGAAAAATAGGCCCGGTTGTACGTCAGGAAATATACTCTGCCAGTGCAAAACGTGCAAATGAACGTTTTGGTCTACATCCGGAACGCCCGCTTATACTTATCACAGGAGGCGGTCAGGGAGCAGTTGGTTTGAATCAAGCCATCTTTCCCTTGATAAAACATTGGCTTGTTGATTTTCAAGTTGTACACCTCACTGGAACAAAATGGAATAATTCTTTGGAACAAGAATCTTCCGCTTTTTCTCATCCGGATTACCACCAGATAGAAACTATCCATGAAGGCATGGGTGACTTGCTTTCCAGGAGTGAAATAGTGTTGACACGCGCAGGAATGGGGATTCTCGGTGAACTTGCTGTTTTACAAAAAGATACTGTTCTCATTCCACTTCCGGGAACACATCAGGAAGATAATGCTTTGATTATCAAAAAATACAAGGCTGCAGAAATAATTTCGCAGGTAGATTTAGCTTCCACTGGCCTAGAGTGGTGGAATAGTTTTTTGGAAAAACGTGTTCCGGGAGAAATGGGGAAAAGGCTTCATGAAATTCTGCAGGATGGTGGAACGAATGATTTTGCACAGTTGGTTTTTGAGATAACTGATGAAAGGTGAAAATGGTTCTAAAATCAAAATGTTGCAAATTTTTCAATGCTCTAGTTTTGCAAGTACGACATAGTAAAGGTTTGTGGATCGTAATTCTTTTATTATTCTTTGGTACCACGTCCTGTGCACTTGGAAGCGGGAAGTTTTACGAGTGGTGCAAAAAAAGAGAATTCCCGGCCATTTGTAAAAAATATTTTTAGTCAATTATATTTGTGTCTTTGATGAAAATTGGAATCCTTTGCGCCATCCCCAAAGAAATACATTTTTTTGAATTGCTTCCAAATTCTGGACAGCAGGTTGGTGGTAGAACTTTTTTCAAAAGCAAACATTCTTTCCATGAGCTGATTATAGTTGAATGTGGGATAGGGAAAGTCAATTCAGCGATGGTTTCCACGATTCTAATTCAGGAATTTAAGTGTGAAATTCTTATTTTTTCCGGAATCGCGGGAGGTATTGATCCGGATATGGAAATTGGAGAAGTTTTGATTGGTGAGTTTTTGATTCAGTATGATTACGGTGCACTGAAAGACGGAAATATCCGAGTTTACCGTGCAGGGGAAATACCGATGGGGCTACAGAAAAATAAAGCAGAATTTGTTCTAGATCCGGTGATAAAGGAAAAAATCAATACCTCACTTCCAGATGTCCGGATGGGTACTATCCTGACCGGAGATGTTTTTCTTCAGTGTCAAGAAACCAGGAAAGAGTTGTATGAAAAATTTGGTGCGCAGGCCGTTGAAATGGAAGGAGGAGCAATTGCTCAGGTTGCAGAACAATTTGGAATACCTGCAATCGTGGTACGTTGTCTCAGTGATTTAGCTGGAGCAAATGGACACAAACTTTCCTCTACATCATTGAAAAAAGCCGCAAAGAGTTCATTCGAAACTGTGCAGTCCATTTTGAATGCTTTGCTCTAATTGCAGCAGATCTTCAAAAATAGCAGCGCAGTTCAAAATAGGGTGAACCTGCGCCTAATTCCGGATTGATCCGAAATCCATCTTTTGCAACTGGATAAAGCTCTTTGACCCTGTTGTATTTGCGGTTAAGGTGATTGTCTCTGCAAACAACGCTGACGGATTGCCTTTTGTCTTCAAAAACACAGACCAAAGTTTTTCCTTCCAGCAGCAACTCAGATTCTATCCGGGTCCAAAAACTTACCATCCTGCACTCAGCCAAATTTGCTGCAGATTTGATTTTTCCTTCTGAATCAACAGGGATAGTGTGGCTCTCAGTTCCGTAACCATTTTCGGAAACCAGAATCTCCCATTTAAAATAGTCTGCAAATAATTCCGTAGAGAGGATGAGTGAAATTATTAAAATAAACAACCATTTAAGCATAAATGATCTAATTGTAGAATCTTGTTCCAGTACCATAAAAGACACAAAATATAGTTTTCTTGAATGGTCCTGGAATCCTAAAGTCTTTAATCCAAAAATATTTCCAATCTTGTCACATCCGTTCTGGTGGTGAGATTCCAATGAGGTGAAGACCCTGCAGGAGAGTTTCAGCAACACAGTGAAATAAAAGTAATCTGGCAGCTTGCAGCATTTCAGTTTCAGCATGCTTTACTGAACATGTGTTGTAGGCACGGCTGAAATCTTTGGAAAACTCATAGAGCATCCGGGCAAGTAAGGAAGGACGGTATTGCTCACCGGATTTAAATACAGTGCGATTGAAATCCAGCATCTGTCGTAAAAGCTTTTTTTCATTGGGATGTGCTAATAGTGAAAAGTCCACATCAGCGACCACTTCACGCGAAATTTGCCGACAAATGCTCCTGATTCGCACGTAGGCATAAACCAGATAGGTGCCGGTATCTCCTTCAGAAACCAGCCAGTCGTCCATTGAAAACACAATCTGCTTATTTGAGTCTTGATTTAGCATACCGTATTTAATGGCTGCCACTGCAATTTTTTGAGCCGTTTCTTCAAGTTCTTTCTTACTCCATTCCTGCCGATGTTCTCCCAGATGATTGGATTGGATACTTTCAATGATTTCTTTGCGCAACTGCGAAAACAGAATCACATTTCCTGCACGAGAACTCATTTTACCTTCTGGAAGCATCACAAGTGCATACGGCAAATGGAAACACTTGTCGACTTGCTCATAGCCCATTCTTTTGAGGGTGGCAAAAACTTGTTTAAAATGCAACGTCTGTTCAGCCCCAACCACATAAATTGAGCGCTTCACTCCAAACTGGTCAAATTTGTGTTGTGCAAGTGCAAGGTCTTTTGAGGAATAGAGGGTGTTCCCATCTGATTTCAGGAGCATAAAAAAACCAAGTTCTTCCTCCTCAAGATCAATCCCAATTGCACCTTCTGAATACTGAAATATCCCTTTTTTTTCTCCTTCAATTACAATTTGCCTGCCTTCTTCATCAACCTCGGACTCATAGAAAATATGGTCAAAACTTACATCCAGCCACTCATATATTTCTTGAAAATCCAACAAAGACCATTCCCGCGTTTTTTCCCATTCTTGAATGAATTGCTCGTCTTTTGCTTCCAGTTTTTGCTGAATTTGACTGATTTCTTTCTGAAACTTAATTTTCTCTTGACCTTCTGCTTCATCCAGTTTTTTTACTGCATGCGTGTAAAGTTCACCTAACCACTCTCCACGAAATTTTTCCGGAGGAGTTTCAGTGTTGTAATTACTATAAAACCACAAACATTTTGCGATATGTGCTCCAACGTCACCAATGTAGTTTGCTCCGACTACATCATAGCCGTTGTAACAAAAGATACGGCACAAACTATCTCCAAGCGCCACATTACGCATATGTCCAACATGAAAACCTTTGTGTGTATTTGGTTGAGAAAATTCAATCATCACCCGTTCACGGGAAATGTTGGAGGGCTCTGTGAAATACTTTCCACAGAAAACATCAGGTAAGACTACTTCAGCCATTACAGCAGCAGAAACAGTAAAATTCAGATAGGAGTCTTTTGCCTGGATTGAAATTAAAGGGGTTTCCGGTGAGATATACGATTGAAGCTGCTCTGCCAGTTCCACAGCAATTTGAAAGGGGGGGCGTCGCAAACTTTTAGCAAAGCTAAAGCATGGGAGTGCATAATCTCCCATATCAGGATTGGGTGGTTTCTCAACTAATTCGTTGAATGATGATGTATCCCAAGTTCTTGAATCATCAATGTTGTTTAGAACCTTTGCGGTCCAATCACAGATCGTTTGTTCAAATATATTCATCCAAGATCAATCGTTAAATCTTGGGTAAACCAGTTATCCACAGTACCCAACAAACCTGCTTTCCATCATTATTAATGAAACTTTAAAGATAAAATTTCTTTCAACCCTCAACTTTTTCCCGCCGCACTATTCTTCCACGTTTCAGATCATAGGGGGAAAGTTCTATTGTGACTGTATCTCCGGGAAGTACACGAATCTTATACATTTTCATTTTTCCCGACAAATGACCAATAACAACATGATCATTTTCAAGTTTTACCCGAAAAATGCCTTTGGAGGATTCAAGTACAATCCCCTCGACTTCTAGTTTATCTTCACTCAAATGCTGTTCTCCTTTACTAAAAAATTATCTCAGTTATTTTAGTTTAATATAAAGATTTAACAACTTATACTAATTAAATTCAAGGATATATCAAGTGATTTGAAGAGTTCAGACTTTCTTGTCTCCTTAACCGAAAATTGATTAGCATGCATCCGGTTTTTATATCTTCTTTTTATCCGGTGAAAATCTAATTAAAATCCGTTATAATCCATGATAGTCAATAAAAAATATTTCAAACATAAATTATTCTCACATCCGGATAGAAACGTTTAAATGGACCCATGGAAAGAACGTCGCGCTCCTTCCGGTGTTCAACGGAAAGACGATCACCGCGAGGATTATGAGCGAGACAGAGCACGGGTAATTCATTCTTCAGCATTCCGAAGATTGCAGGCAAAAACACAAATACTCGGAGTGTTAGACGGAGATTTTCATCGTACACGTCTGACACATTCAATGGAAGTAGCTCAAATTGGACGAGGTCTTGTACTTAATTTTGTAAAGCGATATCCGGAACTCAAAGACCTGCTTCCCCGACTTGAACAGATAGAAACGACAGGATTGGCCCATGATTTGGGACATCCACCTTTTGGACACGGCGGAGAGACTGCTCTCAATTTTGCAATGTGCGACTATGGAGGATTTGAAGGCAATGGACAGACATTGCGAATTCTCACAAAACTGGAATCACACACACCCGAGTATGGATTAGATTTAACGCGCCGTAACCTTCTGGGAGTTCTAAAATATCCTGTACCCTATTCCAAACTTCGTCAAAAAAAACTGCCGAAAGTATCCGGCACTTCTAAAAATACAAATGAGCAACAAGCTTGGCAACCTCCAAAGTGTTATCTGGATACAGAGCAGGAAGTGCTTAACTGGATTTTAGAACCCCTTTCAGATTCAGACCAAAAACATTTCCGCGAGCAAACTTTACCTACTCAATCAAATCATGGTTTTTCGTTCCACAAAGCTCTGGATACCTCACTGTTGAATTTGGCAGATGATATTGCTTATGGGGTTCATGATTTTGAAGATGGTGTTGTTTTGCGATTGTTGACTCGCGACCACTGGCAGGAAGTCACAAAACATTTGGATCCAAAATGGGCAGAGGATAATAATCTTCTGCAAATTGAAAAAAAACTTTTCAAACATGGTGAAAACTCCGGGCACAACCGCAAACAAGCTGTTGGAGCACTGGTTCATGCACTTATTACTTCTGCAGAATTGAAACTTAATGAAAAATTTGAAGAACCCCTCCTGGGATGGAATGCAGTTCTTCCGGAAGAACCACTGCAATTCCTCAAATCACTGAAAGAAACTGTTTCGCGTCATGTCATCCAACTAAATACTGTACAAGCTGCAACATATCGGGGACGTAAGGTTGTGCTTTCCCTGTTTGAAACACTCTCATCTGAAGCTGAGATGCTTTTACCTTCATCTTTTCAGATTTTATGGAAAGAGGCAAAAAGTGTTCGGGATCAAAATAGAATAGTTTGTGACTATATTGCCGGCATGACAGATCAATACGCAAATCGCTTTTATGAACGCCTGTTTCTCCCTGGACATGGCTCCGTGTTTGACAGACTATGAAACTATGTTGAGTGCAGAAATTTTTTCACACTCAATAAAAACTTAAACCCAAAACACAATAAGCTAAATTGCTCCCCACTAGACGTCATACCAACACTGTTTCAATCGGTTCCATAAAGATTGGAGGTTCTGAACCTGTTCGGATTCAGTCAATGCTGACCTCTGACACCACCAATGTTGAATCATGCATTGAAGAAATTGCACGATTAGATGCAGTGGATTGTGAAATTATCCGCCTGACAGTCCCGAATCAAAAATCAATTGACAGTCTGCCCGCAATCCGTACTGAAATGAAGAAGCGTGGAATCGAACGTCCCCTGGTAGCGGACATTCATTTTAATCCGCAATTGGCAGTTAATGTATGTGAATTTGTGGAAAAAGTCCGCATTAATCCAGGCAATTATGTCGACCGGAAAAAATTTGAAGTACGCGAATATACTGATCTGCAGTATCAGGAAGAATTGGAACGTGTTGAAGAAAAATTGCTTCCGCTGATACAAAACCTGAAAAAATACGGATGCGCTCTGAGAATTGGTACAAACCACGGTTCACTCTCAGATCGACTGATGAACCGCTTTGGAGATTCGCCGGAAGGAATGGTTGAATCTGCTATGGAATTTTTACGTATTCTCCGGAAGCATAATTTTGAGGATACAGTACTGTCCATGAAATCCTCTAATCCCCTGGTGATGATTGAGTCATATCGGCAGCTTGTACGAGTAATGGATGATGAAAACATGCAT
Source organism: SAR324 cluster bacterium SAR324-CTD7B (assembly GCA_002082305.1). GTDB lineage: Bacteria > SAR324 > SAR324 > SAR324 > NAC60-12 > Arctic96AD-7. Next base: position 29,063 of record LSNO01000143.1, read on the forward strand.
TATCCTCTGCATTTGGGAGTTACTGAAGCAGGTAATGAACTGGATGGACGTATAAAAAGTGCAGTGGGAATCGGCGCCTTGCTTTGCGACGGTTTTGGAGACACAATCAGAGTTTCACTTACAGAACCGTCAGAAAATGAAATCCCTGTTGCCCGTTCTATTTTACAGTCCACACGATCCAGAATTTTTAATGCAGATTTTATTTCTTGTCCATCATGCGGTCGTACGTTTTTTGACTTAGAAAGTACCACTGAACAAATAAAAGTACACACTTCACACCTCAAGGGAGTTAAAATTGCGGTCATGGGGTGCATAGTAAACGGTCCGGGTGAAATGGCAGATGCGGATTTTGGCTACGTTGGCGCTGCTCCTGGCAAAATCAATCTCTTTCACGGAAAAACATGTAAGGAACGCAATGTACCCGCTGAACAAGCTGTGGAACGATTAATTGACCTCATCAAGGAGAATGGGAAATGGGTTGACCCTGCTTGATGGTTTCGTAATAAGTCTGAAATCAACAATATGTCATTCCGACCGTTGGGAGAAATCTTAATGATATTAGTATAGTAGCATATGCAAGATTTCTCGCTTCGCTCGAAATGACAAGGATTTAGGACTTTTTACAGGTTCATCATGCTTAATACAAAAAATTTTCTGGAGAATCCATTACTTACCCCCTGGCTTTTTAAAAAAAAGAATATTTTGAATTTTTTAACTGATCAACATTTTTTTAACCCCAAAGTTCAGTGAATTAGAGGTATTTCAGCCTTGCTCAATTAGCGTAAGTTAGACGTGGTTTTTGTTGATGTCACAGAAGATTTAGACTGATAGAGCAATTCCAGACGACTTTTTTCTCATGTACAGTAGCCCAGAATCATTCTTTTTAGAAACTGAGCGCTTTTTGCTTCGACCATGGAAATCATCTGATTATCCTAATTTTTCCCGTTTAGCAAAAAATCCCCAAATAATGCGTTTCGTCAATCAGGGAAAACC
>LSNO01000144.1 GCA_002082305.1 SAR324 cluster bacterium SAR324-CTD7B
TCTCGGTCCATTCCTGCATGATAGCATATTGAAATACAGAGCGAAGCCTTTGTTGAATTCGGTGTGCCGTTTCACTCTTACCCTGTGCCTCCAAATCTAAAAGTAATGTCTTAACCTCCATCAAAGAAATTTCATCAATGTGCTTAAATCCAATATGGGGAAAAACATGGTTTTTCAATGAACGAAGAGCTTCCTGAGCATGTTTCTCTGTATGATTGCGACTCTGTTTTTTCCACAACTCCGTTGCAACATTTTCAAAACTAAACTGATCTTCTCGTTTTTTGGCCCTAAGCAATTGCTTTTTTTGTGATTTAATATTTCTTCTTACCTCAACAGGATCAGAACCATCAATAACTAATTTTTGAGCTTCAAGCCTTTCATAACGTGCTTGCTTAAGTGTAGTTTGTGGATATACGCCTAGAGCAAGCGTCTTTCTCTTTCCATCAAAAGTGTATTCCCAACGGAAATATTTTGATCCGTTGGGGTGTACTACGATGAAAAGTCCCTTGCCGTCAAAAAGCTTGTATTGCTTATCCTTTGACCTAGCATTTAGAATCTTCCTGTCGGTGAGTGCGTTTTCAGTATGTTTGGGCATTGTTATTGATTCTGGTTTTACGGTATAAAGTTATTTTATAACGTAATAAAATTTTTATTACGTAATAGTGTACCGTGTTACAGAGACGATTGCAATGGAAGAATATGGATACTTATGGAAAACTAAATAATTAAATATATTATATAATTTATTATTACTTGGATTTGGTTGGATTAATATGGAAGTATGTGTGGCGGAGGGAGAGGGATTCGAACCCTCGGTACACTTTCGCGTACGGCACATTAGCAATGTACTGGTTTAAGCCACTCACCCACCCCTCCGAAGAGCTTTGAGGAAGTTGCCAAAAATAAACTATCCTGCAAATGCCTGGACTGAATGAAGTTTCTCATCTAAAACAGATCCCCTTATTTGTAAATAATTACTGAACATTTGGCAAGTTTTTCTTGATCTGAATTTACATTTAATCGTGTAAATTTCCTGGATACCTGTTGCAGAACAATAGCTCATACAAGTTTTACAGCCAGAACAGAATCTGTTGTTCTATCTGGATTTCTTCTCTGTAGATTGACTTGCTGAAACTCTGTTTTTACTACAATTCTAATCTAGTGTATGGTATTCTTAAAATTAATAAGTCAAAGAGAATTTTCATGAGGAGGAACAAAGTGGATAAAGATAAAGTACAACAAAGTATTCAACTTCTGCTCGAAGGTTTGGGAGTGGATTTGGACAATACGCATTACAGAAAAACCGCGGAACGGGCGGCAAATGCCTGGGTCGAAGAACTCTGTTCCGGACTTGGTGAAAAGAAATTTACCCTGACCACTTTTCCTATTGGTAACAATTATGAACCAAGCATGGTGGTACTGCAGCATATTCCTGTAAGGTCAGTTTGTGCTCATCATTTGCTGCCTTTTTATGGTGAAGCGACTGTAGCCTACATTCCGGATGAAAGACTTTGCGGACTTTCAAAGCTTTCCAGAATTGTAGATTATTTTGCGAGACGTCCGCAGGTACAGGAAGAATTAACCAGCGATATTACCAACTTTTTGTGTGAACAGCTCTCTCCTCAAGGCGCCGGAGTGATAATTAAAGCAACGCATATGTGCATGGCAATGCGCGGGGTCAGTCATGATGGTGTTATGACTACTAGTTCTCTCAAAGGTTCATTCCTCAACGATGGAACCGTGCGGGCTGAATTTATGGCTTTGGCAAATACTCAGAGTTTGAATAAATTGTAAAAATCTACCCACAGAGCTTCAGGGGTCTCAGTTAAAAAATTATTAAAATGAAACCTTTGTATTATCTTTGACTCTGTGGAGAATTCTGATTTAGTCCCATTTTAGGCTTATTACAAGACCATCAAGTTAGTGTAATTCCTTATAATGTTTCAGGACTTTTTGCCGTGAACTATTTGCCAGTTCAATGGCTTCTTCACGCAGGTAACGGTCATCGGGTTTCCAGTTCCTGGTTCGCAGGCGGTAAGGACGCAAACCGGAATCAATATCATCTGTTTTACAGAACAGTTCATCAACCGGAGGTCGCTGAACCCAAGAATCACCCAGATTTTGTTCAAGTGCATAGTACCAGCGGGAAAAATTTTCCAGGCGCACATCCTCAAAATATCCGACTGGATTTAGTGTTTCCACAAGCTTTCTGAGCGCTTTATTTTGCTGAAAACGGTCATAATCAACCACGTAAAGACTTTCGGATAAAAACAAGGGTGAGCCGTGCAGGAGCAAGCCCTTTGATTTTAGCGTATTTCCTGACTGCACAATTTCAAGACCAACGCTACCTTTTTCACCATTCATCACTGCTTCTTCCACATCTTCCACCGGTTCTACCTGTAGCTGCGGATATGCGGCCATCACGATTCCACTATAACGTCCCTTTACAAACACATGACGACCGTGTTTAGACAGCGTCTCAAAATCAATTGGGCTCCGGCTGCTGCCGCCTTTTTTTGAAATCAGGAAAAATCCCACCATATCCTGTACTTCTCCTCCAAGCAAATCATTGTAGCTGGTGAGCATCGCAGAACCTGCTACACGAATACTTGTCGGCTTGTCCAACTGGTAATTGTACATGCCCCATTTTGTCACATTTGTAGGATCACCAAGGTAATGCTGGGTCATTGAAAGCAGTTCATCGAGTCCAACAACTGTGAAATCCACCTCATCCAGTTTGATCAGTGAAGAACCATTATGCGGCTCCTCTCCTTCCACACGGATTTTTGTTTTTCCAATTTGCCACTCATAAGCAAGGAATCCCAAACGATAAGGTCTTTGTTTACGCTTTCGATCCACCGAAATTGAAAAACAGTGCGGCGCTTTTCCGGAAATTTCCTGTAAAAAACTCAGTGCTTCCTGCAGATCAGGTGTACTCCTGCGCTTGCTTTCAGCTAAGACTTTCAAAATTTGATCAATCTCTTCATTGTTTGCGTCCAAGCTTTTCAGTTTACGCAGAAAATTATGTAATGTGCGCCCGGTGCGTGGTACCGCACAAGTAACGTCAAATGAAGGTTTGCTGACGGATGATGAGGTCAAAATTTATGCTCCATGAGATAAATTAAGTCTGAGGTTCTTACAAAAATTCTGAAATCTATACAGTTCTAGGGCTCTTTACGAAGGCATCAAGTCTGCAAAAACCAATAAAGTAAATCAGTTATTTTTTTGAAAAGTGAATATATATTGTATCCATTTTTTCAAATTAATTCTCAGAAAAAAAGCCAAAGCTCGGACAATTGAAATTAACTTTTTGTTCATCTGAACTCCGTATTAAGAGCACAAATTTACTATAATTATAGTTTGATATCAATAGATTCATGTTTTTTCAAGAATAACAAACAAATGTGGAATTTTGAATTTTTACGGTTTCATCATCAACTAATTAAAAAACATTGGACATATTTTTTAGTTTATAATATAAAAACAAAACGAGTGACTGACCTAAGATGAAAATAACAATTTCTCCATTACTTCACTAAAGCTGAGAGAGAGACAAGGTTGAAATGGCAGAAGACGAAAAAGAGCAAACTGAATTTGATGAAGAGCTGAACAGGCAGGAAGCATTAAATACTGAAACAGCGGGAAACGAAATCGTTCCGGATGAGGAAAGTACGGAGGAGGAAACTGTTCTGGAAGGCGTCTGTCCGCTGTCATTTGAAGGAAATGGGGCAGAACTGTTTGGAATATTAATGAAAAATTTCTTTTTGAATTTGTTGACCTTAGGGATCTATTACCCCTGGGCAAAAGCCAAACAGCTGCGTTACTATTACGGCTCCAGCAGAATTCATGGGAGCGATTTTCAATTTCACGGAACCGGCCGGGAGATGTTCATCGGTTTGACGAAGGCTTTGGTAGTTTTGGCAGTTTTGAACTTTATCTACGAAGGAATTCTTGCCGGGATTTTATCAGAAAGTCTCCTGTTCCTGACGGTTTTCCTTTATTTATTCATCTTTTTTCTGCTTATCCTGATAGCTTCGGTTGGAGCAAGACGTTACCGCATGAGCCGGACTTCGTGGAGGGGGATCCGTTTCCGTTTTCTGGGTACTTTCAAAGACACTGTAATCCTTGTTGCAAAGGGATGGATTTTGACCGTGCTGAGTTTGGGATTTTATTATCCATTTTATCTTAACCGTTTTCAGGACTTTTGGACCACAAAGACCACTTTCGGAAACATCGCGTTCAGTTATGACGGGCTGGGCAGGGAAGTTTTCCGGATTTGGCTCAAAGGCATGCTGCTGACGATACTCACTTTGGGCATTTATTTGTTCTGGTTAAAAGCAAATCTGCAGCGCTATTTCTGGAGCCATTCCAGTTTTGGTGAATCCCGAATAATTTCGAAACTGTATGGTGGAATGTTGTTGAAAGAAACACTGATTTTTTTACTGATTATGATTCTTACATTCGGAATTGGACGGGCATGGGCCGTTGTCCGCTACAAGAATTTCTACCTGGGAACTTTTAGCCTGGAAGGGAAAATAGATCTGGCTGCAATCAAACAGTCTGAAGCCAGGTTGACAGGTGCAACCGGAGAAGGAATGGCGGATTTCTTTGATGTGGAAATGTAGAAATGTCAAAAACATGGAAGGCACTTTATTTTGACGGCCGCACGCCAACTCACCGGAATGTGGATGTTCAAACGGACAGACAGGGTGTCAGGATTGAGTTCGAAGCCGGTACGACACGGATTTGGCGGTATGAGGACTTTAGTGTCCAGCAGGATCGTTCGCAGGGTCCTCTTCGACTGGAATACGGAGAATTCCCTCCGGAAATACTCGAAATTGCCGATCCGGAATTCGGGGAAGTTTTGGGAAAAAGGCTGCCAAAAAAATCCCGATTCTTATCTGTGGGATTTGCCATGCTGGCAGTGCTGCTGGTTCCGGCGATTATTTACTGGGGAATTCCGTTGGCTTCCGGTTGGTTTGCGCATTTTATTCCGGTATCCATAGAAAAACAGGTTGGGCAATATGTGATTGATGAAGTGTTTCCAAGTCGCATAGTTTGTAAAACAGATGCGGGAAAACAGGCATTGGAGAAACTGGTTTCACGTTTAGTTCCTCCGGACTCCGCATACGTTTTTCAGGTAGAAGTAGTGGATTCAGGTCTCGTCAATGCTATTGCTTTTCCGGGCGGCAATATTTTGATTTTCCGCGGACTGCTTGAAAAAAGTCCCTCTGCGGATGCAGTTGCCGGTGTACTGGCTCATGAGATGCAGCATGTTTTTCAGCGGCACGGTACGGAAAATTTGCTGAACCAGGTTGCATTGTCCGGACTTTTTAAGCTGCTGACCGTAGAAGCAAATGCAATTGCGGAAACGCTTTTTGCGGGTGTCCGGACACTTTCACTGCTGAAATATACCCGGGAACTTGAAACCGAAGCTGATGCTTTGGCCCTGCAGTTGTTGTATCAGGCCGGAGTGGATCCTGTGGAAATGCTGGCAATGTTTCAAGTGCTGAAAAACCATTCCTCCTCCCTGCCGGAAAGCATTTCAACACATCCGGATATGTCTTCCAGAATGGAGAAACTCGAAATTATAATTGATCAAAAGACGGATTTTGTGAGCAAGCCAGTTCTTTCCAAACAAAGTTGGGAATCCCTGCAGAATATTTGTAAAAATTAATAGTTGTTGTACTGGTAAAAAGTTGTCATTCCCGCCACAAACCATTCTCAACAAATTTTCACTCCATCTCTTTTGTCATTCAAGCTCACCGATCTGGTCGAGGACAAGCTTCGCAGGAAGGACAAAAGAGTGAGAAGCAGTTTACAGAATTAAGGGGACACGATACTTAATTCTGAAAATAGACTTTCATGTCCCTATTATTCTTCAGGGAATGACAAAGGGGTGTGAATTATTGGTGTCTAAACTGCCTCCACAGCTTCCAGAACAAGTTCTGCCACATCTTTTGCCTGCATGGACTCACTTTTGCCTTTTGCGGCAATTCCGTCACTGATCATGGTCATGCAGAACGGACATCCGGTAGCGACTGTAGAAGCTCCGGTTTGGATGGCTTCTTCGGTACGATTTTCGTTGATTCGTGTACCTATTGTTTCTTCCATCCACATCCTGGCACCACCGGCTCCGCAGCAAAAGCTTTCGCTGCCGTGACGCTTCATTTCCCTCATCGGCTCGCCTGCAGCGTGTTTTAATAAATTCCTGGGTGCTTCATATTCCTTGTTGTAGCGCCCCAGATAACATGGGTCGTGGTAGGTGATTGTATCCTTGAGATTACTGCTAACCGGCAAACGGCCTTCATCCACCAACTTGGCAATAAACTGTGAATGATGAAAAACCTCGTACTCGCCGCCCAGCTGCGGATATTCGTTTTTGATGCTGTTCAGGCAGTGCGGACAGGCAGTGACGATTTTTTTGATCTTGTAATTATTCAGGGTTTCCACGTTTTCACCGGCCAGCATTTGAAACAGCATTTCGTTTCCGGAACGTCTTGCCAGGTCACCGGTACATTTTTCCTCTGAACCCAGGATCGCAAATTTTACACCGGCTTTTTGGTAAAGCGTGGCTGTAGCCCGGGCAATTTTCTGGTTGCGGCTGTCAAAAGAACCGGCGCATCCGACCCACATCAGCACGTCAATTTCCGGCGGTTGACCTTCCGTTTCGGATTTTGTGTCTGCCATCAGGGGGATATTCAAACCTTCCGCCCAATCCGCTCTCTGGTCAAAACCGATACCCCATGGATTAAAGTTCCGTTCAAGGCCTTTGAAAGTCGAAGCCATTTCCGGCGGATATGCCTCTTCCATCATGGTTTGATTTTGACGTAAACCCAGGATACGGGGAACATGCTCAATTGAAACAGGACAAACCTCTTCGCAGGCCCGGCAAGTCGTACAGGCCCAAAGTGTTTCCGGACGGATAATCTCTCCAACCAGTGTTTTATCTTCTGCGGTCGATCCTGTCCGGAACAGCGTGGATTCCTCATTTCGTAAATGCTGCAGCAGGGATTGATTAAAACGTTTTAATGTGAGAGGTTTATCGGTTACAAATGTGGGACAGACATCGTGGCAGCGCCCGCACTCAGTGCAGGAAAAGAGATCCAGCCCTTGCTTCCAGGTCAGGTGTTCCAGTTTACTGACTCCGATCCGACCCTCTTCCCAGGCGCTCTCATCTTCCAGGTCTGCCAGCGGCGGAATGGAATGCGGATAATCCAGTGAGCCAAAAAACACATTTGGAAGTGCAGTCATTTCGTGAAACTGTTTGGTGTGGATCAGCAAATTCACAAAAATTAACATTGATGCCACATGTCCCCAATAACTGAAATGATAGAAAAAGGCGTTGGCGCCTTCTCCAAGTCCATTCAGCACTGAAGCAAGTAAGACAGTAAAGGGGGCCCATTCCCATTCTGAACCGTAAACAGTGCTTTCAAAAAAGTGCAGCTGCTGTTCGTAATGTTCTATCAAATTGAGGCGTGCGGCGTCAAACAGCAAGTCGGTCAGCATTATCATACCGATGAAAAGCAAAACGTAGATGCCTTCCCAATTCAAATCAAGTCTTGCTGTTTTGGACACGAGTCTCCGGTATAGTGCAACTAAAATCATGGTCAATACAACCACCTCGCCTACGTTATAAACCGAAATATAAGCATAGCCCAGCCAGGAGTCTGATCCGAGCAAGGGCAAAAATTCCTGAAATCCACTGACAAAGCCTTCGCCCATCAAGGTTAATTCACGCGCCCCAACCAGTAATGCACCCCAGAAGATAAATGCGTGCATTATTCCGGAACCACGCTCGCGGCTCCGGCCGATTAATTTATGCTGACCGAAACCAATTTTGAAAAGCCTGCCGATCCTTCGGCTAATTTCGTTCAGGCGGTTTTCAGGTGCCATTTTGGTGAGTGCACCAAGCTTGACGGTGATTTGCAGGGCAAATACTCCCCAGGCAACCAGCATTACCAAAGTCATTAACCATGGATTCATTTTTACCTTTTAATTGAGTTAGTGAAAAATAAAATTTTAATAAAAATCTGTTTCCAAAAATAGAACGAATTGCTTTCATTGGCAAGGCAATTTCAAGAGATTACTTCTCTTTTAAGACATCTGGTGTTATGGTAGTCCACTACATCCATGCCTCAAAATATAAATGCCGAAAAAACTCCCAAAAATTATTTTATTTCTAGGTTTGCTCTTTTTTATTGCCGGTTGTAGTGCAACCAAATTGTTTTACAGTTATGGCGATTCAATTGCTTCATGGCAGCTGGACTCATATTTTGATCTCACAAATGAACAGGAAGAATGGGTGGAAGAACGAATGCGGATGCACCTTGAATGGCACCGTAATGAGGAACTGCCGCGCTATAGACGCTTCCTGTTAGATATCCAAAAAAGTGCAAAAGACGGACTCACGATGAGTGAGCTTGACGAAGGTTTTTCCCGTTTTGGAACTAAAGTAGGTCGGATATTTGAACGTTTGATTCCGGATGCAGCATTATTTCTTTCTGAAATAAGTCCTGAGCAGATTAACAATCTGGAACGGGTAATGGCCGAAGAAAACGAAGAAATGATGAAAAGAATGGAAAATCAGCAGGAACGTTTACAGGAAAGACATGAAAATTTCTGGGAGCAAATGGAAGACTGGTTTGGAGAATTCAGTATAAGTCAGCGAGAACAAATCACGGAACTGCAGACAAAATGGTTTACTGAATCTCCGGATCCTTCTGCGGAACGTATGGAACGACGCCGAAAGTCGCAGCCCCAATTTTTAGCCTTGTTACGTTCTGTTCCTGAAAAAAAAGAACTTGAAAAATGGTTCCGCCAATGGTTTCTAAGTTGGGAAGGCGAGACTAATCCTGCCAGGAAGGCGAGAATTATACGAAACAAAAAGAGAATTCTGCTGATTGATGCTATTTTAACGCCTGGGCAACGGCTGCACGCGGTTCGGGAATTAGACGATTGGGTAGAAATACTGGAGGAAACAATTGAAAACCCTTAGAGTTTTAATAGTCATTTGGCTGGACTTTTCTTGAAAAATGAACGATTCTAATTTTCAAAATTTTACAATTTTCAACTTATTAAACATAAAAAACTATGAGTGAAATGCTATTTACTTCCGAAAGTGTAACCGAAGGTCATCCGGACAAAATTTCTGATCAGATTTCTGATGCAATTCTTGATGCAATGCTGGATCAGGATACCGCCAGCCGGGTGGCTTGTGAAACCCTTGTGACCACCGGAATGGTTGTGGTGGCTGGAGAAGTTACTACAAAAGCGTGGGTTGACATGCAAAAAGTGGTGCGTGATACTGTCCAGGAAATTGGTTATACAGATTCCAACATGGGCTTTGATTTCAATACTTGCGCAGTACTGATCAGCCTGGACAAACAATCTCCTAACATAGCACAGGGTGTCAACGAAGGTGAAGGTGCACACACCGAACAAGGTGCAGGTGACCAGGGATTGATGTTTGGCTATGCCTGTGATGAAACTCCGGAACTGATGCCTCTTCCTATTCAACTTGCACATCGGTTGACTGAGCGGCTCTCCCATGTCCGTAAAGACGGGACAATGGATTATTTACGTCCGGACGGGAAATCGCAGGTGACCGTCCGTTATGTTGACGGCATGCCAAAATCTGTGGATGCAGTGGTTATCAGTACTCAGCATGCGGAAGAAGTGAGTCAGTCTCAACTGCACGAAGACATAAAGAAAAATGTGATTAGTCATGTGATACCTGAGAAATACCTGAATGATTCAACACAGTATCACATAAATCCTACAGGTATCTTTGTGATAGGTGGTCCGCAGGGTGACTGCGGTTTGACGGGACGCAAAATTATTGTTGATACTTACGGTGGAATGGGACGTCACGGTGGAGGCGCATTTTCAGGAAAAGATCCTTCAAAGGTTGATCGGTCGGCTGCATATGCAGCACGTCATGTAGCAAAAAATGTAGTTGCGGCAGGACTTGCCTCACGCTGTGAAGTTCAATTGGCTTATGCGATTGGAGTTGCTGAGCCGGTTTCTGTTTCTGTTGAAACTTTTGGAACAAACAAGATTGATGAATCAAAAATTATTGAATTGATTCGCAATAATTTTGAATTAAAACCGGCAGGACTGATCCGGGCCTTGAACCTGCTGCGACCGATTTATCAAAAAACTGCCGCATACGGACACTTTGGCCGTGAGATTCCGGAATTCACCTGGGAAGCGACGGACAAGGCAAATGAATTGAAAATACAGGCTGGATTATAATTCATGGTAAGTCAGGATATCTTGATCATTAATCGTCTTGGGCTTCACGCACGTGCTGCAGCTCAATTGGTAAGAATGGCCAATGAATATCCTTGTGACATTCGCCTGACTATGGATGAGCGAAACTCTGACGCAAAATCTGTTATGGAGGTACTGATGCTTGGAGCCACCGAAGGCACTACTCTCAAACTAAGTGCAGATGGAAAAAAAGAGGACGAAGCCCTGAAATCTATTGTTGACTTGTTCGCAGCACGTTTTAATGAGTTGGAATGACGGAAATACTAAGCGGCAGGACCAGGATATACGGAATCATCGGCTGTCCTGTGGAACACTCATTTTCTCCGCTGATGCAAAATGCGGCATTTGACGCATTGAAAATAGATGCCCGTTATCTTGCATTTTCAGTAAAACCGGAGCAGATCCCGCAGGCAATTGCTGGAATCAGGGCCTTGAATATTCATGGAGTCAATGTTACAGTTCCGCATAAAAGCTCTGTAATTTCCTGTCTTGATGAAATCTCACCGCTTACGCAACTGATTGGTGCAGTCAACACGATAAAAAATGTGCGGGGACGTCTCATTGGAACAAACACAGATGTTTCCGGATTTATCCGCTCGCTGGAAACATTAAATTTTTCTCCAAAACACAAATCGATTGCTCTGCTTGGAGCAGGTGGATCTGCCCGTGCCGTGCTTGCAGGACTTGCAGATGCAGGAGCATCCTGCATTTTTATTCATAATCGTACAGTCGGACGTGCAGAAAACCTGGTGACAAAATTTTCTCAAAAATTTCCGGATACTCAGTTAAAATCCGTTTCTGTAAAAACAATACTCGAAACTCCTTTAGATTTGCTGGTTAACACGACTACTGTCGGAATGGAGACAGATGCAAGTCCGTTGGATTTGAGTCAATGTCGTAAAATAAAGCACTTGGCTGATCTCATTTACAGTCCTCCTCAAACAAGACTTCTCAAGCAGGCAGAAGAGCTTGGCATCCCTGCCATAAACGGTATGGGCATGTTGCTTTACCAGGGTTGTGACGCTTTTACATTTTGGACAGGTCAACCTGCTCCGGAAACAGTGATGCAGGAACAGCTGCTTAACCTGGTTTGAGTGATTTTATTCGGAAAATATCATGCAGATTCCTTTTGAAGTAGATTCTCCCCAAAAAGACGAAAACTCCAAAAAAGAAGCGCCGATTTCAAATCCTTCAATTCCCCATATTTCTCAAAGAACTCAGGATCCCCAGAATCCGGCATCTAAGCAGGAAAAAAAACCGCTCACAGTTTCACAGCTCACCCGCCAGATTTCGCTGCTGTTGGAAGGCAAATTTCGCTCATTGACCGTGGAAGGTGAGCTGTCAAATGTAAAGAGGGCTGCCTCGGGACATTGGTATTTTAGTCTCAAGGACGATCAGTCACAAATACGTGGTGTGATGTTCCGGAACGCTGCAGCCGGTTTGCGTTTTGAACCGGAAGATGGTTTGGAAGTAGTGGTGCGAGGACACCTCACTGTTTATCAGCAGCGCGGCGAATATCAGGTCATGGTTTCCTCAATGGAACCAAAAGGCTTGGGGGCTCTTCAGCTGGCCTTTGAACAACTTAAAGCCAAACTTGATGCAGAAGGCTTGTTTGCTGCGGAACACAAGCAGTCCATACCTTTTTTACCTCGAAGAATTGGAATTGTGACTTCACCCACGGGTGCAGTAATTCATGATATGCTGACTGTTCTGGAGCGCCGTTTTGATGGAATTCCGGTTTTGTTTTTTCCAGTTCAGGTACAGGGTGAAATGGCAGCACCAAGTCTGGTGGAAGCAATTCAGCACCTGAACACTCTTCGTAATTCACAGCAGATAGACGTTTTGATTGTCGGCAGAGGCGGCGGTTCTATAGAAGATTTGTGGGCATTTAACGATGAGAAACTGGCAAGGGCGATTTTTTCATCTGATATTCCTGTCATTTCTGCGGTTGGACACGAAACCGATTTTACGATTGCCGATTTTGTTAGTGATCTGCGTGCACCAACTCCGTCTGCAGCAGTGGAACTGGCTGTGCCTAAAAAAGAGGATTTAGAGCATACTGTCAGTCAAAAACAGGAGCGGCTGCAGCGAACAATGCTGCAGCAGCTTGACCGGCTCAGGGAATATGTTGAAGCTGTACGCCTGAGATTAGCTTCGCCTGATGCCATGCTGCAGCAACATGCTCAGCGCGTGGATGACCTGGATTCTTTGCTGCGCGAAAGAACAAAGCGTCAGCTGGAAAATTTGCGTAATCGGATTTCCGGTATTGCGGAAAAACTTTTTCTGCTTAGCCCCGGACGTGAATTGGAAACACAGCAGCATAGCCTGAACCTTCTGCAGGATCGTTTAACACGCGCCATTGGTCTTTTGCAAATCAAGCTGAGCGACTCGGTGCAGCAGCAGATGGATTTGCTGGACAGCCTCAGCCCGCTTTCAGTTCTTCATCGAGGTTACAGTGTAACGCTGGATAACAAAGGTAAATCATTACGATCTGTAAAAGAGGTTCATTCCGGAGATAAATTGCAGGTGCGAATGGAAGATGGTACCCTGCAAACAAAAGTAGTATCAGTTAAACCAAAACATCCAAATTAAGGAATTTTCATGGAAATAGTAACTATTCCCTGTTTAGAGGACAATTTCGCATATTTGTTGATTTGCCCAAAAACGCAGCAGGCAGCCGTTGTTGATCCATCAGAAGCAGCTCCTGTGCAAAAAGCAATTGAGCAGCAGGGCGTGGAATTGACAACGATTCTTAACACGCATCACCATTGGGATCATGTGGGTGGGAATAAAGAGTTAAAGGCAAAATATCCGGAGTTAATAATTTACGGCCATGAATCCGACCGCGGGAGGATTCCGGAACAAACTGTATTTTTGAAAAGCGGAGATGAGGTACGTTTTGGGGAGCAAACCGGAACTTTTTTGCACAATCCGGGACACACTTCCGGAGCCATAACTTTTGTGTTTGGCAAGACCGCGTTTACCGGAGACACTTTGTTTGCGGCAGGTTGCGGACGTCTTTTTGAAGGAACACCTGAGCAAATGCATGATTCGCTTAATATTCAAATCGGTGGACTTCCGGACGATACTGAACTGTATTTCGGACACGAATACACTGCAGCCAATTTGCGCTTTGCTTTGAGCGTAGAAACAGGAAATACGGAAATTAATAAAAAACTTGCTGCCGTTACGGCTCTGCGTTCATCCGGTAAATTTTCCACTCCCACGACTTTGGCAGAGGAGCGCCGGACAAATCCGTTTATGCGCTGCTCCTCAGCCGAAATTTGCGCAACCGTTACGTCCAGGGAACCCGGACATAATCTTATAGAAAAAGAAGTATTTCGGACATTGCGGGAACTAAAAAATAATTTTTAAGAAATGCAAACAACTGATCTCACGGAAAAAGATGCCTTAAAAGTTACCTGGCTTGGTCTGCTGGCAAATCTTCTTTTGGCACTCGCCAAAGGCTTCATCGGCTTTATTGCAAATTCATCAGCCTTGATCGCGGATGCCGGTCATTCTGTTTCGGATTTGCTTTCTGACGGGATCACGCTCTGGGCGGTGCGCATGTCAGGAATTCCGAAAGACAAAAATCATCCCTACGGACACGGAAAATTTGAAACTGTCGGCACTTTTATTGTTGCGCTTCTACTGCTATTTACCGGAATCGGAGTGGCCTGGCATGTTTTTAATAAAATGGATTCGCCAGAGGTGCCTGGAACAATTGCACTTTGGATGGCGGGAATTGCAATTGCCGTTAAAGAAGTGCTTTATCATGCCACAAGAATGGTTGCCAGGCGAACCGGAAGCCGCATTTTGCTCGCAAATGCGTGGCATCACCGCTCGGATGCAATATCTTCTGTGGCGGCACTCGTCGGAATCGGAGGAGCGCAATGGGGACTTCCATTAATGGATCCAATCGCCGGAGTACTGGTTGCAGGTCTGATTATAAAAACTGGAATAAACATTGGTTATGAAAGTATACGCGAACTGACGGATGAGACGGCGGAGGAAGAAGTCATCAGTGAGTTAGGGCAGATCCTGTCTGGAATCGAAGGAGTGGATCATTATCACGAAATGCGGGCACGAAGAATGGGGCCGCATCTGCTGGTGGATTTACACATTGAAGTGGACAGCATGATGAGCATTTCCGCAGCACATCAGGTGGCGGAAAGAGTGCGTTTGGGTATTTTAGAAAAGTTGCCTGCTGTTAACGAAGTACTCGTGCATGTCGATGCAGAAGATGATTTTTTTGAGGCGGAAGGCACGGAAGATCCGCAAAAAATAGTGCTGATGCGGCCTCAAAGTGAAATAGAAAATGATGTCAAAAAAGCCCTGAGTGTAATTCCTGAAATTGAGGGCATAACCCACATTTACTGCCACTACTTGAATCAGGAACTGACTGTGCAGGTTAACATTCTTCTTGATGTGGAAATGCGTATTAGTGATGCCCAGAAAATTGCTTCGGCTGCACGGATGAAAATTGAACAAATAAAAGATATTAATGCAGCCGATCTGCATCTTGAACTCGATGATGCTTTGTAGTGTGAAGGCGTTCCCCCCGAAACGGAGTTCGGGGCTACCAAACTGTTTCATTCATTATTCTTGAAAGGTAGCCCCGATCTCCGTATCGGGGATGATTTATAGGTACCTATTAAAATCCATTGTAAAAATTTGGTAGCCCCGATCTCCATTTAGAGTGGAACCTTTACATTCCAAAATGTTCTGCTTCATGGATCAAAGGTATGAACATCAACCGGTAGCCCCGATCTCCGTATCGGGGGAGACCTTGACATTCTTCCGACATTTGTTTATTCCCAACAAACACATCTCACAATTGATTTTACAATGTCGAATATTCCTCAACGGTGGCATGAAGAAAACCAATGGTATTTTGTTACGGTAGTCACCTTTGGGCGAGATCCCTGGTTGAGAGAAGAGAAAAATGCCAATTTGTTAATGCAATGCTTCCGGGAAGAACGGAAGATTCATCCTTTTCGTGTAGGCGCATTAACAATTTTACCAGATCATTGGCATTGTATTTTACGGCCGCTTTCAGGACATCTTGGCAAGGTCATTGGATCCGTAAAAAAACGAATGTGGCATCAACGTCGGGAACATGAACCGAAGCTGGGGGAGATTTAGCAACCGCGTTTTTTGGATCACCGTCTGCGCAATTCCAAGGATTTTGAGGAACATGTGAGGTACATCATTGAAAATCCACTAAAACACGATTCCACAGACAAACCTGAAGATTGGCCATGGACGTTTGTGCACAAGCAACCATTTGGGTAAAAGGAAAACATATTCGGAGACATAGTTCCCCGAAACGGAGTTCGGGGCTACCGGACGTTTCCTCATTCAAAGCCCCTCTTACAGGTTATTTCCAGAACTCCATTTAGAGTGGAACCATTACATACCAAAATGTTCCGCTTCATGGATCAAAGGTATGAACATCAACCGGTAGGGGGGGGAAGCTCAGGGAATGAGCTCATATACCTGTAAATTGCGAACCATTCTGTCATACCTGCGGGTTTCGATTTCTCCTAAATAACGCAGCGGCATTTCAAACCGTTCATAAAAATCGACTACCCCACCCTGACATTCCTGTAATTCACAAACGAAAATACTGGGGCCCATTTTTACTTCATCCAACGGACTCCACAAATTACGTTCCGGTTTTTCAATACTGTGCGGCCAGGGTTGGTGTGGCAGATAGAAAGACAAAGCACCGCTTAACTGATACTCACGTGAAACTATGAAAGCAATTTGAGGAATTCCATTTCGAACCAGCAACTGCTGCAGCTGTTCACCAGTTTTGTCCCATTCAAGAACCCTGGTCAGCCGGTCAGAGGAAATATCCATGGCGGTTTTTTGGATTAATCCGCCATATTCCTCAATCTCAGCCGGTGAAAGGATTTGCTTTAAATGCAGGCGATACTGACCCGTGCTGTAGAGACGCTCGTCATTATTCCTCAGTTTTTCCAAAGTAGCCTGTGGGACATTATTATTCTTTAAATAATCATAGTTCTTCAGTTCATAGTGCATCCAGTCAAACAATGGATTTAGTGCGTGAGTAACAACAGTTCCGGTCAGGGCCACATTGATTAATAATCCAGATGCCAATAAAACATAAAGTGTTTTCTTTTGGAAACGCCTTAGCAGTTCCTTACCCAGCATAATTGCAATTCCTAGATATGCCAGGTTTGCCCAGTGTGGATCCGAGATGGTTCCTTTGAGACTCATGACTGTGAAAAAGAGCAGCGGAAAGATAGAAATCACCGTTATCACTGATTCGGGACTTCTTGCTTCAACCAGACGGTCCCGCAGCCACCAGATACCCAGGCCTCCCATCAGCGCCCAAAGTGGAGAAAACAGGAGCAAATGTCCAACTGTAAAAGCCAATGTGTTTTCACCAAAATCTGCTCCGGAAGTACCTTTTTCCAGCTGCCAGCGGAATGAAACCCAGTCGTGTTGTGCATTCCAGATAATTACCGGAATAAAGATGAGCAGTGACAGCATTCCTGCAAAATAAAACCAGGGATTCAAGACATCTTTACGTGTTTTGTGGTAAAGCAGCAGATGTAGAAAAAGTCCTGCGTAAAAAAGCAGCATTATGTACTTTGAAAGTGCACCAAATCCTGCCGCAACTCCAATCCAAAGCAGCCAGTTATTAGCAGGCTGCTGATGAAAACGAATCAGCAGAAAAAGAGCCAGAATCCAAAAAATCAAAAAAGGCTGGGTGATGTGCAGAAAAATGCTGCCCAGAGTGAAATACGGCATACTGCATAAAATAAGCAGGGTTACCAGGGCAGGTTTAATTCCGTACAAACGAAATGTGCCGGCATAGACTAAAGTCAGTATGCTTAGAGTAACCAGTTGTGAACCGAGCTCAAGAGCAGTTTCATTATTTCCGCCAATGAAGGTTATACCACGAATGAGCCAGGCAATCATCGGTGGATGCTCATAATAAGAAAAGCTCAGGTAGCGCGACCAGACCCAGTGGTCAAGCATATCCGGATGTGGATTCAAATTTTGATTAACTATAGCGAAAATCAAAAAATGAAGGGCAAGGATGCCGAATGCAGGCGTGTGTTTCAAAGTTTTAAAAAAGGTAAAGAAGGCACTAAGGCACTAAGGCACTAAGGCACTAAGGCACTAAGGCACATAGTTACAAAAGTTTCAGAGTTTCAAAGTGCCAAAGTATTTATAAAGGCAAAGAAGGCACTGAGTAAAAAGAGTTTCATAGTTTTAGAGAGTTTTTTTCTTAGTGTTCTTAGGGCTAAAATAGTTTCAGGCAAAAACAATGGCCCGCAAATCAAGATGCCGTCCGGACCATTCTGCCAGTTGACTGCACAGCCAAAGCCGATTTCCGCATTTCACCGGATCTTCGTCCATGACCATAACATCTTCAAAAAAACGGGTTACGACCGGTTCAATTGCATGCAGTTGTTTCAAGTAGTTTTCCGGATTCCAGCGGGCTTGCTGATCAGAGTTGAGAATGGGCTGCAGAGCAGTGAAAAAGTTTTTTTCTTCAGTCAGTTTCAAAGCAGATTGATCCATATTTTTGGCAATTTTCTTTGGATATTTGTAACTGATATTTGCAGCACGAACGATTGCTTCAACGGATCTTTTGAAAATATCTGTTTCAAGATGTTTCCCCAAAAACTCAGCTAATTGAAGCTGCTCAACTGGTAAAGCTTTGCTTTCTGCTCTCTCTGACGGCCGGAACTGGAGAACTGCCTCAATTAAATCATAGCGGATGTTACGTTGCTGCATATACCAGCGTTGGCGCTGAAGAAGAAATTCAATTAATTCCTGCTGTAGTTTTGAGCGGTCAAGTCCCAATTTCTGCTGGGCATCAAGTAGACGAATTGCTTCTGAAGTAAGATCATGCAGACCAAGTGAAATACCGGATCCCAAAATAAGCTGGATGATTCCCTGTGCTGTTCTCCTTAATGCAAACGGATCTGCAGCACCGGTTGGAATCATGTCCAACGAGAAAGCGGTGTTCAGCATATCAAGTTTATCGGCAACTGCAACTGCAACTGTTTCCAGGTTTTGCGGCAGTGAATCTTTTGCAGTGCGCGGATAATAGTGTTCCCGGATTCCGCTGCAAACCAAAGCAGGTTCATTTTTCAATTTAGCATAATTTTCACCCATCACTCCCTGCAATTCAGGAAACTCAGCAACCATCCGCGTTCCAAGATCAAACTTGCTCAGTTCCGCAATTCGCTGAACCTGTTTTTTCTGAGCTTTTGAAAGATTTAAAGCATGTGCGATATAAACACTGAGTTCTGCAATACGCTGAACACGTTGAGCCTGCGAGCCACGCTGCTGAAAAAATACGACATTATCTGCTTTTGTTTGAAAATCAGACAGAGCTTTTTTTTGGTCATTCAAATAAAAGAAACGTGCATCACTCAGTCGTGCACGCAGAACTTTTGCATTTCCGCGCCGTACAGTTTCAAGAGCCCTTTCGTCTCCGTTGCGTACTGTTACGAAATTAGGAAGCAACTTTTTTTCTCCTGTTTTATTATCTTCATTTTTCTGGAAAACCGGAAAATATCGCTGATGGACCGCCATGCTGGTTACAAGCACTTCACTTGGCAATTCCAGGAAATCCTTTTCAAAATCACCTAAAAGAACAGTGGGCCACTCTACCAGGTTCGTAACTTCTGTCAGCAGTCTATCCTCCAACTCGACTTCAAAACCGTGTTTCTGCTCCAGCTTTTTAACTTGTGAAAGAATAGATTCACGCCGTTTTTCAAAATCTGCCATCACATTGAGTTTTTCCAGCAGCTTTTCATATTCAGCTGCCTGTTTAAGTACGCTTTTTCCTGAACTCAAAAATCGATGTCCCCTGGTTTCATTTCCGGCTTCTACCATTTCCAGTTTAACGGGTACAACTTCATCATTCCAAAGTGAAACGATCCAGCGTATCGGACGAATGAAACGCATCCGATATGAACCCCAACGCATATTTTTTGGAAAATTAAGTTGAGAGATCCACTGCTCTGCCTCTGTCTGTAGTAACTCCGGAACCGGCTTCCCCAACTCTTCGCGTTGTACAAACAAATACTCTTTGCCCTCGAATTCACGAATTTCGAGATTGTCAACGGAAACCCCATTTTTACCTGCAAATCCCTGCGCAGCTTTGCTCCAGTTATTTTTTGCATCTTTTGCAATTGCAGCCGGAGGACCCTTTAATTCTATTTTTCGATCTGCTTGTTTTTCCGGAAGTCCCTGCAGTTGTACTGTTAATCTTCTTGGTGTGGAAAAAGTTAGAATATTATCAAAACTCAACTGATGCAGTTCGCAAGTTTTGTTTGCTAAAGATTTTAGTTGTTCAACTGCAGGCAGAATCATCTGTGCCGGCATTTCTTCAAGCCCAATTTCAAGTAAATATGTATTCACAATGCAGCTATCACATTAATTTTCAGGGGTTAGTTTTTCCACCCATTTCTGAGCGGCTTCACGATCTTTCATTAAGGGAAAGGCCAGTTTGCAGCGTTCTGACAGAAAAAGTTTGGCGATTTTTTGGGCTAGTGTTCGTACACGTCCTATGTATGAAGCACGTGCTGAAACGCTGATTGCTCCGGCAGCATCCAGCTGGTTAAAAGTGTGCGAGCATTTTAGAACATAATCATAAGCAGGAAAAACAAGATTTTCAGCCAGGGCACGCCCTGCTTCCTGTTCATAATCGTTGAACCAGCGGATCATCAGTTCTGTGTCAGCAACTTCAAAAGTATATTTTGAATGTTCGAATTCCGGTTGCCGGAAAATTGAAGCGTAACTGACTCCTTTCGTATATTCGAGGTCAAAAACGTCTTCAACATCCTGCAGATAAGAAGCGATTCTTTCGATTCCATAAGTCAATTCTGCAGAAACCGGCTGGCACTCAATTCCGCCTACCTGCTGAAAATATGTAAATTGTGTAACTTCCATGCCGTCCAGCCAAATTTCCCAACCCAGTCCCCAGGCTCCCAGTGTTGGTGCTTCCCAGTTGTCTTCAACAAAACGAATATCGTGATCCAGCGGATTGATCCCCAATGCTTCCAGGGAGGCCAGATATAATTCTTCCACATTATCAGGTGATGGTTTCAAAATTACCTGATATTGATGATGCTGATAAAGACGGTTTGGATTTTCACCATAACGTCCATCTGCGGGTCGTCGCGAAGGTTCGACGTATGCCACATTCCATTCTTCCGGACCAATAGTACGGAGAGTGGTCATCGGATTCATTGTTCCAGCTCCGGTTTCTACATCATATGGATTCATCAGGATACAACCCTGCTTATTCCAAAATTCGTTCAGGAGCAAAATTATCTCCTGAATAGTGTGTGAACTGTTCATTCTGTTTTACCTTGAGGGATTTGAAACAAGTGACGATCTCGATATAGAAGTTGTTTAAGTGAAACATGGAGCCAGCGAAAAGCCGATTTATTTTTTTTGTTTTGGAGCAACTCTAAATTGGCTTTAATTTTCTTAATGTGCAGTTTTTGTTCATGCAAAACTGTTTCTGCTTGTTTGCTTTCCAGAAGAGCTTTCCGACACAGGTTTTCCAGGTGAGTTCGTGCGGATGCTGAAATAATAATGGTTCCCGGTTTTAGATAGGAATGAGTCATTTTTGAATTGAGTTGAGTCAAATCTTCGGCATGCTGAAACTTGAAGGGGTTGATCCAGAGTTTTCTAGGAACTTCAGTTAAGCTGAGATTCAATTCAGCAGCAACATTTTCATTTTCACAAAACAAGATCGCTCTTGGCTGTTTAATTTTTGATGCAAGCTCAACAGCACTTTCCCACGTCCTGCTGGCAGACAGGACTTCCAGCAGCTTTCTGGAAAAAGGTGTTATTTTTTTCAAGATATTCCGCTCCTGAGTATGGAGCATCTGATCACTTTGGGCTTGTTGATTTTTCGTTTCTGCATCTTTTATCTCTTTCAATAAATTATCCCTAAACTCTTCGAATTCAATTTTATGGATTGGTAAAGCAGCAGAAATATTTTCCATTTTTAGATCACTTAAAAAAATAAAATGATTAAGCGGTTCAAGTATTTGATTCAAATCTTTACTCCAGTCTATGTGTTTCTGCCGGATTTTGTTAGCTGGAAAATTGTTTAATTTCAAATAAATATCGGGATTTTTCTGTTTCAGTTCTTCGTTTTTAATTTCTGAAATTAACTTAAAATTATTATATCCGATTTCCTTTAATAACTTTTGCATCAAGGTGTTGATAATAGGATACTTGCCTGAGCAATGAATGTGAACCGATGCACGTTTGGCTCTCTCTTTGTCAGCACTTAACCATAAACGATGTTCCTGTTCCATGTTTTCAATGAAACGTTTAAAGGGCGGATTTTTAATGCTGCACTCATCAAGCCGAATTACGTGTTCGATCTTAGTTTTGTCAATTTTCAGACTCAGGATGGAATTAAATGGAATGCCTGGAAAAAGGTAGCAGCCTTTTGTCTCACGCAGAATTCCCACAACCTGGTCCGGATGAGCTACACTGTCCCGCTCAAGTAAAAAATTATTGAGCCACTTTTCTGGTGCAGTTCCAGCTTTTCGCGTTTCAATTTTCTGAATGTTTTTAAATGGAATGAGAGTGTTGAGCGGAACTTCACTTGGAGATTGTCGTACAAGTGTTCCGGAGTTATCTGTGTATTCCAAAGTCCGAAAGTCGTTCCCCAGACGAATTCTGGGAAAACTCCGGATGTGATGTGTCAGCAGCAAATCCGGATCAGAAATCTTAAACCGCATTTTGTTGACCAACTCAAAGACTGGCTGGAGTTTTAATAAAATCGTTAAACCAGGATTGATCTCGTCAATTGACAATACAAAGCGTAAATTTTTCCTGGAATTATTTTGAACCTCCTGCAGCAAATTTAGACACAGTTCCGGAGTTTCAAACGCACTTGCTAAAAACAAAACCCAGTCAGGTTTCAGCTTTACAGTCCTTTCAGTAATATCCGCAGATTCTTTTGACAAGATTCCAGGTTTTAAAACTGAATTGGATTCTCCAACTAATTCGGTATTCAATTGATGAGAAACCTGATTTTGGAGCCGCTTAATTAATGAAATCCAGTATGATCTGGCAAAACCAATGCCGACAAGTTGCATCGTGCAGAATAATCAGACAGTTTGAGGGGCGAAAAAGAAAATCTTATAATACCATGCTTTCATAACGATGTAAATTTACTTGACTTATTTAAGCCCTAAAATAGAAAATGAACAATCAATAAAAATCAATATTTAGCAGAAAATTGTTTTTGAGCAAACTGTACTGGCTCTGTGACTTTATTGGACATTAAACTAAGGCACTGAGATTTTGAGTTACTGATGTTTGAAGAAAAAACTTTTACCTCGTTGCTTTAGCACCTGATTCATGCTGTTATGTTTTTGCATGATTTGTCTAAAAACCTGAATATTATTTCATAGTGTCCATTATTGAATTTAAGAAAGTAGTCAGTGAGTGATCAATTCAAGGGGCTTAGCTTTGCGTTGCTCGCAACACTTGGAGGAGGACTCTATGCAATTCCATACCGTTTGAGCCTGGAAACAGTTGCACCCCTAACTGTCATCTGGGGTGTTTTCCTGTGGGCTCTTTTGTTTTCCCTACCGGGAGCCTGGCTTGCACGTCATCAAACTAAATATTCCTGGAAAATTGGGAGAATTACTTTGCTGATCTCCCTGGCAGGACTACTCGGCAATTATGCAATTTGCCAGGCCTTGAATCGGGCTTCCCCGACTATGCTGGTTTTACTGTCGCGCAGTGAGATTATTATTGCGATGCTACTGAGTTGGTTATTTTTGAAAGAGATTATAACTGCTCGAGTTTGGCTTGCAGTAGTGGTTATTATTGCAGGCATAATCGTGATGAAACTGAATACTTTGAGTTTTGAACTTAATGAGTGGTCTGCAATCATCTGGGCAATTACGGCAGCTTCTAGTTTTGCAGTAATGCAGGTTCTGGCAAAAAGTATTATTCATGAAATAAATCCACAGGTTTTAAATGTTTCACGATTAGCTCTTGCACTTGTTATCCTTTGGAGCCTGGAGGAAGTAAGAAGCAGAGTTGCGGTTTTAGAATTTACTGAGTGGCAATGGCTGGCACTGGCAGCTTTTTGCGGACCGTTTGTAGGGCGGGTTTCCTATACTTATGCTTTGCGTTACCTCACTATTTCCAAGACAGTTATTATTGGTTCTTTTTCACCGGTTGCTACGCTGATATTTGAGCTTTTGGTTTTCGGTACTCTAATCAATGGTTATGAAGCATTTGGTGGAACAATAATGCTGGCAGGAATTCTCTGGGTTTTTCTGCCGGGACTTCGCAGAAGTGTTAAATTAGTAAAATGAGACTAAAATAAATCAGTCTAAACAAAATGGAAGTTTTAATTCTTGGCGGCGGTGTTGTTGGAGTCACTACCGCCTATCAACTACTTAAAGACGGCCATCAAGTGTTGGTTATTGACCGTCAACCACCTGGAATTGGCGGTGCTAGTTATGGAAATGCAGGACTGATTGCCACCGGACATTCCATTGCCTGGGGCTCACCCAAGGCTCTCAAAATCTGGTTTAACTCGCTGTTTCATCAAGATCCGGTTTTCCGGATGAAGTTTCAGGCAGATCCGCAATTTATTCGCTGGGGTTTGAAATTTCTGTTTCAATGTACTGAATACAAAGCCAAAAGGAATTCTTTGGCAAAACATAGAATTTCTTCATATTCTCAAAAAAAATTGAAAGAAGTTGTAGAGGAAACAAACATCCAATATGAACGAAATGCAAATGGCCTGATTTATCTTTATCGAAATTCGCAAGCAATGGCTGCAAGTAGTTCACACGTTCGTTTACTGCAGGAGATTGGACAGACACTGGAGACCGTTGAAAAAGAACGCGCACTGGAGATTATTCCGGAGTTGAAGGATTCAAAAGATCAGATTGCGGGTGGAGTGTTTTCTCCTACAGATGAATCCGGAGACTCCAAAATTTTTACAGAACAATTGATGGAGTTCTGCAGGGGAATGGGCGGAACTTTTGAGTCCGGAGTTGCAATTGAGCGTCTTGAAGCATCCGGGACCAAAATCAAACGGGTAGTAACCGACCGCGGCGTTTTCACTGCAGATAATTATGTACTTTGTCTTGGTGCCTGGAGTCCATTGCTGGTACGTACTTCCCTGGGAGTTCGGATATCTGTCTGTCCGGTCAAGGGGTACTCGATTACAATTCCAGTAGAAAAGGGTCATACTCCACCCAGGATTGGAGGACTGCATGAAGAAGATTTATTGGGGTTTGCACCAATGGGAAATCATTTCAGGGTTAGTTCTGTTTCAGAATTTACCGGATACGACATAGGACATACTCCAGAAGATTTTGAACACATTCTGAGTACTTCAAAAAAACTTTTTCCAAATGCAGGAAATTATGACAAAGCAGAATTCTGGTCCGGATTTCGACCTATGACACCGGAAGGTACACCAATTCTGGGAAAAGAACGACATTCAAATTTATTTTACAATACCGGACACGGGCATTTGGGCTGGACCATGTCCTGCGGTACGGCCCGTATTACTGCGGATTTGATTGCCGGAAAAACACCTGAAATATCAACTGAATTGATGGGGGTCCGCTAACACTCCAGTTGCAAACAGCAGACGCGGATATTTCCCTGGAGATCCGGAAGGAAAGTAGAGGAAGTCCATTCTGGGAAATCGTCCTGCAGTTCTGTCAATTCAACTTGCTGGTCAAAGCCTATTTCCAAAATCATTTCACCACTTTTTTTAAGCAGACTTGGACCAGTTTTGAGCAGATACTTGTAAAAAAACAAGCCGTCAGGACCACCGTCCAACGCAATACTGGGTTCATATTGACAAACATCAACCTGCAAAGTCGAAATGGTTTCAGTGGGAATGTAAGGCGGGTTGCTGATTATAAAATCAAGATTTGCAGCAGGTTCAATTGCAGAAAATAAGTCACTCTCTACAAGCTTCAGACTGTTGTTACGTGGAGCAAGCAAATTTTGATAACGCTCTAAATTTCGGGCTGCAACTGTTAATGTCTCTGCAGAACAGTCTACAGATATAATATTCAGGTTTTGGAGTTCAGCACAAAGAGCCAGAGGTATTGCGGCTGTTCCTGTTCCGAGTTCAGCAATATTGCAAGTTGCTTCGGGATGGGTTTGTTGCCATTTCAGGATTTTCTCTACTGAAGTTTCTACCAGTGTTTCTGTATCCGGACGTGGAATTAGGGTTGCTTTGCTTACTTCAAGTGTCAAGGACCAGAAATCCTTTTCTCCTGTCAAATATGCAATAGGACAACCTGCAGCACGTTGCTGAACCAGTTCCCGGTACGCACCACGTTCTTTCTCGTTCAAAGGTTGGTCTGCCCGAAGATAAAGATCCAAACGGGGACAGTCAAGCACATAGGCAAGTAGCAGTTCAGCATCCAGGCGTGGAGAGTCCGGACGTACTTTTTCAAAATGGCCCTGTGTCCAATTCAAAATTCGTTCTATTGTCCATTGCTCAATAGTCACATCTTTTGCCGATAATTTTATTTATAGTGATTTTAGTCTGCAATAGCAATAAAATTTCAGCTGCCGTTTTTCAGAGATTGGTGTGCATCCAGTAATATTCTCCGAGTGTTGTCCCAATCCAGGCAGGCATCTGTTACAGAAACACCATACTTCATTTCTGCTGAAATTGGCTGGTTCCCGCCGTTAATGTTACTTTCGATCATTGTTCCAATGATGGAATTGTCGCCGTCTTTAATTTGAAGAATTGTGTTTCTCAGTACCAGTTCCTGCAGGAAAGGATCTTTTCCGGAATTTGCATGATTGCAGTCAATCATGATGGCTTTGGGCAAGCCTCCTGAAGCAAGTGCATCTGCAGCAATGTGGACTGAAACTGCATCGTAATTTGGTCCGTTGTTTCCGCCACGTAAAACCAGGTGAACATTTTGATTACCTGAAGTTTGGATGACAGAGGAAACACCATCATTATTGATTCCGAGAAAATGATGTTGCTGCAAAGCAGATTTCATTGCATTGAGAGCCACATTCAAGCCACCGTCAGTTCCATTTTTAAAACCGACCGGCATCGACAAACCACTTGCCATTTCACGGTGTGTCTGAGATTCAGTTGTACGTGCTCCGATTGCGCTCCAGGAAATCAAATCTGCCATATATTGTGGTGTGATAGGATCAAGAGTTTCAGTAGCGCACGGCAGGCCGAGATTGTTGATTTCCAACAAAATCCTACGCGCAAGCTCTATTCCTTCATTTACTTTGTGGCTTCCGTTAAGTTCCGGATCATTGATCAAGCCTTTCCAGCCGACCGTCGTCCTTGGTTTTTCAAAATAGACACGCATCACAATCAGAATTGTGTCAGAAACTTCAGCAGCAAGTTTCTTCAGACGTAAGGCATAGTCATGTGCTGCCTCCGGATCATGAATAGAGCAGGGACCAACAATAACCAGTAAACGCCGGTCTTCACCAGTCAGAATACTTTTTATCGAATTTCTAGCTTGAATTACAGTTTCTGCTGCAGTCTTTGAAACCGGTAAAAGTTCTTTAAGATTTTTTGGTGAAGTTAATGGTGAAATGTCAACAAGATTCAGGTTTTCGGTACGTTTCATTATTTACTGTTCCAATTCAGAATTGAAAATATTTTGTATTATAAAATTAAGTTTCACTGAAAAAGTATTTCTTTTGTCATTCCTGCTCCACGCAGCACTTCGCCCTTAATGACAATGGAGAAGAATCTAAAGCAGCGTCACATCCCAGTGAAAACAGTTTGCATGATGAGGTACTCAAGCAACGGATGTGCATGTCTTTTATGTGGGTTCAGGAGAAACCATTGCACATGACATTCAATATCGAATAATTACATATTGATTTTATTGAATAATATCACTAATCCGCAAGCCCTAATTACGACAGGCAGCGTAATAACAGAAAACCCTCAGTTTGTTTTAACCAAATTAGACGGGATTTATGTTGAAGTATGCATCAGGCAGGTGGTCGGAGCGACTGGATTCACGACTAGTCATTATCCCACGACCATGTGAAAATTATTCTACTGTAATAACATAGAGTTATAAACTGTGTCTAACAACTTACCTGAACTCTCTGTCTAAACGTGAGACTGTTTCTAATCTCAAAGTGAGACCAGTTTACTATCATCCACGAAAAACATCAATTGTTTACCAGAATTCTCTTCAAAATACTGTAATTATAGACCTTTTAATTTGATTAAAATTGCCTTATAAGTCTTTGATTTTATAGATTAATATTAACAAAATAGATTCTATAAACACTGGACTTTCTGACCGTTTTGTGTTATACTATAAGTAGAGAATAAGAAAAGATTTTATTCTCTTTTTATAAGACGATTGATGATGAATTTGTAGTAGAATCAGAACAGTCAGATGTGTTAGTTCAACAACACATCTGATAGAATTTATGTTGATTATTCATTAACAATATCAATATGTTGAATCTATTGACAAATACGATTTCCGTGTTATAATAACATTACATATAAAAAATAATTAGTAAGTCTTCTTTAAGTCTTCAATTACGAAACAATTTCGTTTCGATCTCTTCAAGATTCTCTTTTATAATTCATTTTTTATTTTATTGTCGTTTAAGTGTTTTAAACGACTACAGACACTTATGTCTAAAATCTGTGATGAGAAAGTTCTTCACATTTATTAAACTCATAATCGAAAAAAGAATATGAAAAAGAAAACAATCAAAATCGAGTTAGATAATCACTCAGTCGAAGAAAATATAGATGATCTATTTACATTTCAAGATATCGATGAATTGAAATCAAAGTTAACATTTTGTGATGTTTTAGATAAAAAACAATTATTACGAGTAAAAAGATTCATTAAAGAATTACAAAATCGTGAAGTAATTAATTATAATTTTGTAGTTGAATATTATAAAACAATAACATACATGATAAATCGAGATGATGACTATAATATTCTGAATCGATCAAGTGTGTTAATCACAATGTATTCATTAATCAGAGAAAAAGG
>LSNO01000145.1 GCA_002082305.1 SAR324 cluster bacterium SAR324-CTD7B
CCCACGATATACACGGGTAACAACTTGGGTCTTACCCATAGTGGAATTGTGGCAATGAGCACGTAAAAGAGGATCAACATTGCGCCGGCGTCGGAGTACATCCCCTGGGAAAAAGAGGTTTCCAGATAAAACCCCAGAGTTGGCAGGCCCACAAATCCGAGTATGGCACTCGAACGCAGCCCGCACTCCAGGCGATAGGCGGTGTAGGTTCTCAACTGGACCCAGCAATCAGGAATCCTGTATACAGAAACGCCGCGATAGTTCCTGTTCCCGGTGGCAAGAGCCTGCCCGGTTCCGGGTCAGCTTCCTCGAGAATCTCGGAGTAAACCTTGGCGAAGATGCCGGAATAAGGTATCGCGATCGCCAACACGCCCGTCAGGGGGTGGAAACCGAAAAACTGCAAAAAAATAAGAGCCCAAAAGAGCTCATGAATCGCCCTGATGAAAGCACAAAACACCCGCACCGGGAGGAATCGGTACGCCAGAGCCAGAAAAAATCCGCAAACCCCGCCAACGGTCACCCCAACAAAGGCGAAGGCCACTGTTCGCAATAAGGCGGTAAGAAGACCTTCGCTGCTGAAAAAGTTCGGAGTGAGTACACCCAGGAAAAAGTTGCCCAGATCCCGCCAGGGATTGTTTGCGGTGATCGCAATATCGGCAAACAGGAGCCCCACAAGCGCAATAGCAAGAAAGATCAGGCTGGTGCGAACAGTTGGGTAGGAGAGCATCGCTCGACAGATCCTAATACAGCGACATGATGTCTGCGGCCGCCAATTGGTCAGTAGGCTCATCAAGGGCGACCTGCCCATTCTGTATGCCAACAATGCGGTTACAGTACTTCATCGCCATTTCCACATCGTGAAGAGCGATAACACTGGTTTTGAAGCGATCTCGCAGCAATTGCATAACGTGATGCGCCATGGGGCCGTCCAGTGCGGAGATGGGTTCATCTGCCAATAAGACCGGGGCGTTGCGATAAAGGGCTCTGGCAATGGCCACCCTTTGTGATTCTCCACCACTGAGTTGATGTGGAAAATGTTTTTCCCGCTCCGCAAGTCCCACTTGCAGCAGAGCCTCTTGTGCGCGTTCTATACTATCTTCTTGCCCAAACATTTCCAAAGGCAGGCTGACATTTTCCAATGCAGTCAGGTGCGGCATTAAATAAAACTGCTGAAAAATTATCCCGATGTTTTCAGCACGAAATTGAGTCAGTTTCACCTCACTCATTTCAGAAATTTCCATACCACGTATACGCAGTGATCCGGAAGTTTGACGGTCAAGTCCAGCCAGCAGAGACAATAACGTGGATTTTCCGCATCCGGATTGTCCAACAACCGCTACCGTCTCTCCTTCATGAACTTCAAGATTTAAGTTTTTCAGAACTTCGATTTGGCCATGACCGGCCTGTGGAAAAGACTTATCAAGTCCCTTAATTTCAAGAATCATAAATTTGTTGTGTAAAAATATGCTGTTTTTTGATGATAAAATACTGTTTCAGTATACAAAATACTTTGACTGAAATCAAATTAAGTCCTGCTGTATTTAGTATCATTTTGTATCGTTAGAGCTACAACTGTTAAAATTAAACAACTTGAAAATTTACTTTTGCAGTAAATTGTTTTATCTTGAATTTATTGTAGTTGTTGTTATTTTTATATATGAGTTTTTAAACACGTTTTTTTGAAATTTTATGGAAACCTTTAACATTTTTTTGATTGGTGCAGGAACAGGTACAGTCTTTTCAGTAATCAGTATGCTGCTGATCAATGCAAATAATGCTGAGCAATACCCTGTAGGCGGATTCCTGCCGGCATTGTGGATGGTAGCCGAGTTGGGAGTGGACTCCAAAATTGTTGTGGCCGGAATTCTAATGATGGGTGGAATGACAGGCTATTTCCTGATCCTGACAATTTGGAAAAGACGTCCTGAAGCATTGATAAAAACACGCCCTCAAGAAACTCATGTTTCCGGCGATTCAAAATTAGTGACTGAAGATGAACACTCAACTATAACCGTCAGCGGAAAGTCCCTAGCAGAATTTCTCTAGAAACTGTTTGAATTAGCGGATAATATTGTGTTCCGGACCAAAAGGGAAAGCCGTGATATTTTCTGCACCATCTTCCGTCACAACAAGAATATCATGTTCGCGGTATCCTCCGGCTCCAGGCAAAGTCTCCGGAAGCATCACCATAGGTTCTATTGAGACGACCATGTTCGGTTCGAGCACTGTTTCAATATCTTCACGCAGTTCAAGCCCGGCTTCACGTCCATAATAGTGAGAAAGACTTCCGAAGGAGTGTCCATATCCAAAGGTTCGGTATTGCAGCAAATCATGTTTGCTGAATATCTCATTCAGTTCCTCTGCAATATCACAACAGCGCGCTCCCGGACGAATCAGTTCCAAGCCACGCCGATGGACCTCGACATTGACATCCCATATTTCCAAATGACGGTCTGATGCATGATCAAAAAATAAAGTCCTCTCTAAAGCAGTGTAATAGCCTCCAATCATAGGAAAACAGTTAAGGCTAAGAATATCCCCTTTTTGTATTTTACGTGTACTGACGGGATTGTGAGCACCATCCGTGTTGATTCCAGACTGAAACCAGGTCCAGGTATCCATTATGTCACTTTCAGGATAGCGTCTGGAAATTTCGCGAACCATCGCTTGAGTGGAGTGCAAAGCTACTTCGTATTCCGGAACCCTCTCCCCAATCGCCTCCACACAGGCCGCTCCTCCGATATCCGCTACCTGTGCACCATTGCGGATCAATTCTATTTCTTCTGCAGATTTTACCATCCGCTGCCGCATGGTCATTTTTGAAATGTCCACAAGTTCTGCTTCAGACAAAGCGTCCTGAAGTTTCTTCAGGTTTTCCAGATTGATGTGATCATACTCTATCCCAACTCTCCCTGAATTCGTTACTTCCTGTTGCATAGCCTTGAAATAATTATCCTTTTCCCAGTCGGTAAAAATAACATTCTCCCCAAAACCCCGACGCCAAGGCTGTCCTCCGTCAATATTTGCAGTAATTGACTTAAGCTTATGCTGTGTCACCACCAATCCGTATGGTCGTCCGAAAGAGCAGTAAACGAAATGATTGTAATAATTGATATTATGAATTGAAGTAAAAATAACTGCATCTATATTTTCTGCAGCCATCTGAGTCCGCAATTTAGCCAAACGGTTTTCCATTTCAGCTGCAGAAAATATTGGAGATTGTTTCCTGCCGTTTTGAATTGAAATAAGTTGATTCATAACCAATCTTTTTCTGTCAGATCCTATGTATAAATATTATTTATCTGGTGATTAACACAAACAAAAGTAGTACATTTTGAGATGTCCTTGATTTTTTTTGCACCAATATATGTACATGTACTCCGGACACCTCCTAAAAGATCTAGTAAGGTGTTTTCCAATGTCCCCTTGTAAGGTATTGATACAAGTTTGCCTTCACTCGCCTTATAATCCTTCCTTTTGTTATCACTGTAATATTTTTCCAACGCAGTACTGCTGGCCATTCCGTAAAACTCTACTGTTTTTTCTCCTGAAATTTTATTTTCCGTAATAGTCTCACTATTCTCATCATGACCGGCAAACAAGCCGCCCAGCATCACAAAATCGGCATTTGCTCCAAAGGCTTTACTAATGTCACCGGAACAAGTACAACCGCCGTCTGACATGACCATCCCGCCAATTCCGTGCGCTGCATCAGAACACTCGATAACTGCACTTAACTGAGGAATCCCGACTCCGGCCACATTTCTGGTAATACATGCAGAGCCCCCTCCAATCCCAACTTTAACGATATCTGCACCTGACAAAATAAGCTGTTCCGTCATTTCCGGCGTACAAACATTGCCGGCAATAATTATTTTGTTTTCAAACTCAGAGCGTGCCAGTTTAATAAAATCACAAAACTGTTCGGTGTAACCGTTGGCTACATCAATACAGATAAAATTAAAATCTTTTATTTGCTCACCAAGATCATACAGTGTCTGCAAACCTTCTGCGACTCCTATAGTAATTGCGACATTTTTCTTTATACCACTGGATATTTTAAGTAATTCATCCGCAGTATGAAATTTATGCAAACAGGTCAGTACTTTGTGTTTGCTTAGGACTTCAGCCGAACCGATTGTTCCTACAGTATCCATATTTGCCGCAACAATCGGGACTCCTTTCCAGGACAGATTGGACCACTTAAATTTGAAATCCCTTTCCAGATCAACCTCTTTTCGGGAAGTATAGTAGCTGCGCTTCGGTTTAATCAGCACGTCTGAAAAATCATATTTGACTTCATTTTCTATATGCATATTTAATCCGTTATGTATTGTTGAGTATTTTCAAATTCCCAGGGGAAATGAATCCAGAGGTTTTCACTGTCTTTGGCTACTTCTCTGGCGAAAAAATGCGGCGTAAAATCACATTCATTGTTCCACCAGAGGGAGGCAAACTGTGGTTCCTGGCAAAATTCTTTGATTTCCTCATGAATTTTGTGGAATGTTTCGCCTCCATCACAAACATCATCCACAATCAGTACTTTTTTGTGTGCTTGCTCAGGTTTATATTTTACCCAGGTTGGAAAATCTCTCAGTGCTGTTTGAATTGGAACCATCGGCAATTGAAACCAGTGACTGAGGGCAACACCAGGAACAAGCCCGCCTCTTGAAACTCCAACAATAACATCCGGGTTAAAGTCGGACAAAGAAACCTGCCTTGCAATTTTCTGAATATCGATCAGGCATTCCTTCCATGAATAATAGTATTTTTTGGACATCTGATCTAGTAAGTACCTATATAATGAAAAATTAAGGGAAATTTAAGAAGTCATAACAAACTGTCTGCATATCAATCATAACTAAAGCAATTACTACAGTAAAGACCATAGAGCTGAAAGTTATGTTTTAGTGCAATTAGTTTTTAATCCGTATCCACCAAACCGGCTCCGGCACCTGACTTGTGCGACTCCTCGGTGGAAGGAACCAGGCAGCGAGAAAATAATTTATGGATTATCGGCCAGGCTTCGTATAATGGTACTCCTGATTCCAAAACATCTTGCCTGTTTTTCTCAGAATATGTGGTTTTCTCAATCCACTTTTTAGAACTGAACAAACTACTTTCCGCAGATTTGATCGACACATCCGCTGGACTGTGCTGTTGAAAAATCTCATTTCCTTCCAATGAAGTTTTCCAGTTTCCATGCTGACCTGTCAAAACATTACAGAGAGTGCCTCCGGAATCCTGCCAGCAAATCTCCCAATTTCCGGATTTTAAAGCTCCAACAGCCGCTGCTATCAGAAAAGGGTGATCAACTTTTTCTACGACAAAATGCTGAGTTTTGTCTGAAACCGCTTTTTTTTCTAAAATCCAGTCACAAACTGAAGGTCCAGCAAAAAGTGCTGAAAGTTGTTTCCCTCCGGAAGGCGTCAGTACAGTTTCAGCGCCAATCTCAGTTTGACTTGCACAGAGACTGCTTTGAGCTTCATCAAGAGACTTTAGAGTTTTTGAAGTAATTCTGGCTGGATCAAGACCACTGGCTGCAATCCAAACGGAGGAACGCCCAAAATCCTCTGCCAAACCAAAAGACAGTCCTGCTCCTACCGCTGCTCTGGTAAAGTAAAACATTATTTCATTAAGAGATAGGACGATTTCAGGAGATTTCATGCTGCCACGATATCCGGACAGAACGGAAAAGCCCATTCGTCTGAATCGTTACCAACAAATTGATCTGGAAGAGGAGCACCCTGAAATAAGGTAATACGTGTCCATAACTCTGATTTTGGATCAAATTTAGAGGCTCCAAAAAAAGCCAGTTTAAAACGCAATAGATCGATGGGACGCATCTCGGCGTCCACAATGTTATCCCTTATTTCTGCATACGGAAAACGTACAACTGTCTGCACTCTGCGGACAATATTACGGAATTCCGGATGATTTTGAACAAACGTGCCTACAGAAATATCATCGGTAACGCTCTTAATTTTTTTGTTAAGCAGGAAAACATCACGTCCTACAGCAAGCGGCATTTCCTGTTCTGCCCCCGGATCAGCATATCTGTCTCCAAAACGTGGTTCCAGTTTTTCTTCGGAATAGTACCAAAAACGACGTTGTTTTTCCGGATCATCGAAGTCAATTTCCAACGCCCAGTTAAATGATTTCTGCAGCAATTCTCCCAACTGATTGAGGCTCATTGACGGCTCAAGTTCTATCCCAGTGGAAGTTTGCATATCATCTGCTAACTCATCTACAAGTTTCCCGTGCGATTCCAGTAATAGTGAGACTGTCAACTCCTGACCTTCAAGCGAAAAGTTGGCTTCTGCAAAGCGTAATATCCTCTCCCAGATAAGTGGCTGTTTAATATTTTCTTCATTCGCAAACCAGTTAGACAACTGCTTAAGGTCTTCACGTGTTTTTATTATTCGAGAAGTTTGTTGTTCATCCTCAACATTCCACTCAGCAATGTGTTGAGTTGCCTGAAACATAAATTTCCTAAATAAGGACAAGGATTCCGGAGTATGTGATTCAAGAGCAACAACTCTGGAAAGAGCAGTTTCGCGTGCTAAAACCCATTTATGGATCAACACTGGATGTTTTATCAGAAACGGAGCCATGCCCAAACCGGTGGCATTTCCTATTCCTAGAAATTTACTGATTTCCGGATTTAAACTGACAGCCTTTCGTCCACCACGTTGTCTTGCAACATATTCAACCAGTTCTATAGTGAACCAGCGGAAAAGATAAACCGTGAGCAATTCTACCTGAAAAGATCCGCGCGTTTCCGAGCGATTGGATATTTTTTCCCTGTCAGCGCAACCGAATTTTCCACTGCCATAAACCGCTGTAGTACGCATCAGATAACCGACAGAAGCCAATAGCTCGATATCTGGCTGCTTTCCCTCAGACAACCTCGAAGCAACATGTTCAAACAGGCGCAAACTTTTATTGGCACGCGCCAGCACCAGTTCACTGGGGCTGAATCGACCAGCCTCTTGTTTTGGAGTGTTTTCAGAGAGTCTTTTTATGTCCGCCTCAGTTGGAATGCCATCGAAAAGATTGAAGGTTGCGTCCCATACCTCAGCTACCACACGGTCAGTGCGTTGCTCCGGGGCAATTTCATTTGTAAACGTTATCAGTGAATATGTACGCTCCGGAGTGTGGACAACATAAACCGAAGTTCCATAACCTTTCTCATCGACTTCAAAACGCAATTTCTCAAATTTCCATTTTTCTTTTGAGATTCTACGGGTCAGACTGCGCATAAAACTAAGGCGCGTCTGAAAAGAGGAACCCATTCTGGACAAACGCATTACCTTTTCAGGAGAACGCATTCCTTTTGAAACAACATGGGTTGGCTCAGGCATCTCGGCTTTCATCGTTTCTTTTACGGACCAAAAGATTTTTCAAAAAATTCAAGCCAGTTAAGCCCGGCAATTCGCTCTACTTCATTTTCAGAAAAACCTGTTTTTCTCAAACAACTGAAAATATTTTCAAAATCACGATTGTCGCGAAACCATTCCGGCTGTTCCGGAAAACCGGCCAGCTCCGCAGACCCTTCACCGAAATCCCTTTCGTTGCTCCAGGTACCGTTACGCATCCACTCAACCACGCTGTCAGGCTGGTTTTGACATAGATCACTGCCAATGCCGATCCTTTCAACTCCTATCATTTCCGCAGTCCTCGCAATCATGCCGCAGAAATCTTCCAGCAAACACGCTGATTTATCTTTCAAATGATGCGGATACACTGAAAAACCGAGCATTCCACCACTTTTCCCTATAGCTTTTAAGACGTCATCAGTCTTGTTTCGCAGCGCCTCACACCAGAAAAAAGGGTTAGCATGAGTAATGGCAATTGGTCGTGCTGAAATTTCGATAGCCTCAAGAGTAGAACGACGCGCAGAATGGCTCATGTCAACAACCAGTCCAACCCTGTTCATTTCCTTGATCACTTGACGCCCCATCCTGGTTATTCCGGAATCGTCATCTTCATAACAGCCTGTTGCCAGCAGACTTTGATTGTTGTAAGAAAGCTGCATAAAACGTACGCCAAGTTGATGACAAATTTCAACTAAACCAATATCATCCTCAATTGGAGAGCAATTCTGGAAACCAAAGATAATTGCTGTTCGCCCCTCTTTCTGCGCTTTCAGCACATCCTCAGCGCAGCGTCCCTGAAATATCAACTCGGAATGCAGCTCAAAAAGTCGGTTCCAGGCGATCACATTCTCTACCATCTCCTGAAAATCCTCATGGTAACAGATTGTCACATGCACAGCCGCTACTCCGCCTTCGTTCATCTCTCGGAAAATATCCTCTGACCAGTTGTTGTACTGGAGTCCGTCAATGATTAAGGGGAGTTTAGGAGTTTTCATGGATTTATTACTTGTTTGAGAACAAAACAAAATACTAATATTTACGCTTAATCTTAGATCCATTATATAGAATGTGTGAGTAATTTTCATCAGCAAATTTTCGCTGGGAAACTGAGCGGCTATCCATATCATATTGAGGCCGATACAATCTCATACCATCACGATCTTGTCTTTTCTTGCCGCGTATGTGCATCCAAATATTTTTGCCAACAATTTGTTCTACACTGGGTGTCATATATGATTGTAGAGAAAAGCCTATTCTTCTTTGCTTGCTTTTGTTTGGCTTTGAACCATGAATGGCTGCACCATGGTGAATTGACATTTCTCCAGGTTTCAGGATCAAATCAACAGCCTTTGATTTATCAACATCTTTGACAACTTGCCCCCGTGTTAAAATGTTATTTTCAGCAAATGTGTCTTCATGTTTGCGAATACTTTGCTTGTGACTGCCTGGGATCATCGACATACACCCCATTTCTATAGTGCTCGGA
Source organism: SAR324 cluster bacterium SAR324-CTD7B (assembly GCA_002082305.1). Taxonomy (GTDB): domain Bacteria; phylum SAR324; class SAR324; order SAR324; family NAC60-12; genus Arctic96AD-7. The sequence continues at coordinate 8,866 of LSNO01000145.1, forward strand.
GTTAATGCAAACCAGGGCGTGAGGAAATCACTACTATTCATTCCCATATAGGTTGCATCCTGATGCCAGCTCACAAAGTGATTAGTCGAAGCATCTTTGATAAACATAACAGAGGACCATAAGGAAATATCCGGGCCTATCAAATCTTCTACTGCGTCCACAATAACATTGTTGTGAGCCAATTCATCCAGTACCATAAAAGTGAGGTGTAAATTATTACGCTTTTCTGGATTGAAATCTTCAGGAAACTTTTTTTCAGCTTCTTCAATTTTTGCCTTTATTGAGTACGCTTCTTCTTCTGACATGACGCGAATCGGCGAAACAAAACCATTTTGATGGTATTGCTGAATTTGTTCTTCTGTTAAGATTTTTGCCATTATTTTACTACTTTAAATTTAGTTTAAATTTGCGGCCACAAAGTTACGCCAGCTTTCGAAAATATTTGTCCGAAACCCCTCAGGTCATCTTCGATTCAGGCACGGCGTAGACAACGCTACATTTGTTCCTGATTGATGACGAAAACAGGTTTGCATAATTTTATTCAAGTTGTTCAAAATTTCGATAGAACGCAAAACACCACATCGCTAGCTCACATCTCGGTGGCAATCATCCCCAGGAAATCACCGATTCCGACCAGTGCCTTGTGGGTACGTCCGATCAAGGTTCCGTCACGACCAGCACAGTAAACGACAGGTTGAAGTTCCAGTTTTTCCGGGAAATGGACTTGGCCAACGGCATCGCCCTTCTTGACGGGCTCATCCAGATCGATCAACGTCTCATAAATACCGGCATCGTTGCTGATTAAATAGCAGTCTGAATCCGGCATGTGCATCAATCTGGTCGGCGGAAGTCCCCTATCCTCGCAGCTTAGAGGCTTTTCGTCGATGATCTCAAAATGTGCCAGCAAGTTCCTAACTCCGATTTCAGTGATCAACACTGTTTCCGGTGTAGACGTTCCTCCGCCACCGAGTTCACAGCCGACGAAGATCTTGCCCATCTCCTCAACCTCTGTATCGAGCATGCCTTCGGAGTCCAGTTCAACAAGCTCCAGACTGATAGGAGCTCCGAAAGCCAGCATCGCCTGTTTCGCCCGTTCCATGACTTCGGCATCAGGAATCCGGTGATAACAGGCGAAAGGAGAAAACATCATAGTCTTTCCACCGGAATGGATATCGAGAACGACATCGGCCAATGGCAGGATTTTATGGTGAACGAAATGAGCGATCATCAAGGAAACTGAGCCGTCACGTCTACCCGGAAAAGCCCTGTTCATGTTAACTCCGTCAATCGGTGACAGCCTACTACCGGTCAAAACAGCGGGAAAGTTCAGTGCTGGAATGATGATCACCTGACCTCTTATTCCCCCGGCTTCGAGAGTTCTAGCCAGTTTCATCAGGGCGATCGGTCCCTCGTATTCGTCTCCATGATTGCCGCCGGTTAGAAGCATCGTCTGCCCTGCACCGTTCCGGATCGAAACGATCGGTAGATGCACCGCCCCCCAGCCAGACTCGTTGCGGGAATGTGGGATAATTAAATGTCCGTGGTGCTTGCCGTCTGCCAATAAATCTATTGTTGCGCTTACTTTCGGTTCTGTATGATTCATATTACCATTCTCCTATAAAATATTATTAGATACACACCAGATGGCACAAGTTTAATTTAGGACTCAAGTTCCTGCCGCATGGGACATATGACACCATTTGTTTTAATGTCTAAATAATTTTCATCTCCCACCGATAATTGGCAGTTCTGGTGCAGCACGCATAGATAAGAGTCGTGGAGCACCATTTTGCACAACGATGTTTTCTTCATGCACCATAATAAGTCCATCTCCATAATTTAGTGACGGCTCTAGTGTGATTACCATATTTTCCTCTAAAACAGTTTCATCAAAATCCGCATGAGAAGGCCATTCCGTGAGTTGCATTCCAAGACCATGGCCATATCGGCCAACCTCACCTCCCTGAACATCAATTTCAGCAATAACACTTTGCATCGAATGAAATAACTCGCGACAGGTAGTTCCCGGCCTTGCGGCGGTCATACCCGCTTCTGTTGCACGCCACAGTATATCATAGGTTTGGTGCGACAAGTCGTCGGATTGCTCTATGGAAAAATTACGATCAAAGTCACAAAAATAACCGTCAAATGTTGCGCCTGTGTCTAACATCAAAATATCTCCTGACTGTAACGGCCTCTGTGAAGGTGGTGAAATTATATCGCGATAACCGCCTTGATCTGCTCCTCCTGCCAAATATGGGACATCATCCGCCCCTTGTGCCAGGCATTCCATGCGGAAAGCGCGAAAGGCTTCAGCAAGCGGTTGACCTTTGTAAAATATCTCGTTTGCACGCTCAAAGGTCCGCGAGGCAATGTTGCAAATATGTGAAATTTTCTCAATTTCTGCTTCTGATTTCACCATTCGCAAACTGCGCAGAATATCTGTAGCATCAACCAGCTCCATTCCCGGCAATCCAGACATCAAGCTTTCGTAATCTCCAAGAGGCATTCGCAAACTTGTTTCGTGGCCTTTCATGATGCCCAGTCGTGAACCTCGTATAGACAGTGGCTCAAGCAAATCAAGCAACAGGGTGATACCGTCATCTTTTGGCCAGGGTGCACCCCATGTCCGAATATCCTCGATCCAGGTTTTACGCATCAGTGCCGCGCCAATTTCTGGAATAACGGCAATAGGTTTTTTATCAGCAGGAATGAAAAGAAACCAGGGGCGCGTTGGGCTTTGCCAAAACTGCGTATGGAATCCGCTGAAATAACGAACTTCAGGTTCTGTCATTAGCAAAATCCCAGCTAAATCTTCTGCTGCCATCAGTTTTTGTACTCGTTTTAGACGAGCCTCGAACTCACTAACAGGAAAACCTCGAACAGGGCTATCCATCATTTTTGCCTCCTTTTATGATCTGGTTAAATGTTTCGGTATCAGTAACTCCTTCGGAACCAATTAGCAAAACACGGGAAGTTTCATCTAAGCCAAGTTTCATGCGCAATTCCTGTTGTTTGGAACAGCAGATAAGTACTGCAAGACCTGCAACAGCACTTTCTCCAGCCTTGATAACAGGGTCATTGCCTTCATAGGAAACATTGCTTCAATGGAAGCATTAAATAAGGGAACTTATTTTAAAATATTCTGAAACTAAAATATATTTATTGAAGTTTCTTAATTAGGAAGGCGTAACACCCCGTAGGCGTTCTGTACGACGGCGCAACAATTCGAGTGTAGTTAAAAGCGCAATAGTGACGATAATCAATAAAGTTGCTGCTGCAAGAATTGTGGGGCTTATTTGTTCGCGAATTCCGGAAAACATTTGCCATGGTATCGTGCGTTGTCTATATGAACCAACGAAAAGTACAACCACTACTTCATCAAAAGAAGTAACAAAAGCAAAAAGAGCTCCGGAAATAACTCCTGGAGTAATCAAAGGTACAATGACTTTGAAAAAAGTTGTCGTGGGCGAGGCTCCTAAACTTTGAGAGGCACGAATCAAGTTATTGTCAAATCCAGTTAAGGTAGCGGTAACAGTGATAACAACGAATGGTGTACCGAGTACTGCATGAGCTAAAATCACACCTAAATGAGTCCCCTGCAAGCCAATACGGCTGTAAAAGAAGAACATCCCGGCAGCAGCTATAATGAGAGGAACAATCATTGGTGAAATCAAAAGACTCATCAATAAAGTCCGATATGGCATATTTGGACGGGAAAGTCCTAATGAAGCCAAAGTTCCCAGGAAAGTTGCAATGATTGTAGAAAAAAAGGCAATGATGACTGAGTTACGGATGGCTCCCTGCCAGTTCAAGCTGGTAAAAAACTCTTCGTACCAAACTAGAGAATAGCCTGCAGGATCAAAAGCCAGCATTTCCTTCGTGAAAGTAAAAAACGGAACCGCATTAAAAGAAAGTGGTGTAATTACAAGCAGCGGAAAAATCAGAAAAAACAGCACGGCACCGCATATCACCCAAAATGTATAGTGCCAGATTCTTTCCGGAATACTTAAATATGGAGGCAAAGAACTCATAATTAACCTAACTTCATGTTGTCAATTCCAACGATTCGATCATAGAGCATAAATAAGGCTAATACGATTCCCAGTAAAATAACTCCTAATGCTGATCCCAATCCCCAGTTAAGAGAACTTGAAATATGATAAGCAATCCTGTTACTGATAAATGTCCCTGAACTTCCTCCCACCAATGCCGGAGTAATGTAGTAACCAATTGCAATGATGAAAACTAAAATTGAACCTGCACCTATGCCAGGACCAGTATTGGGGAAATAAACTTTCCAAAAAGCCTTCCATGGATGCGCCCCCAGGGAAACCGCTGCACGTACATAAGATTTCGGAATTGTTTTCATTACACTGAACAAAGGTAAAATCATAAAAGGCAACAGAATGTGCGTCATGGCTACCACAGTACCAGTAGCATTATGGATCATCGCCAACCGACCGTCATTGTTGATTATTCCCACTAATACCAGAAAATCATTGATTACCCCTTCTTGCTGTAAAAGAGCAATCCAGGAAGTGGTCCGCACAAGGAGTGAAGTCCAAAATGGCAGGAGTACAAAAATAATTAGAATATTACTCAAACGTGTAGACACTGTGGCCAGCATATAAGCCAAAGGGAAACCAATGATAAAAGTCAAAAATGTAATCAGAGAACTCAAAAGCATTGTTCTCCAAAAAAGTTTTAGATAAATGCTTTCTTTGCCTGGAAGAGATTCAACTTTGCCTGTTGTAGGATTTCGTTTGAAATCCAATGCAGCAAGGTAGTAACCATCAGTGTATTCGGTTGAAAATTGCTTAATTACCTGCCATGTATATATTTGCCCCCAGCGTTTATCAGATTTAATAAGGGCTTCTTTGTAGGGTGGTTTTTTGATTATTTTCACTTTTCGTCCAGCTTTCCGGAACAAGCTGGAAAATCCAGAGCTTTCATAGTTCAGGCGTTGCCCGACTCTAGTATGTTTTCTTGCGATTTTTGCTTTTTTAATTTCTTCAACCATTGCAGCAAATACTACTTCATCCGGAAGTTCTCCAGAAGTTTCATCCCAGTTTTGTAAAGCTATTACTGATTTTGGCAGAATTTCTTTTGTAATTGAGTTGTCCACTGATAGCGACAGCATATCAGCAATTGGAATCAGAAAGGCAATCAGGATAAAAATCAGCAGAGGTAAAACCATTGAGAATGCAACAATTTTACTACGACGTTGTGCCCTCGCCAAGCTAATCTTGAGCGGAGTACCGTCGGCGGTAACTAAAACAGATTTTTCTTGGGAAATTTCCATCAAATAGGTAAGAAAACAAAGTAAACCAATTCAGCTTCTCATTTAAAGATAGCTGCAAATACTGTCGTCAAATTAATTTTATGCACCTATTTAAATGAGTAGCGTAATCCAACAAATTGAGAGAGAACAAGCCGGGTTACACTAATGACAACCCGGCCTACGAAAGATTCGTATTTGACCAACCAGTTGATTACTTCAACAACCAAGCGTTAAACCTGGCATCAAGATCATCACGATGGTCTGCCCAGAACTCATAGTTGAAAAGCAGAGTGGTTTTTGCATTGTTGGGATCAGTCGGCATATGCGGAGCCATTTCGATTCCAAGAGTTGCGTGTTTTCCTACAAGAGGTGCGGAAGACGCACGAGTCGGGCCATATGAAATGAATTTGGCCTGGTCAGCAAGACGCTGAGTATCGGTTGCAAAACGCAAAAACTTCATGACCTCAGCTTTGTTTTTAGTACCTTTAGGAACAACCCAACCGTCAAGGTCAAACACCTGCCAGTCCCAGAGCATGGCTACTGGTTGCTTTTGCTCCTCGATCAAAGCAAATAGGCGACCGTTGTAAGTTGAACCTACAATAACTTCGCCGTCAGCCAATAACTGTGGAGTTTGCGCTCCGGCAGTCCACCAGACTACTTGACTTTTGATCGTATCCAATTTCGCCAATGCACGATCTACTCCCGCACTTGTACCCAAGACATCATAAACCTTAGCCGGAGCAACACCGTCACAGATCAGTGCCCATTCCAAGTTATTAATTGGCTTCTTCTCCAAAGAGCGTTTACCGGGAAAAGACTTAAGATCGAAGATATCGCAAATACTGGACATCGGACGTGAAACCAAGTCTTTACGGTAACCAAAAGTCGTCGAATACACAATCTGAGGAACAAAGCATTCGGAAACAATGAAACCTCCAAAATCCTTGGAAGCCGGAGTTCCGTCCGGAGCTGGCGCCAAGTCTCTGTCGTGATCGATAACCTCAATAATGCCTTCGTCACAAAGTATCATTGTGTCTGATGCAACTGCATCAACCAAGTCCCAGGTGACATTACCTGCTTGGCTCATCGCGCGTAATTTTGCGACCGCTGATCCGGCAGAATCATCATTGATGATAGTGATGCCAGGATTTAACTTCATATATGGGGCATGGTAAGCTTTCTGCTGACTGGCAGTATAAGCACCACCCCACGATACAACAACCAACTCGGTTGCCATTGCCTGACCGACAAAGCCGACCATTACCATAACAGCAGTTGCCGCCATAGCTCGTATGAATTTTTTCATACTATCTCCTTATTTACAATTAAAAAACCCACAACGGGCTATTTTTCAGAAATCCCTGAATTGGGACCTCCTATTAAAAGATGCTGGCAGCGTGATGCTGGCAGTTTGAGTAAATCCAATGGCCAACTCCTTTATTCCAGCATCTTATGACACAAGTACATCCAATGCACGTGCATCTTCTGCTTTCCAGCCAACTTGAACCGTATCTCCGGGACTCAATTGTGCATGGTTTGCAGAGTTTGGAATCTTGACGATAAAATCGTCATGACCACAAACGTTCATACGGGAGCGAATATGATCTCCCAGATAAATCAATTCTTCTACTTTTCCTGTAACAGTACTTGAGCATTGCCCACTTTCCGGATTAACTTCAACTCGTTCAGGACGAAGTGAAATCATGGTGTCAAAACCTACTCCCTGTATGTTGACGCCAAGTGCCTTTAGTTTATCCCCATTCTCTGCCTCTACCGTACATATATCGCCATCAAGACCGATGACTTTACCATAAAGGGTGTTGTTCTCCCCAATGAACTGGGCCACAAAAGCATTTTCCGGTGCTTCGTAAAGCAAATCCGGTTCGGCCAGTTGCTGAATTACGCCGTCATCAAAAACCGCAATGCGGTTGGACATGGTCAAGGCTTCACTTTGATCGTGAGTCACATAAACCACTGTTACTTCCAGATTTTCGTGTATATGCTTTATTTCATACTGCATTTGCTCACGCAGTTGTTTGTCAAGCGCGCCCAACGGTTCATCCATCAAAACAAGTTTAGGCTCAAATACTAAAGAACGTGCCACTGCAACTCTCTGCTGTTGACCTCCGGAAAGTTGCATCGGACGGCGTGAACCGAAAGAACCCAACTGCACCATATCCAGAACTTTTTTGACACGGTCTTCAATATCGCTTTTTGACATCTTTCGGACTTGCAGGGGAAAAGCCAGATTTTCATTGACAGTCATGTGTGGGAACAAAGCATAGTTCTGGAACACCATGCCGATATTTCTTTTGTGTGGGGGAACGTTATTGATGGAGGTCCCATCGAGAATTATTTCACCGTGAGTCACTGTTTCAAATCCAGCTAACATCATCAGACAGGTAGTCTTTCCTGAACCTGAAGGACCAAGCATAGTAAGAAATTCACCTCTTTGCGTGTCTAAATTCAAATCTTTGACGACGAGTGTTTCGCCGTCATAGCTTTTTTGAACACCCTGGAAACTGACATAAGCTTCGCTAGAACTCATCTTTCCTTATATATAAAACTTAAATAAAAATAATCTTAGGCAGTAGAGCATTCTACATCTTGAAACGAAAGTGTCAAACATATTCTTTATAAATCTACCAAAAAAGAATAAACAACTTACGAAACACTAAAAAATAGAATAATTGACCAAAAACTCACTGCAAAAAATGAAAATTATCCTTGCAATGTCTGGTAAGTTAAGTCAGTTTCAATTTGGAGTCGTTCACTAAAACATGATTGAGAGCAAAAACTAAAAGGAAATGCTGAAAAAATCAAGGTCACTTTATAGAACCTGACTCACAATTACACATGAGGGGGAGTAGTCCGAAAAAATTTGTAATAATACATTGGTTCAGTTAAACTGCCGGTTACACGAAATTAGTTTGGGCTCTCATCCAATAAAACGTGAGTGCCGGTAAACATGTGAGCTTGAAGTTTGATCATATACACTAAATCGTGATTCATGAGTTTTCGTAAGATACTGATATTATTGACATTGACTTGTCATCTCGAGCAAAGGGAAAGATCCGATAAAGTGCTGATATCGTACAAGATCCCTCACATACGTTCGGGATGACACGACAAAACTCGTGACTGTCGAGTACACCAAATTAAGGGGGAAAAAAATGAGCATACACACTGAATACACATCCTACTCTGTGGAAAGCACAATATTTAAGGGATATCTGGCCTGGGATGAAACTACCAATGAGAAGCGGCCTGGAGTCCTGGTTTTTCCAGAATGGTGGGGAATGAATGAATACATCCAAAAAAGAACTAAACAAATTGCTGAGCTTGGCTTCGTCGCAATGGGTGTCGACATGTATGGTGAAGGTAAAACAGTAGACAATCCTGACGAAGCAGGATCGCTGATGAATACAGTAATCAGCGATAAAAAAATCGTTAAAGACCGTGTTCAGGCAGCCTACAATGTACTTAAGGGGCACCCACTGTCTGACTCCAGGCGCCTTGGGGCGATTGGTTATTGTTTCGGAGGCGCACTGGTTTTGAACATGGCTCGCTTAGGAATGGATCTCAGGGCTGTGGTGAGTTTTCACGGAGCCCTGGATTCATTCCATACACCTGCAGCTGGAGAAATAAAAGCTGAGGTGTTGGTATGTCACGGCGCCTCAGACCAGTTTATTTCACAGGAAGCAATTGATCAGTTCAAGTCTGAGATGGATACTGCGGGGGCCATCTTTGAATTCATTTCTTACGAAGGAGCCTTGCATGGTTTTTCAAACCCTGCTGCTGATGAACGCGGAAAAAAGTTTAACCTTCCGCTTGCCTACAATGAAAATGCTGACAGGAAATCCTGGGAAGCAATGAAGACATTGTTTGAACGAGTTCTATGAGGAATTTATACTTCGTTTAGATCTCATCCGGCATAGCGTTTCAGGATTGAAATTACTTGTCTGTAATATCCGGTTCCAAACAGGTTAAGATGATTCAGCAGGTGATATAGTTGGTAAAGCGGTTCCCTTTCAGGATAACCAGGAACAAGCGGAAAAGCTGATTCGTATGCAGAATAGAAAGTTTTACTGAAACCACCAAAAAGCGAAGTCATTGCCAAATCAGCTTCCCGATGTCCGTAATAAACCGCAGGATCAATCAGCCACGGTTTACCATTTTGATCGATTAAATAATTTCCGCACCATAAATCCCCATGCAGCAGAGAAGGTTTATCCTCTGTACCCGAAAGTAAATCCGGTATTTTTTTGTACAATAGCTCAAGCAGATTTTGCAGTTCAGGAGTCGTATATCCGTTTTTAACCGCCAATACGGCTTGAAATTGCAGACGATTTTCCACATAAAAAGTGGGCCAATTAGCGCTGCCGTTTTTAGAAGGTGAGTTTGATTGCGGCGAATCGCCTAAATAGTTGTCTTCCGGAAAACCAAATATTTCACCAGAGAAGTGGTGCAGTTTTGCAAATTGAAAACCCAACTCCTCCATGCTTGAATCTGTACTTTCCTTTCCCTCCTCAATCCATTCCAAGAGCAAATAATCCGGACCTTGCGCCACAACTTCCGGAACCCAAACAGCGCCGGCTTTTCGCAACACTTCCAGCCCACGAGCTTCAGATTCAAACGTTCCTGAACTGCCGTCACGAACCTGTTTGAGAAAAAACACTCTTCCGGAGTTCATTACTAATTTACGTGAATCTGCAATACAACCTCCGGACACAGCAGCCGTTGATTTTACAGGCTCTGAGAGAATTTCTTCTATTCTGGACTTTAAATCAGGATTCATTATTTTTTTGTCGTGATGAATTCCAGCAAACCCTGGCAGGCATCTTCAAGAATATCCAGCACATTTTCAAAACCCTGCTCACCACCGTAATATGGATCAGGAACTTCAGAAACTGTTTTTGAACTGCAAAAATCCGTCATGCGCCGAATCTTTTCTGCATATTTCTTACTTTGGTCGTTCCACTGGATTTGTTGATAATTGTCTTCATCCATCGTTATTATCAAGTCAAACTTCTCAAAATCATCTCCCTCAAATGGACGTGAGATACTGTTCAGTTCGTAACCACGCAAAACAGCATGTTCCTGCATCCTCGCATCAGCAGGATTGCCCATGTGATAATCAATCGTTCCGGCGGAGTCACAAAGGATTTCGTTTTCCAGTCCTCTCTTTTTTACCAAAGCCTGCATAACGGCCTCTGCGCTTGGAGAGCGACAGATATTCCCCATGCAGATAAAAAGAATTTCAGTCGTATTTTTGGTTGATTCTGTCATTAATTTATCTAAGTGTTTCTTTGAAATCCCCCCCGAAAAGGAGTTCGGGGCTACCATCTTAATTTTCCCCGAAACGGTGTTCGGGGCTACCATCTTAATTTTCCCCGAAACGGTGTTCGGGGCTACCATCTGAAACCCTGAAACTTTGCAACTCACCTTTTGCCTTAGTGCCTTGAATAAGTAACAGGCATTAATTCCGTGTGTTTATGACATTGAAATCCGTGTGTTTATGAGATTGAAACAAAATTTTTGTAATATAAACAACTGCATTCTACTCCAGCCAAAATTGTATTTCAATTGTAATCGGGGCAGTTTATTTGCGAAAAATCACTTTTAGCAAGTTTTTTATATAATTTTCTTGTAATTATCAGCAAACATGATAGTTTTACTGGCACCTGTATAGAACAGAAAAGGAGTTAGGTTTGAAAATTCATTCAAATTTACTCTTTCTCAGGGTAAAACTGGAGAATGGTCTCCGGTTGCATTCAATCATAAACTAAGTTATTTTTTCTTTTTGAAAAGGAGAAGTATGAGTAAAAATAGTATCCTCAAAAAGCTTGCACTGATAGCCGCTGGAGCAATGATTCTTCCGGCTTTTGCTGCAGCTGATATAAAGATGGGAATTATTTTGGGCTTTACCGGTCCAATTGAATCCCTAACTCCGGACATGGCCAATTCCGCAGAATTGGCCTTCAAAGAAGCTTCGGATTCAGGTCAACTACTAGGCGGACAAAAGATCAGTGTTGTCCGTGCAGATTCAACATGCATCGATGCCGCGGCCGCTACTGCCGCAGCAGAAAGACTGATCACTTCAGACAAAGTAGCAGGAATCATGGGAGCAGACTGTTCCGGAGTAACAACAGCAATTGCCAATAATGTTGCTGTTCCTAACGGCGTTACGATGATTTCTCCATCAGCGACTTCACCTGCACTGTCGACAATTGCAGATAACGGATATTTCTTCCGTACTGCACCTTCTGACGCACGCCAGGGGCAGATATTGGCAGAAATCGTCTTGGAGCGTGGAATTAGCGAAGTTGCTGTTACTTTCACCAACAATGATTATGGAAAAGGTTTGTCTGACTCCTTCATCAGTGCATATAAAGGTTTAGGCGGAAAAGTGAGCGCAACAGTTCCTCATGAAGACGGAAAAGCAGATTATTCTGCAGAAGTCGGTACTCTGGATGCTTCTGGAGCCGGCGTACTCGCTGTCTTCGGTTATGTCGATCAGGGTGGGCGTCATATGATTCAGACATCAATCGATTCCGGTGCCTTTGACAAGTTCATTCTTGCTGACGGAATGTATGGTGAATCATTACTAAAAAACATTGATGGTGACCTTTCCGGAACATTCGGAACAGTTCCAGGCACTGATTCAAAAGGTGCAGCAAGTTTTGCTAAAATGGCAAAAGCTGCTGGGATCAAAGCTGGTGGCCCTTTCACTGGTGAGTCTTATGACGCAGCCGCACTGCTCGTTCTTGCCATGCAGTCCGGTGGTTCAACTGACCGTGCGGCCCTCGCATCAAATGTGCTGGCAGTCGCCAACACACCCGGCGAAAAAATTATGCCTGGTGAATTGGGCAAAGCGCTGCGAATCCTGGCAGGCGGCGGTGCTGTCGATTATGTTGGAGCAACAAATGTAGAGTTAGTCGGCGGAGGAGAGGCCTCAGGTTCCTATAAGGAATTTGAAATTAAAGGTAAAGCTTTCACTACTGTCCGCTTCCACTAAAATTTATTCCTGAATATCCCTGGTCCGGACATTGTTTCCCGGACTGGGGTAGCCTCAGACAGATCCACTGTTCAGAAGTTCCTGTGTATTTATGTTGAGCTAAAACGAATGCTAAAAGTTTTTCGATGTTAAAGCGACGTTATCCGAATGTAACACTGATTTGGAGTGCGAGTGATGTTATGGCACA
>LSNO01000146.1 GCA_002082305.1 SAR324 cluster bacterium SAR324-CTD7B
TTATTTTTCAACTTGGCACCTTGGTAAATAAGTTTTAATACAGCATTTTAACTGATCCCGTGAAAGTATGCCACAGTTTAGGGTACCTGATTATTCCCGAAACACATTAAGTCTATTAAGGTCTTTAGAATAAGTAATGCCAAAATGAATTCAACGGATTGGATTGAGCAATATGTCGGTTTATGATGTGATGGTAGTGAGAGAAAAGCATTCGCTTTTGCTAAGTTTTTTGTACTGAATACTTAAATAAATTTGATGACCCCAACATATCTTGAAGCAATCCCGCTGAACTATAGAAAATATGGAGACACCGGTCCGGATTTGATTGTACTCCATGGATTATTTGGTTCAGGAAAGAATTGGCGCAGTTTTGCGAGGTCAATTGTAAACGACTTTCAAATCTGGATGCCCGACGCACGGAATCACGGCGAATCGCCTCATGCGGAAACAATGAGTTATAAGGAAATGGCAGAAGATGTTGTTTGCTTTTTGGATAACAACGGTTTGGAAAGAATCATGCTCCTTGGTCACAGCATGGGTGGAAAAACTGCAATGCAAGTTGCACTTAGGTTCCCGGAAAGAGTTTCCTGCCTGATTGTGGTTGATATTGCACCAGTTCAATATGAACACTTCCAAAAAAATCTTAAACTCATCCGGGCTATGCAGGAACTTGATTTGCCTAAAATAATAACCCGCGCTGAAGTAGAAAAAAGCTTGCCGATAAGATTGATGAAAAGCATATTCTTTCTTTTTTAATGACCAATTTAATTTGTAAAGAGGGACAATCTCAGTGGCGAATCGGTTTGGAGCAAATAGCTTCCGGTTTACCGGAACTGTTAAACTATTTAAATCCGGAAAATACTTTTTCAGGACCAACTCTTTTCCTTGGTGGTGCAAATTCCGATTATATCAAGACTGAATATCATAAACAGATCCGGATACTGTTTCCTGAGAGCAGTGTCAAGATGCTAAAAAATTGTGGACATTGGCTGCATGTTGAACAGCCAGAATCTTTTCAAAAAACAGTTTCCGCATTTTTGCAGCAAAATGGGTTATTATGAATAATATGAACAACCGCTTAACTCAACCGACACAAGAAGTTCCTGAAGAATTAGAAATCCAAACTTCTACCTTACGTTTAGTTGCAAAATGCTGGGGTAAACCTGAGGGTCTGCCGGTACTTGCTTTACACGGATGGCTGGATAATGCTGCAACCTTTGATCATTTGGCGCCATTCCTACCGGAGTTTCGACTAGTCTCACTTGACTTGCCGGGACATGGATTTTCAGATCATCGTCCATCTGGAACGTCATATCATTTCACAGATATGGTCGTTGATGTACTTGAAGTAGCAGAAGTTTTAAAATGGGATCATTTTTCCTTGCTGGGACATTCAATGGGTGCAGGGATAGCCTCTTATTTGGCAGGTACAATTCCAGAAAAAATTAAATATCTTATGTTAATTGAAGGCTTGGGTTCAATAGTTCAAGCACCAGAGAAAATGCCGGAAAATTTACGGGAAGCAACTAGTCAGTGGCTACGCCGTTCAGATAAAAAATTGCCTCTTTATCCTAATATGGAAACTGCTATAAAAGTACGCCATAACACTGGAAGTATTGCTGTGTCGTCTGTAAGAACTTTGGTGGCACGGGGACTGCGGATTGTGGACGGCGGTTTCACCTGGCGCAGTGATCCAAGTTTGAAAATTAGGTCACGCCATTATTTGATAAAAGAACAAGCCTGTGCCTTTCTACAGAAAATTTCTGCACCGGTACTGCTGATTGAAGCAAAAAATGAGAAGAAAGATCAATGGAATGAATTGATGCAGGAACTTATTCCTCACGTAAAAAACTTACAGCACCGTATCATTACGGGAGATCACCATTTACATCTAGATAATCCTGAATCCGTAGCTGATGTGATTCATGAATTTTTAAATGATTTTTCAGAAAACTCATGAGTTTAGAATCTAAACTGGAATCCGGAAATCAAAATCAGGATAATGACAACCGCCTGCAAGTTTCATCCAAAGGCAAGCGTTTGTTTGCCTTGTTGCTGGATTTTATTTTTGCCCTGCTTTTCGCAAATACATTAGTGCAGGTATTTCGTGAAGAACATTGGGATTTAGTTATGCAGTCTCGAGATTTGTCAGGTTTAGTGTTTTTTTATGGAAGCATTGCCTTCATTTTACTGTTTAAAGATATTTTTGGCAGGAGCCTTGGTAAGCTTCTGCTTGCAATGACAATTAGGGAAATAGAGAATCTGGAACAGCGTCCCTCAAGAACTGTGCTTGTGCAAAGAAACATATTGCTGCTTCTCTTTCCTGTTGAAGGCGTGATAGTCCTGCGAGATGCTTATGCCAGGCGGTTGGCAGATAAATGGTGGAAAACAGTTGTACTTGATGACCAAAAAGCCATGCGGGGAACTTTACGTATATTACTTGGCAACATCATTTTGTTTGGCTTTTTTTCGATTGCAATCTTATTCCAGCGTTCCGGTATAGAAAAAACTGCTGCATACCAGACTGCCGAACAGGCGATACGTTCACATCAACCACTGATTTCACTATTGAAGCAATCACCAGAAATTGAGGAACCGGAAATGCATCTCGATTTACGGGAAAATGCTGAAAATCCTTCCCTGGTACGAGCACGTATTGGAGACGAGGAGACAGGAAAAGAGGTTACTGTTTCTTTAACTTTCCGGAAAAACCCGCCGGGCTGGGAAGTACTGAATATCGAAGTAAAACCGATCAGCGAAGCTGAAGATTGAGAGAGCCGATTATTGCTTACTGTCCTGTGCTTCCAAAGCCGCCTTCTCCGCGAACAGAATCTTCAAGGGAGTCGACTGCTTCAATACGGCAAGGTTCAAGTTTGCAAACCAGCATTTGTGCAATGCGCTGATGAAGAAGTTCTTCTGCAGCTTGCATACCGTCACCTGAACCCACATAGCGGAAGGGAATAAAGATTCGTCCACGGTAGTCAGGATCAATGATTCCGACGCTATTTGCCAATATGAAATCTGTCTTAATTATGCTGGAACGCGGCACTATTTCGACATAAAATCCATTACTTACATGAATAGAGATTCCGCAATCAAAAAAGAAAATGTCCGGACGTTTTTGTTCAACTGCCATTGCAGTCAGGTCAATGCCCGCATCTGTTTCATGTCCGCGCCTGGGGATTGACATTCCGTCAAAATGGCAGCAAATTTTTAACAGTGGTATAGAGTCCAAGATACTATAAAAGCTTTGAAACTTTGAAACTTTGAAACTTTGAAACTTTGAAACTTTGAAACTTTACAGAGAAAGTCTATGTATTCAAATAATAATTTTCAAGTTATAACAAATGCCACTTGACACAAAAACCATTTGTCGTTTACTCCAAAACGCAAATCGCCCGGAGCTTGCAAAAATATTGGGTGAGGTGTGGGAGACGCCTCTACTTGATTATGCTGACCAACTCTGGGAAAAACCGGTTGCTCCTCCACCTTTTGAAATAGAATTGCGGGAAGCTTTTGAAACAGAGTTTTGCAGAATAGGCTATACTGAAATAGAAGCCAAAGCCTATTCTACAGCACTGGATAGAACACGTGTTTTGCAGACGGCAACTCACTTGACTGTATCTGAGGGGCCAACTTTTCTGGCCTTGCATCATTTAAGTTTATTAGGTTTGCCTGTTGCAGAAACATACTTTGTTGGAGCCTTTTCCGGGGTCCCGTTTGCAAATGCAGCCTGGTCCGGATGCTTGAATTTTAGTAATCGGTTTGACTTGGAAACAGTCATTGACCCAAAAGCTCCAGGATTTGCTGAATTAAAACGTGCAGAATCAGACCGTTATCGTGATTCAACTGAACGACGTATCTCATTCATTCCCGGAAGTATGAGAGATTCCCGTGTTTACCAAAGCAAAGTTCCGGAAAAACTGACCAGTCTTCTACCGTATATTGCTGAACCAATTCGCAAATATGTACCCGTTGTAAAACCGGGGGATGAGTTCACGGCCTGGGCTTCACAGTTTAGTGCAGCTCAGCTGCGAAAAATCATGCCCGGCAAATCAGTGCTCTATTTTGATCTTAACGAGGTTATTCGTACGTATTTGATTTTGGTTCTTAAAAATTCGCAACACCCTCTGTTTCGTTTTTTATTTGAACCAACAATCCGTAAAACAGTGCTTGATGAATTTTCTCCAGAGACTCCTCTTTTCACCGTTGAAGTTCATCACAAAAATAAAATACGGCAGGAAACCGTTGTGTTCAAAGATGATATGCTGCAGAGTCAGAATTTTCAGCTCGAAGTTTCACCAGAAAAAATCATAAAGGCGTTGGAGTCCGGCACACTCTGTCCAGGATTATTTATAACATTCACGACATTATGTTTTATCAATGCTTTGATTTGTTTCGGCAGCTTTGAACAAGTTGAATATCTAGCAGAATTTCGGCGGAAGTGGTTAAAACTGGGTTTTCTGGAGCAGGAAATAGTTCGAGCTGTCAATACCAGTGCCCTTACCAGCGGACGCTGTATTGAGGAGTCCGGTGTAGCAGTTAATCCATTGGATTTGTTATTAGGTTTCAGATGGAGTTTCATGGAAAATCAAACTGTTGGTGAGTTAATGAGACCTTTGTTGCCCCGTTTGGGAATTGAAGTATGATGCTTAGATGCGCAAAACAATGTTTGTTCAACTCAGATTGATCTTGCTTTAAGTGGCTAATTCTCTTAGTTTTATATATAGATTTTTTCTCAAAACTATTATGCGTATACAATTTCATGAAGTAGAAAGTATTTGCGAAGTTTTACAATCACGCTAGCTTAATTTAAAACCTTCACCTCAAACATTTCCAACCAATTCAGATGGACATTTCAGTACTTCCAATACTTTCTCTTATAATCTTTTCACCAATAGTGGGCATAGCCTTAGCGGCCATTTTCCGTGATGAGGGAAACGGTATTCCTGCCAAAGTAAGTGCGCTTTTCAGCAGCGGCATTTCTTTTTTGCTGAGTCTGCACCTCTGGTTTAATTTTGATTCCAGTACTGCAGACTTGCAAATGGTAGAGCGCATACCATGGATTACTCAATTCAACATTGAATATTTTTTAGGTTTGGATGGACTTAATCTTTTCTTTTTCCTGATTATAACCTTCATCACTCCACTTGCACTGCTCGGTTCATGGAATGTCGCGAAGCGCAACTGGCAGTTCCAAATTCAAATGCTGCTCCTGCAAATCGGCATGCTTGGTTGTTTTGCGGCAATGGATGTAGTGTTGTTTTATGTATTTTTTGAGGTGATGCTGGTACCAATGTATTTACTAATCGGAATTTGGGGTGGTCCAAACCGACTCTATGCCACCATCAAGTTTTTCATTTACACAATGCTGGGTTCGCTTTTGATGCTGATTTCTTTGCTCTATACAGCAAACATTTATCTGGATTTGAACGGAGCATGGTCCTTCAGTGTTCTTGACTGGTACGGCATGCAGATTCCACCTGAAACACAATTCTGGCTCTTTCTTGGATTTGCAGCAGCATTTGCTGTAAAGATACCACTCTTTCCGCTGCACACCTGGCTTCCGGATGCACACTATGAGGCTCCGACTGCAGGTTCAGTGCAGTTGGCAGCAGTAATGTTGAAATTTGGACCTTATGGTTTTTTACGTTTTGCGATGCCAATTTTTCCAGCAGCAGTTTTTGATTTAACACCCATTTTCATGGTACTTGCCCTGATCGGAATCATTTACGGGGGACTTGTGGCTATGGTACAACCGCAAATAAAGCGTCTTATTGCCTACTCTTCAGTTGCACATATGGGTTATATTGTGCTGGGATTATTTGCGCTCAATATCCAGGGGCTCTCCGGAAGCTGGATTCAAATGATAAACCATGCGATTGTTACCGGTGCACTGTTCCTCACTGTTGGAATGATTTACGAAAGGACGCATACTCAGGAAATTTCTGCATATGGCGGGGTCGCTCACACCATGCCGAAATTTGCTGTTTTCCTGGTTTTCTTTTCCATGGCTTCTATTGGCTTGCCTGGACTGAATGGTTTCGTTGGAGAAGTTTTGACCATGATAGGTGCTGCCAGGGTAAATATCTGGTATGGAATTGTTGCAGCTTTCGGTGTCCTAGTAGCAGCTATTTACATGCTTTGGATGGTACAGCGTGTGATTTTTGGACCACTGACCAAAGACCTCGTTAAAAATCTTAATGATTTTTCACTGCGGGAAGTTGTAGTCCTAGTTCCTCTTGTTTTCTGGACTATTTTCCTGGGAGTGTATCCGCAGCCATTCTTTGAACGTATCGAAGTCAGTATCAACCACTACATTGAAATGATCAAAAATCAGGAACCTCGTTTTGCACAAAAAGAAGCAGAAAGTTCAGGTTTAGCAAAATTCCTTGTCTGGAATTTTTCTGAGTGATAAATTAGCAAAAATGTCTCTTCAAATTTATAATTCTCTCTCTGATCAAAAAGAACCTTTTAATCCGGTTCATGAGGGCCAGGCGTCACTTTATGTTTGTGGCCCCACCGTTTACAGCGACAGCCATCTCGGGCACGCAAAAGCCTATGTCAGTTTTGACGTTATTTTACGATACCTTCGTTTCTGCGGGTTAAAAACATTGTATGTGCAAAACATAACTGATGTTGGACACCTGATGGGAGATGCTGATGAAGGAGAAGATAAACTGCTGAAGCGTGCCAGAGAACTGAATCAGGAACCAATGGCAGTTGCGGAAAGTTATTCTCGCAGACATTTTGAGGCAATGGATCTTTTGGGAGTGATTCGACCTGACATCAGCCCAAGAGCGACTGGACATATTCCGGAACAGCTGGAAGCCATTGAAAAATTGCTTGAACATGGCCTGGCCTATGAATCCAATGGATCAGTTTATTTTGAAATAACCAAAGACCCAAAGTACGGTGAACTTTCAAACCGTAAAGTTGAAGAAATGAAGAGTGGTGCCCGGGTAAAAGTTCGCTCTGAAAAGCGTCATCCGGGTGATTTTGCCCTTTGGAAACGAGCAGAGCCTGAACACTTGATGCGCTGGCGAGATCCATTTAGTGGCTGGGGATATCCTGGTTGGCACACCGAATGTGCGGTAATGAGTACCCGCTATTTGGGTGAAGAATTTGATATCCACGGTGGCGGAATGGATTTAAAATTTCCGCATCATGAATGTGAAATCGCCCAGGCGAGAGGACTTGAAAAACCATTTGCGCGTAACTGGATGCACACAAATATGCTTACCATTGAGGGACAGAAAATGAGCAAGTCCAGTGGAAATTTTGTAACGCTGTTTGATGTTTTTAAAAAATATGATCCATTAACTGTTCGTTACTTTATTGCGGCAAGTCATTATCGTTCTGTAGTGGATTTTAGTGAAAGCACATTAACTTCAGCTGGATTATCCATGAAGCGCCTTCATCAAACTGTCCGGAATCTTCGTGAAAGAAAAGCAGATGGAGCAAAACCTGCCGGAAAATATTTTGAAGAGTTTCGCAAACGTTTTTGTAAGGCAATGGATGATGATTTTTCAACACCTCAAGCGATTGCAGTGCTGTTTGATTTGAGTCGTGATGTTAATACACTCTTGTCTGAAAAAACAGCTGAACCTGAAGCAATTGTTGATGCAGAGCATTTGTTTTCCAGCTTGGGTGGAGATGTTCTCGGGATTATTCCGGAGTCGCTGGAAGCATCTAAAACCGAACTTCAAATAAAAAATGTAATGGAAGTTCTGGTTGAATTACGGGAGAACTTCAGAGAGAATAAAGATTTTGCAAGTGCAGACCTGATCCGGGAGCGTCTACAGAAGATTGGCATTGAATTCAAGGATTTACCGGAAGGAACAACTTGGGAAGTGACTGATAATAAATAAATCTGTAATCTGTAACAAAAATTTTTTAAGCAAAGTTTTTTGTCATGATGGACAATCAATCCCGTCACATTGCCTGGCGACTGTATGAACTTATTGCCCCACTCAAAGGCTGGGTATTTTTCAGCATAGTTTGCATGGTGGGTTACAATATATTTACTGCGGCACCTGCATATTACGCCAAAGATATTGTAGATGCTATTGCCTATGGCGACAATCCGGAACTAAAACAGTATTTTCTGGTTGGCTTGGGAATGATTATAGTTTTTGCAATCAAGGGTTTGTTTTTTTTTGGTCACAACTACAGTGTCGGACACCTTGTACAGAGCCTCATTGTAAAACTCAGGCAGCAGCTTTTTGACCATCTAGTCAATCTTTCACTCACCTTTTTTAACCGTTCCAAAACTGGTGACCTGATTTCACGCTTCACTAACGATTTACATGTATTTCAAAACATGCTTCAAGTTGGAGTCACAGGACCTTTTCGTGACATTCCACAATTTTTTCTACTGCTTGGAATCATGTTTTTTCGCAGTTGGCAGTTGGCCCTGGTAACCATGACAATTATTCCTGTTGCAATATTTTTTATCCAGATTTTTGGCCAGCGCAACAAGGTTGCAGTAAGTCAAAGGCAAATTAGTTTTGGAGATTTAAGCAGTTTGCTGGTGGAAACAATCACTGGTATTCGTGTTGTGAAGGCCTTTGGAATGGAAAAATACGAAAGCAAACGTTTTAAAGACGCAAACGATGATCTTTACAAAAATCATATGCGGTCGATCATGATTGATTCTTACTCATATCCGGTTATTGAAATTATTGGTGCTGCAGCTGGAGCAACAATTGTGGCTTATGGTGGTTATTTAATTATTAACGATCAGATCACTGCGGGAGATTTCACTTCGTTTGTGATTAGTTTTTTTTTGCTGAATGAACCGGTAAAAAAACTGAATGGTTTCAATTTAAAACTGCAGGAGGGAATCGCTGCAGTTCAGAGAATTTTTAATATTCTTGATGTTAAAGATGACATTGTTATTTCTCCTGATGCCACTAAACTGACCAGCTTTGATCGTGAAATAAATCTAAATATACAGGCTTTCCACTATCCGGACCAAGATGAACCTGCGGTTAAGGATTTTCAACTTACTTTGCAAAAAGGGGAAGCTGTGGCTTTAGTCGGCAGCAGTGGTGCCGGTAAAACGACCATTGCTAATTTGATCCCACGTTTTTATGATATTACACGTGGAGAGGTCTACATAGACGGACATGATCTTCGTGATTTGGATATAGCCTCCATGCGGAAATTGATTGCAATTGTGACTCAAGATACCATCCTCTTTAATGACACCATTGCCAGTAACATTACCTATGGACAGCCGGATTGCTCAAAAGAACGGATGTATGCAGCGGCACAAGCTGCTAATGCTCACAAATTTATTTTAGAACAGTCTGATGGTTACGAAACAGTGATTGGCGAAAAAGGTGCAAGACTTTCCGGTGGACAACGGCAACGCCTTTCTATTGCCCGTGCTTTGGTCAAAGATGCTCCAATTCTTATTCTGGATGAAGCAACTTCTGCACTTGATTCTGAATCTGAAATTGAGGTGCAGCAGGCTATTGAACATCTAATGGAAAATCGCACTACCATTGTGATTGCACATCGACTTTCGACCATTCGGAACGCTGACAGAATATGTGTGATGGAGAATGGACAGATTGTAGAACAAGGTACTCACAATGAATTGCTATCGAAAGAAGGTCGTTACCAGCAACTTTATGAAATGCAGTTCCAGGATCAACCAAATGGTTCAGTTTCTGAAGAATCCAAAAGTCGACTGGTGTCCTGAATTACAATGAATAAATCCCCATTTTCAAGAATCAATACTGCCGTCATACTTGCAGCAGGGATGGGGGTTCGTTTGCGAAATGTGATTGGAGTATGTCCAAAAGGATTGTTGGAAATCGAGGGAAAATCCCTGATTATTCGCTCACTGGAACGCTTAAAGAGTGAGGGTATTGATCGGGTCATAATTGTGACTGGCTTCCAGGATACAATGTACCATAAACACCTTGAGCCTCTGGCAAACTTGCCAAAGATTGAATTTATTCACAGCCCGCGTTTTGCTGAAACCGGAAGTATGCACTCGCTTTTTGTAGCACAGGAAGTTTTGCAGGATGATTTTTTGTTGTTGGAGTCTGATTTGCTTTATGAATCCCGTGCTTTGTCCTCAGTCTTAAATTATGAGGGTCCGGATGTGGTGCTGGCCTCAGGAAAAACAGGTTCCAATGATGAAGTATACATCTATGGAATTAATCAGGGGAAAAATCATAATTATGAGACCTCCAGCAGCATTGTCAGCGGAGATATTGCGGCTATTTCAAAACAGCCTCGTCCACATTTACAGATTCAGGGAGAATTAGTTGGAATATCTATAATATCTCAGAATTTGTTCCGCCGAATGTGCGCTCTGCATGAAGAAAACCTCACATTTCCGTGCAGTAACCATTATGAAGAATGTATTTCAGAGGTAAGCTCAGAATGGGTGGTTCCTTACTTGCGGATCGGTGATTTAGTATGGACTGAAATCGATGATCAATTTCATTTTGACCGGGCAATAAAAATAATATATCCCAGAATAAAACAACAGGAAACCTCAAATAAGACAGGATGATGAGTGATTCATACGTATTACAGCAGGCACCGTTTGTGGTTCCAACAACTGACGGAAAATTAATTGAAGAACATGTTGGACGTGCTGTGAGTAATGAACCCGAAGTGAGTGTTGCTCATATGGTTGCACCTCCTGGTTGGAGCGAACCACATCAAAATCCGGAGTTTGATGAATACACCATGATGGTCCGGGGACGTAAACAAATTGAGATTGACGGTGAAACTGTTACGCTAAATGTTGGTGAGTCTTTGCTTGTCCGCAAAGGCGCCAGAGTTCGTTATTCTAATCCTTTTGATGTAGAAGCAGAATATTGGTCGGTCTGTATGCCGGCTTTTTCACCTGATTTGGTGAATCGGGAGGAAGATTCAGGAAGCTGAACAAATTTCATCGACTATTCGGGCGGCCTCATAATCTGACGCTTCAGAAAAACTAAGTACCTGCTGACGCATATTATGGAATTCAGAGTCAGAAAGTGCCCCTTTTTTCATAACCGACTCAATCACATTTCCCAAATCCTCCACTTTACATACCCCATCTGCAAAATCATCCCTGAATTGTAAATCGGCACCACCTTCATATTCAGCAGGTGTTTTCAGGAAAATGACCCTTTTGCCATATCCCAGGCGGTATTCTCCACCTACACTGCCAAAATCTGTTATTAACAGTGAGGATTCTTCGGCTAAATTTTGAATACCGGACAATTCATCAAAATGAATATGCTCAACACCTTTCAGCTCTTGACACATAAATGCAGTAACATAATGTCTCCGTGAGGCAAGTGAGGGATGCAGTTTGATTACAAAATTGTAATGGGACATCTTATTAAAAATTTCGAGAAGCCCCCTGTCCAGTGCGTCAAACAGTAAGCTAAGTTCCAATGAAGGTGCATAAAGCACAACAGGTTGGTCGGAATCAGGGAAACAGCTTACAGGGCTGGAAGCAGCCTGCAGTTTTGGATAACCCACAGAATGAACTTTGATCTCTTCCTGAAACTTTTGCTCGAGCTGCTTGTAAGTGTATGGCGGTCGAGTTGGAAGAAAAACATGGTTGAAGCGAATATTCTCCGGAAGCCCAATATCAATTGCTTTGGGCAGAGCATAATGCGGCAGGTAAATGCGTTCCGGAACAGAGAATGTTTCCTGCCTGATTGACTCACAGGTTACATGAACATCCGCGTCGGGAAAAGATGTGTATTCCGATAATTCCTCATGTGAAAAATGCCGTAAAGGTGAAATGTTTAGTTGCAGCAGACGTTCTTCGACTTGTTGGCGAAAATGAAGATATTCGAATCCTTTACCGATGCGATGTAGTGTTGTGGAAAAATCAATGTAAAAAACCTCATATTTCCCGGGAAAAGAGCGCTCAAGCGCTAAATCAATTGGTGCAAACCAATCCAGAAAATGAAGAGTGCGAAAAGTGAAATATATTATTCTACGTCCGGAAGACTTATCAAGCAGGGTTTGTTTTTCTTGCCGTAAATAAGGTTGGGCCTTAAATAGTGAATCGCCTTTCAGCAGCAGGCGCCGTATTAAAAATTCCAGTATCTTTTGAATTATTTTGTTCCAGTGTAATTGTATGCGTACTCCCTGAAAGCGGAGCCTGAACAATAAGAGCTTTCCTTTTGAGACGAACGAACTCAAGATTATTTTTGTTCCAAAATTTGAAGGACTCTTTCACCCATCTCCTGGCAACCGATGAGTGTTTTCCCTTCGGCCATAATATCGTCGGTGCGATATGTTTCAAGAGTTTTTACGACAGCCTGCTGAATCATTTCATCGGCTTCAGTGAGATCAAAAGAATAGCGCAGCATCATACCCACTGAAAGTATCATGGCCAGTGGATTCGCTTTGTCCTGTCCGGAAATGTCCGGAGCAGAACCGTGAACAGGTTCGTACATTCCGTTTTTCCCACCGATACTTGCAGAAGGGAGCATTCCTAAAGAACCGGTCATCATGGCAGCAGCATCACTGAGGATGTCGCCAAACATGTTGGTTGTCACCATGGTATCGAACTGCTTTGGATTGCGGATAATCTGCATGGCCGCATTGTCTGCATACATGTGACTCAGCTCAACTTCCGGAAAGTCCTTGCCTACTTCCGTTACAATTTCCCGCCACAATTCAGTTGATTCAAGAACATTAGCCTTATCAACAGAGGTAAGTTTTTTCTTGCGCTTCATGGCAATTTCAAAGCCGACTTTCGCAATACGTCGAATTTCTGATTCAGAATAAACAAGTGTATTAAAACCAACCCGTTCGCCGTTGCGTATTTCCACACCACGTGGCTCTCCAAAATAAATACCTCCGGTCAGCTCACGTACCACCATCAAGTCTGCGCCATCAACGATTTCCGGCTTTAGTGTTGAAGCATTTACCAGATCACCGTATATTACAGCAGGCCGTAAATTTGCGTACAATTCCAATTCGGAACGCAATTTCAGCAAACCTCGTTCAGGACGTACCGAAAAATCAAGTGGCTCCCATTTTGGGCCGCCCACTGCCCCCAGCAGAACTGCATCAGAATTTTTTGCGGCTTCTAGCGTTTCATCCGGAATTGGGGTACCGGTTAAATCGTAAGCGACTCCACCAACAGGTTTTTCAGATAATTCGAGTTGAAGTTCAAAACGTGGTGCTACAGTTTTTAACACATGAATAGCCTGTTTTGTTACTTCCGGACCAATCCCGTCTCCGGGGGTAACAAGGATTTTCTTAGTGATCATAATACCTTTTTTAGTGTGAAAATTTCTACTCCTGAAAACTATTAATCCTAATGAGAAGCTGTTGCTAATGCAAGAAAAAATGTTCAGATTGATGCTTGGAACGGGAATTATTATTTTGTTATCTTCCGTTTTGTGGGCAGCAAATCCTTCTCAATCTAAGTTGGATATTCAGTTAAAATCTCTGGTCCGTCACGGAAGCGTATTGATCGCCAATGAGCAACAGGTGCTCTATCGCTATCCTCCAAATAAAAACCCGTTGCTGATTCCAGCCTCAGTGCTAAAATATGCAACTGCACTGTCAGCTTTGCATTATTTTGGATCAGAATACAGTTTCAATACTGAATTTTATATTGATCAAAATCATTCCCTTGTCATCAAGGGCAAAGGCGATCCTTTTTTAGTTTCCGAAGAATGGCAGCGAATAGCACAACAAATAAGCCTGCTTCCCGATGTCCCTAAAAAAATGCAGGGCTTGTTTTTTGACACCTCACTCTTTAGTGAAAAAATTAAAATCCCTGGAATTTCGTTTTCTAATAATCCTTTTGATGCACATAACGGTGCACTGGTGGTTAATTTCAACACAGTGTTCGTGAAAGTTGATTCAAAAGGCCATGTCACTTCTGCTGAAAAACAAACTCCACTGACCCCTTTGGCACGTCGCCTGGCTAAAAAATTGTCACCAGGAACTCATAGGATCAGTATACAACCTAACTTAAGTTTTACTTATTCAGGAGAACTTATAAAATCATTTTTTCGCAAAGAAGGATTTTCATTTGAAAACAAAAACGTTGCTTTACGTTCTGTTAGAAACGGAGATCACCTGTTTTACACTCACAGCAATATTTTAACATTGAAGGAAGTAATTGCGGGCATGCTGCGCTTTTCCAATAACTTTACGGCAAATCAGCTTTTATTAACCGTTGGCTTGCAGCGTTACGGCCCTCCGGCCACTCTGGAAAAAGGAACACGCGCACTTACAGAATATTTACGACAAGAAGTCAAATTACCCAAAGAACAATTTAAGTTGGTTGAAGGTTCAGGAATCTCGCGCAAAAATCGTCTAACACCGGAAGCCATTTGGCAGTTGCTAAAGGATTTTGCTCCGTATCAGGATTTGCTTCAGGAAGATAATGGTGTTTTACTAAAAACGGGTACCCTCAGAGGGGTTTACACTATGGCCGGTTATCTGCCCGGCACGCAACCGCTCTATTTTGCGATCTTGCTTAATCAGTCTCAAAATTATCGCAACAAGATACTCCAGATTCTCTTATCAACAGATTTTTCTGCCGGCAAATTTTGAAATCCAACCCGATAATTTCTATCCTGATGCCGGTACGTAACGATGCTGCAATGTTGCGCAACTGTCTTACTGACATTCAAAACCAGAGTTTTACAAATTACGAACTAGTTGTTGTTGATGACGGTTCAGCCGATGAAACCCCGGTACTGCTGGAAAAAGCAAGTCAGGATGATTCCAGAATCCGGATGATTCGCACAGAACCGCAGGGCATTGTTTCGGCACTTAACACTGGACTTATTGAATGTAAAGGAACTTATATTGCCCGGATGGATGTCGATGACAGGATGCAGAAAACAAGATTGGAAAAACAACTGGAATTAATGCAAAAAGATCCTGAATTGGAGTTGATAGGTTGCAGGGTGGAAGGTTTTACTGATAAAGGACCGCTTCCGGAAAGCGCAGTTCATTACCAGTCCTGGAGCAATTCCCTGATGTCTCATCAGCAAATTGAATGCGATTTGTTTGCAGAATCACCAATTGTTCATCCGACTTTTTTTGCAACTCGGAAATTATTCAACAAAATTGGCGGTTACTCAAACAATCCCTGGGCAGAAGATTATGATTTTATTTTGCGGGCATACGGCGGCGGAGCAAAGTTGGCTAAACATCCGGAAATACTGGTCCGTAAATATTTTGCCCCCGGACGTCTCTCAAGAGTTGAAGCAATGTATAAACGTCCGGCCATGTTTGACGCAAAAGCACATTATCTCCTTGAGTTTGGTCTACTCAAAAAACGTCGTGGTGTTCTAATTGTAGGCTCAGGTCCAACCGGCAGACAGGCGGCACAAAGTTTTGAAAACAGAGGGGTTCGTTTGCTGGGTTTTGTGGATAATCGTCCGGGGCCACCTGACCGTCAGGTGAAAAACCGGCCGGCATGGGGTTTTAATAATCTGCCTCCTGAGGAATTCATGCATAAATTCCGGGACTCTTTGATTGTGCTGGCTATTGGAGACTCCACTGGTCAAAGAGTTTTTGCAGAATTTTTGAGAAAATCGGATTTTGTTGAAAACCATGATTTTGTGCGTGTGATTTATAACTGGCCTCCTGTGGCTAACTCAATTTGACTGTTATTTCGTGTTCCTGATTGTGAAGATTCTTGTTTTGAAGTAAAATAAAGTTCTCTGTCTACCAATCAACTTTGCCTTAAATGAGGTGGATTTCTTTCAAAAAAATATATAAATGACTCTGTCGAAAATAAATTTGCTTCGGCTGTTTTTTTTGCTCTGGCTGCTGGTTTTTGTTACTCCCTCTGCACAGAGCAAACAGGCGCCACTGGCTGGTGAAGAACGAAAATTACTAAACAGTCTGCGCATTACTCCTGCTACAGCCTGGATTGAGGCACATAATTTTGCGGGAAAACTTACCGATGAAAAGACAGTCAATCTGAAAGACTACCGTGGTCGATTTATTTTGTTAAATTTTTGGGCAACCTGGTGTTTGCCGTGTCTGAAAGAAATGCCGGATTTTGAGAAGGCATATCAGCAAATGGGGCAGGAAAAATTGATCGTGCTGGCAGTTGGAATGGGAGAAGACACGAAAAAAATCAGCAAGTTTGCTGAGAAATACGGTTTCACGTTCCCGATGGTAGCAGATCCAAAGCTGGAAATTACCAACTTGTACGGCGTCAAAAACATTCCTGTTACTTACCTGAT
Source organism: SAR324 cluster bacterium SAR324-CTD7B (assembly GCA_002082305.1). Taxonomy (GTDB): domain Bacteria; phylum SAR324; class SAR324; order SAR324; family NAC60-12; genus Arctic96AD-7. The sequence goes on from LSNO01000146.1 coordinate 16,209, forward strand.
TGATCCGGAAGGAGTAGTTTTGGGAAGAGCATTAGGTATTCGGGATTGGGCAAATCCGGATTTACTCGCCTTTATAAAATCCCAACTTAAATAAACAAAAACAACACGAAATTTTGCAGATTTGCTGTTGAGAATCTATTAGAAAAAATAACTGAAAATATTGGTTCTTGCATTGATTTTCTGTGGTAAACTCAGTATAATTCTTGAATAGAGTTTTTTCTTGAAATTATACAAACAGATTATGGCAGGCACTAATCCTTATATTGAGAAAGCGGAATTTGAATTACCTCTTCAAAACTATGATGTAACGTTTCTGCCAATGCAGAAAAAGGTGGCTGTTTTATCTGAAAAAATTACAACTGAATCCGACGGACTTCCGGGTTCAATTCTCAATGCAGCCCTGGAAGCAGGTATCGATATGGACCATTCCTGCGGAGGCGTTTGTGCCTGTTCCACCTGCCATGTCATTGTACGGCAGGGACTTGAAAGCTGTAACGAGGCTACTGATGATGAGGAGGATATGCTGGATTTAGCACCCGGACTTGAACCTCAGTCACGTCTTGCCTGTCAATGCGTACCTAATGGTACCCAGGCCCTCATTATTGAAATACCGGAATGGAACCGAAACCTGGTCAGTGAAGACCACTGACGCTGGAGAAACTATGATAACACTTACAGAAAATGCGGCAAAGGAAATTCAGAAAATCATGCTGGAAAATGAATTGGCAGAAGACGTTTGTGTAAGGGTAGGGGTTAAAGGCGGAGGTTGTTCCGGATTTACCTATACACTGGATTTCGATTCAAAAAAGACAAAATTTGATTTAGAGTTTGAATCACAAAATTTAACAATTCTGGTCGATAAAAAAAGCCATCTATACATCAAGGATACAGAAATAGACTGGAGCTACAGTTTGATGGATCGTGGGCTTAAATTCAACAATCCATCAGCCAAAGGTTCATGTGGCTGCAAAACTTCATTTATGTTTGAACCACCGGAACAGGAAGAAGATTTTAAACCAAGTTGGATGTAAATTTAATGCAGGAGGATTTATGAGTTTAGCTGGAGGTCAGAAAACTATTGAAGAACAAATCAAGGAGGCAATTGAAAAATCTGTTGCAGACTCAACTGCTGAAGTGGGCGGGGACGGACGGCATTTTGAAATCCAGGTAATTTCACCTGTCTTTGAGGGAAAACGTACCCTCGAGAAACAGCGGATTGTCTATGCAGCTCTCAATGACCTGATGTCTGGAAGTAATGCTCCGGTTCATGCGATTGCCCGCCTAGAAACTCTAGTGCCTGAATAATTTCGGATACACTTGTAGCTATTCAAACTTTGTTGAACATGAAAATTGAAGAAAAACGAGTAACTTTTCCGAAGACTTTATCAGTCAAATATGCAGGTAAAATTGTTGAAGAAACAGCTACTCACCTGACTCTGGAGGGCGAGGATGAAGATTCGTACCTAAAAATTTTTACACCTTTTCGAGGGGTTGCCAAACTGCTGCTGTTTGAAAATGATAAGTGGGTGGATGCAGAAAACTCATCTGCAGTTTCCAATTTTGATTTTTCTTCACTCGGACTGGGAGATCTTTCAACTTTATCTGCCGGAGATGAAGCAGACTCTTCGGGAACAAAAAAATGACTCTAGTTGATGAATTGATAAAAAGTATTTAACCACAGAGTCACAGAGAACACACTGAACTGTTTATATTTTTTACTCCCAGAGGCCTCTGTGACCCCATGGTGACGGTTTTTACGATACTGAGCTATTTTCGAAACCACCTTATTTTTTAACACACAAATAGAAAATGACAATGAGTGAAACAAAAATTTCTGACGGACTTCCGCAAATTCAAATCCAGACCGATCGCGGCAATATGACAATTGAAATGTTTGAAGACGATGCTCCAAACACGGTGGCCAACATGATTTCTTTGATCGAAAAAGGGTATTATGACGGACTTAATTTCCATCGTGTAATTCCGGATTTTATGATCCAGGGCGGTTGTCCGCAAGGTACCGGAACCGGTGGCCCCGGATATGATTTTGATGATGAATGTACACCGGAACGTCGGCATGACAGCGCCGGAATTCTTTCGATGGCCAACGCAGGTCCCGGAACCAACGGAAGCCAGTTTTTCATCACACACGGCCCCACCCCGCATCTGGACGGTAAGCATACTGTTTTTGGAAAAGTCACTGAAGGCTTGGAAGTTGTCAATGAAATTAAACAGGATGATGTGATGGAAAAAGTTTTGGTGCTTCAAAAACGCGATCATGTTTATGAAGTAGAAACCCTTTAAGGGCTGATGAAAATTAGACTGATCCTGAAGATGCTGAAAAATGAAATACCTGATAGTTATAGAAGAAACTAGAACCGGATTTTCTGCTTTTTCTCCGGATATTGATAGATGTGTCGCCACAGGTGGAACCAAAGAAAAGGTAGAGAAAAATATGTTGAAGCACTTGAGTTTCATCTGGAAGGATTAAAAATGGGAGACCAAACTATTCCGATGCCTCATACCTTTTCTATTTATCTTGAAATTCAAGTTGTGTCCTGAAAACTAAACTTCAAAATTAACTATTTTTGAACCATGAGCGAAACAATACTTGAAGCAGATATAGTCCACGAAATGCGTGACTCCTACATGGAGTATGCTATGAGCGTCATAGTTGGGCGCGCAATTCCGGATGTCCGTGACGGCTTAAAACCTGTTCACCGGCGTGTACTGTTTTCAATGAGTGAACAGGGTAACGATTTCAACAAACCTTACCGCAAATCTGCACGTGTAGTTGGCGATGTAATTGGTAAATATCATCCACATGGAGATACGGCGGTTTACGACACAATCGTTAGACTGACACAAAATTTTTCGATGAGATATCAGTTGATTGACGGACAGGGTAACTTTGGTTCAGTTGATGGTGATTCTCCTGCAGCAATGCGTTATACAGAAGTCCGCATGCGGAAAATCGCTCATGATATGCTGGCAGACCTGGAAAAAGACACAGTTGATTTTATTCCAAATTACGACGACTCCCTGGAAGAGCCGACAGTCCTCCCCTCGCGTATTCCAATTTTGCTGACCAATGGTTCGACCGGAATTGCAGTCGGTATGGCGAGCAACATTCCTCCGCATAATCTTAAGGAAGTGTTGAATGCGTTGTTGTTTTATATTGATCACCGCAACTCTGCCACAGTCCAGGAATTGATGGAATTTATTCCCGGCCCGGATTTTCCTACCGGCGGTACTATTATTGGTAAAAGTGGAATTTATGACGCCTACACAACAGGACGTGGAATCATCCGGATTCGTGCCAAAAGTCATTTTGAGCAGACTAAAGATGGACGTGACATGATCATTGTTGATGAACTACCGTTCATGGTCAACAAGGCAAGTTTGCTGGAAAAAATTGCGGAATTGGTGCGACACAAAAAAATTGAGGGAATTTCAGATTTACGGGACGAATCTGATCGCAAGGGAATGCGCATGTTTATTCAGCTAAAACGTGGTGAAACTCCGGATGTGGTTTTGAGTAATCTTTACAAACACACAGCACTCCAATCGAGTTTCGGGATCATTATGCTCTCCATTGTAGACAAGCAGCCCAAAATCCTAGCCTTGACGCAAATGCTGGAGTTTTTTCTGCAGCACCGTATTGAAGTAGTAACACGCCGGACACGTTATGAATTAAAACAGGCCGAAAACAGGATGCACCTGCTTGAGGGTTTGATGATTGCGCTTGAAAACCTGGATGCAGTGCTGAATATTATTCGAAAAGCTGAAAGCGGCGGTGTGGCAGAGGATGTTTTGATGGAAAGCTATGGTCTTTCCAAACGTCAGGCCCATGGAATTCTCGATATGAAATTGCAGCGCCTAACCGGAATGGAGCAAGATAAAATACGCACAGAACATGAAGATGTTGGCAAAGCCATTGAGGATTACAAGGATATCCTGGAAAAAGATGAGCGTGTCATCGAAATTATCCGCAAAGAGAGTATTGAAATTCGCGACAAATATGGAGACGAGCGCCGTACAGAAATTATTGAAGGTGACAGTTCAATCCTGATTGAGGAACTGATCAATGAAGAAGACATGGTGGTCACTCTTTCCCGTGAAGGTTACATAAAGCGCAGTTCAGTCAGTGAGTACAGACTACAGCGCCGTGGCGGAAAAGGACGCCTGGGAATGGGTACGAAAGATGAAGATTTTGTCGAACAGATGTTTGTTGCCTCCACACATGATTTCCTTCTCTTTTTCACTGACAAAGGTCAGGTTTTCCGCAAAAAAGTTTTTGAACTTCCCCTGGCCGGACCAACCGGACGTGGAAAAGCGGCAATTAATTTGCTGCCTTTAAGGGAGGGTGAATCAATTTGTTCCTGTCTGAATGTTCCTAAAGAAGCAGAAAATAAATATATTTTCCTTTGCACAGAAGGAGGTGTAGCCAAAAAAACACCAATGCTGGATTGCGCAAAAATCCGAGTTACCGGTTTGCGTGTAATTACTCTCGACGAGGGAGATTCAGTGATTTCTGTTCAGCTAACAGATGGAAATCAAGAATTGTTTTTTGCCACACGTGACGGTATGGGATTGCGCGTTAATGAGTCAACTTTACGTGCCATGGGGCGGCAGGCGCGTGGTGTGAGAGGCGTCAAACTTCGCAAAGGCGACAGGGTGGTTTCTGCACTGGCACTTTCCGGTACAGGTGAACTGCTGACGGTTACAGAAGGTGGTTACGGCAAAAAAACGCCGATAGTAGATTACACTCTTGCAAAAAACAGGGGCAACTTTGGAATGCGTACAATCCGGATTACTGATACAAATGGTCCGGTTGTGAATGTACTGGAAGTTGAAGAGCATTTTCAGCTTTTTCTGATCACTCAGCTTGGAAAATTGATCCGGATTCCTGTTGAAAATATCCGTACCATCGGCCGCGTTACGCAGGGTAATCGTCTGATCCGCCTTGAGACGGATGAACAGGTGATCGGCATTGCTCCGGTGATTGAGGATGAGGATGATGACGAGGTTGAAGTCAAAGAGGAAAATTCAACAGACTCAACAACCGTCTCAGCGGCTGAAACTGCTCCGGAAAACTTGGTGGAAGAAAACATTCCAGAGGAACCACAAGACCCTTCTGACTCCGACGAACCTTCCGATTCATGACTGCTTTTCTATAGTGGCTCATTTTCTGCATTTGTAAGTTGGTGTCTCTACCACCGTAGTGCTGGTGTGAGACTCCACATGCACCTTTTTCCACTGCAATTTCATGAAGCAGTTTTTCCTTTTATTAGTACTCAGTCTGCTGTTTTTATTTCCAACAGCAGGGTTATCTCTCTCCGTAAGTTCCGGTCATATGCTTGACCGCTTCGAATTGATTCCGGATGAGAAAACGCCATTTCTGACCTTTAAAGGTTTTTTCGATCCAGGACAATTTCCTCATATCCAGATTTTCCCAAGAAATTCCAAGACCGAAACTTCCGTTCTTCTGCCCAACACATTGATCAACAGCATTCTCCTGCCGGAACGGGAAGTAACTTCCTTTTCAGAGGAGGGTATCATGGAGAAAATGCTACTTGAGGAGAAAATCACAAAAAAAGAAAATGGGGAAATAGAGTTCCAGGTGACCCTCACTATTTCAAGTACTGAAGAACATATTCTGGTGCTGGATACAGAAAAATCAGATTCACGTCATTTAACATTTGCCTTGCAAAAGCCCGTAAAAAAAGAAACCACAAATGCTCAAGAACAGCAGAAAGTGGAAAGTATAATAATTGATTTGGCACCGCCTGCGATTAGTCCCCGAGAGGAGATGCTTTTGCATCCAGTGACCGCACTGATGTCGTACCGCCGTGTTGTTCAACTGAATCTTACGATACTGAACGCTTCTCCTCATCCGGACTCGGCACAGCGTCTTGCAGTACTGTTGGACCGTCAACAGAAACGTACGATTGAAAAGCGGATTGGAATGAAGTTAAAAATCGTTAACATATCTTCGGTCCGTGAACAGACAATCCTGCCCAAAACCAAAATTTACTTTCATGCAAATTTGATGAGAGAGGCCTTGATTTTGGCGCAGATTTTACCGGGAGAACAGGTGATTGTACCAATGCCGCAGAGTAGAATAAGTAAACTGGCAACCGATGTGGAAATTTATGTGGGAAAGAATTTTGAATAAAAAAATATACTTCATCTCTCTTGCATTGGCCCTGTTTGTGACCGGTTTCAGTCTGCCGGCATTTGCCTTTCCGGAATATACGTCACGGCAAAAAGCACTCAAACTGGCAGGTGTGCTGGATCATGGATATTTCAAATCCATCAAAATTTCTTCTGTTTTTGTCAAAAACAGGGGTAAAGACGACTATTATCTGCAGGCAATTCTTGATGACGGTTCCAGCCGAAAGTGGTTGATAAATCGTATTCGCGAATGGGCACAGACTGATGAACTGATTCTCAGTAAAAATCGTGCACTTGTCTTTCCTACACCGGAAAGTACAGATTTTGGAGTACTTGACAAGAATAAGTTTTACCGCATCATTTTAAACTCAACTGCCTTTGTCAAAACATTTGGCAAACATGACATCCTGGACGGCAAGAGCCTTGTTTTGGGAATTCGCCGCTTTCGCATTCTACAGGCAGAAGATAGTAAATACATGAAAACCGATAAATTTGGTGATCGCTACCGTTATGTTTTGGAATTAGAGAACGGTTCACGGGAATTCTTCACTTACAGTGATGCTTTCCTGTTTCTCCAGCGCACCGCATTATTAGAGAAGGCTCCGGAAAATGTCAGTGTTTTACGAAAAACTTTTAAGGTCCGCGAACTGAAAAAAATTCCGCTGCAAATTGAAGATGAGTTACGTGAAATTAGGCGCTTTGGAATTGAGGTGGTTTTTGATGGACCAATTTTAATGAGTCCTGATCGATTTCCGTTTCAGGTTGTTGAACAGAAAATGAGGGATCCTGAGACAGGAAGATACAAGGCCCAGTTTTTCCTGCAGATTATTTTTCCAAACTCCGAAAAAATCCGTGAGATTCCAGGATTTAATAATCATGAGTATTTACGTTATGTGGAAATTGATACCGATGTGGAGCACCAGAAAAGAGTAATTCTGAGTGCAATGGTAAATCCGAATGCACTGGATTTGCCTCCGTACATTGAGGTTACAGACAGAAACTCGGTTGTGGTGAATTTTTTCAGTTCAACAGACCAGAGTTTGATACAGCCCCCTGACTTACTGGCATCACACTCTGCAGGAGAATTACCGCGCTCAGTTTTCACTCCGGATCAACTTGAGACAGAATTTGAGACACACTACATGGAGGCCGTCGGTCTGATCCGCACCGCACAGAATGAGATGAATATGAGCGTCAAGATTGAAACCTATTTTAAAGCCCTGGACACTCTGAAAAAAGCTGCACTCACAGCAGAGTTTGACATCCAGATAGCGCAAGCCCTGAACCAGCGCGATATTCTGCTGCTGACGATGCCGAAACTGATTATTCGAAATGTGCAGATGACAATTCTGGCACTTCAGCTTGATGATCTAAACATAAAACCTGATCCTGTTTTGACTGTTAAACTGCTAAAGCAATTAAACCATGCGGAGAACTATGCTTCTACGCAGGATCAACGACAGAAAATTGCCTCCTTGCAAAGCATTTTACGCTGAGCAAACTACAGACTCCTCCATTGCCATTTTTAAGCTGCTGTGTTAGACTGTGCAGACAGTCGAGGTGTGGCGCAGTCTGGTAGCGTGCTTCGTTCGGGACGAAGAGGCCGGAGGTTCAAATCCTCTCACCTCGACCAATTACCGAACTCCCATTCGGTATAAAGTCCTGTAATTACTAAGTTTTCCCCCCTATTTCAGTAGTCAAACATTCCCCTGTATTGAACTCCCAACGAATTTAGTCCCCATTTAGTCCGACTTTTAGTCCCCATTTAGTCCGACTTTGGGTTAAACATTTTCGTTAGGATTCATATGAAACATCCTCATTTATCTCCAAGAAAGTCTGGTAAGAAAACATATTTCCACTTTCGGGTTCGTATTCCTCTAGACTTAATTTCTACCTTCGGAGGTAGAAAAGAATTCCAAATATCACTCAAAGATGTTAGAAATGGTGAGACATTAATGGTTTCTGTTTTACTCCAAACTTTGACTGAACAACTTTTCTCCGACATAAGAAGTGGAATGAAAAAACTCACTCTGGAAGATATTAGAGAAATTCTGAAAGTAGAAGTTAGAAAGTCAATTAAACACAGTCATCGGGTTCATCTTGGAACAAACAAGTATGACCCTGAGAAAGTGGAGAGTAGTCTTAATTTTGTTTCATCAAGAGAGGAAAAGATGAAACAGAAATTAAAGGATGACTTAAAGACTTATGAAGGTATGTTGGATGAGAAGTTGGAGAAAATATTACTTAGTCTGGACATAGAATATGATAATAATTCCATCAATTACCAACGACTAAGAAGACACTTTATTGATTTATATCTGTTGAGATTTGAGTTTATAAGAAATCTAATAAACGAAACTGGTAGAACTGATGATGATTTTAGATTGGAAGTTGAAGAAAAACTCAAAGTAGAACTATTTCCAGAGTTGAAACTACATCTAACACCAGTTATAGAAAACTATGCACCCGAACCCACACAACCCTACCAAGTTGAACAACCTCTGACATCCCACCAATCAACACCTCTTTCAGTTGGTATTGAAAATTATGTTGATGAGAAGGGTAAAATAAGGGATAGGTCTATTGATGAAGTAAAACACTCCCTTAGTCATATGATTGAAGAGTGGGGTGATATTCCTATTGGTAGTATCACAAGAGAGATGACTACCAAGTTCAAGGGTCATATTAGAAAAATCCCAAGAAATAGAAAGAAAAATCCACAGTATAGGGATATGGAATTCCACGAACTTGTAAATATGGATATAAAAGACTCAATCTCTACCACTACTTTGAATAAACATCTTGGTTATTGTTCATCCTTCTATGAATGGTCTGTAACTCACGGTTATTCTACTATCAATCCTTTCAAGGGGATGAGACTGAAAAGAACGGTTAGACCAAGAGATGAGAGGGACAGGTTCTCTGAGTTGGAACTAAAAAAGATATTTGGTAAAGAAAACTATATTCACTTCACAGATATTGAAAAAGGAAGATACGAATTATATTGGACACCTCTTATAGGTGTATTTTCTGGTCTTCGTTTAGGAGAAATTACATCTCTCTATTTGGATAATATAAAAGAGATAAGTGGTCATCACAGAGGGAAAAGATTGTGTTTTAATATTCTTGAAGAACCAGAAAGAGAAGACAAACACCTAAAAACTAAATCTTCGAGAAGAATTGTTCCTGTCCATGATACCCTTCTGGAACTTGGATTGATGGACTTCATTCAATTACTGAAAAAGAAAGACCCTAAACGACAGAGATTGTTTCAAGAATTAAAGTATAAGAGTGGAAACTATAATCAAAATGTTTCCAGATTCTTTAATAATAGATATTTACCATTAATTGGTCTTAAAACTGATAAGAAGAACTTTCACAGTTTCCGTCATACTGTTTCAGACCATCTCAAACAGAAAGGAATAGAACCTCATTTCGTAAACGAATTATTAGGACACTCAAGTGGTGATATTGATATGGACAGATATGGGAAGGGATACAATCCAGATATTCTTTACAACAAGTGTGTGAAGAAAATATTCTATGAAACTTCACAGAAAAGAGGGATTGATTTTAAATCTTTGAAAATGGATTGGAATAAGATTATTGGATGAAGTAAAT
>LSNO01000147.1 GCA_002082305.1 SAR324 cluster bacterium SAR324-CTD7B
TTTCTTGGCACAGAAAAAAAAATTAAAAAGCAGACATGGGTTTTTATTTTGAGAAATCCTAATGTGAATTCACTCAAATAATAGTGTGTTATAAATCACTATGTTCCTAAATCCTATACCCCCTCAAGTCCTTCTATTAAAGCACTTCTTAGCATCCTCAAACATGGTCTATATTGAAATTTTCTTCTTGTTGTGAGTAGTAAGACACAAATATTTTCTTTACAGTAGGCAAAGTGGCATAAAGTGGCAGGAAATAGCACCAAATGGCATCAAATAATGGTTTTTTCAATAAACTTCTGGAACCGTAGAAATTTAAGGATTCTTTAACTTCTTGATTTTTCTTTCCTGTTCTCTATTCATAAATCTAATTTTATGATGAGGATAGTTACAGGGGTTCATTCAGGTAGGTATGTTTCCCTTCTTCCACTTCTTTCAGAAACTTATTGAATCTTTCTATGAAACCTTTGTAATAGTTCTCTCTTACAAATTCATAAACTATCAATGTCCCTACATCAAGGTCTGGATCACCTTGTCCCTCAATAAGAACACCTTGATCATACAACAAACTTATTACATCACCTTTTGCAATAGGACAATTCGTTTGCACGCATACTGAAAGTATTTGCACCACTATCAAACTTCTCAATTAGTTTTCTTGCGTGACTTTTCATTACTCAACTTCCCTTCCCAATTGGTCTTTTGTTGGATTCTTAAATATCTGACTCCAATTAACATTCAATTTCCTCACATCCAATCCTTTAAAATGAATCTTGTCTAAAATTCTGTCTTTTAAAATAGAAGGGTCATAGCGGTCACTATAGGTTGTGAATGTCATATTGGAGTGATGGTGTCCTGCATATTCCATAGCGAGACCCTCTTCAGCGCCATTTTGTTTCATTTTATTCAAGCAGGTGTGGCGAAATGTGTGTGTATCTGTCTTCCTGTTCTTGAGATTCTTCAATCCAAGTTTTGGCAAATAAGTTACATTCCACCAATGTGAGAAACTACTACTCCAACCACCTTTAGTTTGAAAGTTGTTCTTTGGAAATAATCTTGTCTCCCCTTTTTTTTCTAAAATGTTTCTGTAACGTATCAATCCCACTTCAAGCAATGATGGATGAAGCGGAATCCTTCTATGAGAGGATTTGTTCTTAATACTTTTTCTGTGTTCTGGTGGGCAACAATCACACTCATTTGAGTTAAAATCTATTATCCAAAAATAATCATTCTTTTCCTTATGTCTAACTCTCTCAATATCAGAAATATGTAACTGGCAAACTTCATTCACTCTGGCACCAGTGAATAGCATTATTAGTGGTACAAGGAAGTTACAGTGTCGGTTTGGTTGATTCCCATTGAAAAAGATACTTGATGAGAGGAAAACCTTTGGTTCAAATAATCTGGATACTTCAGCATCAGTCCAGTTCTTTTCTGTTACTGTTTTCTTTAAGTTCTTTTCAGTGGCATTGGCAAAAGGGTTCTGTGTCATTGCAGTATTTCCACAGCACCAATTAGCAAATGTAGATAATCTTCGGAGCGATTGATTCAATGTGTGCATCCCCCTACTTTCAAATTCTTCTAGTTCAGATGGATTCATTTCTAATATTTCGGCAATGGTTTTTCCTGCATATTTTGGATTCTGTTCTCTTCTATTAGGAATTTGTAAAAATTTCTCTTTGTATTCAAAAACTGTCTTACTGGTAATGGCATCAATTGGAATGTCTCCAATTATGTCAATGAAATGTTTTATAGTTGTTTTGTAGATGAGGACTGTCTTTGGTTTGTTGTCTCGTCTTGACCAAAATTGGATAAACTTAGGTTTCACCTCACTTATCAATTCTCCGTAACTTTCAATTTGTTCTCTCGTTTCAATAATTTCTTTTGGTTTTTCAGCCGTAGAAATTTTGACAGTTTGAACGGTGGAGGATGGCGGAGAAACTGGTAAATCCATGTTAAACTTTTCGTTGCATTTCTGAAAAAACATTTCATCAATCCCCGAACCTTCCTTTGATTCCAGAAGTTCCTGTTTCAATTCGTGGCGGAGATACCATAGTTCAATGAATTGAGCACGGAGTTGTTTGAATTGAAGAGATTTCTTAGTGGATTTGTATCCAAGATTCTTCATATGTTGTTCAATTCTGGCATCAACTTTTTCAATTAAGGATTGGTCTTCCTTGTCAAAGTTCTTCTTTTCAATGGCATTCTTCAATAAACTCTCGTATTTCTTGATATCACTGTACTGAGAATCAAATTTGATATACTGTGAGTGTTTGACAGAACGACCTATCTCAACTTTTAGAATTTCCTTGATTCCATCAATGTCTAAATCCAATTCTCCCATTCTTATTTGTTCAAAAATTGACTGAGTAATATAATATAAAAGAAAAGATATTGAACGAGCATCCCTATAGATACCAGTTCTCAACGAAATTGTGAATGAAGTTCTTCCGTTAAAATAATCTATAAGGTCTTTTGGGATTATGGAGCGGAAATGATAACTTGTTGTGAATCTTGCATCTTTGATTAGAAAATCGTGTTTGAGAATCATTTATCAGCCGTAGAAAAATTCCCTCTTTTTAGGGGGGAAGTGTTGGATAAAGTGATGGATAAACACGAAAAGTACCATTTTCTTGCAAAAATAGATTTTTGACCATGTCTCGCATAACCAGTGATACCAACAGTTTAGACAGATTTAAAGATATCCATCCCAAGGATATAAACTGGTATCCGGGGCATATGCTCAAGGCCAAAAAAGAGTTGGCAAAACAGCTGAAGCGTGTTGATGTGGTGCTGGAAATGCGTGATGCAAGGATTCCTGTTTCTTCGGCAAATCATGACTTTGAGGAATTGCTGCAGCAAAAAAAACGAATCCTGCTTTTTAATAAAACCAATCTGGCAGATGAGGATACTACCAGAAAATGGAAAGCATATTTTAAAAAAATGGACACGCCGTCCCTCTTTGTTGATGCTTTAAACAAACAGAATCTTCAAGAAATATTACCGCTTTCACGCAAATTGATGCAGGAAAAATGGTCCAATTTCCGTAAACGCGGCATTCGTCCTCCGTCACTGAAACTATTAATAACCGGAATTCCGAATGTGGGGAAATCCAGCTTGATCAACAGGCTTTCAAGACGAAAGGCAGCCGAAACAGGGCCGACACCGGGAGTGACAAAACACCAGGACTGGATCAAACTGGGCAAAGATGTTGAACTTCTTGATACTCCGGGTATTTTGTGGCCAAAAATCGAAAATCGAGAAGCCGGTTTGCGGCTGACAATTACGGGTGCCATCAAGGACTCAATAGTTGGAACTTCCCTGTTGAGTGATTATTTACTAGGTATTTTAATGCTCAAATCTCCGGAACAGCTCCTGAAGCATTATCAGTTGACTGAGGAAAATCTGGAATTGCTTCCTGCAGATTTGCTGGAGAAAATCGCAGAAAAAAGGGGTTGCCTTAAAAGCGGTGGGGCAATCGATCATCCGCGTGCAGAAAGTCTGGTGCTGCGGGATTTCAGGGCAGGAAAATTGGGACGTTTGAGTTTTGATTTACCGGAAACGGAAGAATAAGCTTTTTTGCTAACACCCAAAATTTCGGAAATTTCAGCGGCTATAAAAACAAGAGTGCAGCAGTAAAACAGACGACACCCGCAAGTACACTTATTCCGGAATTATTCCACAACCGGTGACTGACTCCTACTCCCACAAAACCCAGGGCAGTGTTTATCAACTGGGAGTTATCCTCTATTTCAAAGGGAGATCCTACTGAAACCATCAGCAATGCGGCAATCATTGAGGGACCCATCAGCTTAAAAAACAGATTGATTTGATGCCGGTTTTGCTTTCCTGTTTCCTTTTTTGAACTGAGTACAAACGGAACTGCGCGAATGAGATAAGTTCCAACTGCAATCAGTATAACCGCTAAAATAAAATCCGTCTTCATTGGAAATTCCTGCCGATGATTCCAATACCGGGCCCAATTAAAGCTGCGGCAATTATTCCTATTTCTGAGTGACCGCTCCAATGGAAAGCTGCAGCCAGGAGCAAGGAAATCATTACTGCCGGACGCGTAGTGCTATTGAGCATGGGAAGCAGTAAACTTAAAAAAAGGGCGGGCAGTGCAAATGAAAGAGCTGGTCTTAAAAAAGAAAAATGACTGAGCAACAAATCTCCGCTGATGCTTCCGGCTAAAGTACCGCCAATCCAGCATGAATATGCTCCAAACTCCAAACCCATTAGCCACCAGAACCGTGATTCATGGGGCATGATTCCGATTCTCGAAAATGCTACTGCAAATACCTCATCCGTCAGTCCAAAGGCCGCGACCAGACGTTCTCTCAAGGAAAACTCTTCGGTTTGCCCTGATAAGCCTGGACCATAGAGGAAATGCCTGATATTCAGTCCAAGCGTAATTAACGCTGCAGTAAGTATGGGAACTCCATCTTTGAGTAGACCAACCAGCGCAAACTGGCTGGCTCCCGCATAAATGAAAAGTGAAGTAAAAACGGCTGCAAGTGTACCGGTTTGAACGCTTTCTGCTGCAACACCAAAGGCAAACCCCACAGGAAGATAGCCTGCCACAATTGGGAAGCTTGATTTCAATCCTCCCTTAAAGGCTGTGCAGCGGATCATAGTTTCAATTCTTTCCCGATTAATTTCTGATGCTGGCAGGAATCAGAGTTTTGGCGGTCGTGCAATATGCCGGCCTGTTGCAGAAAGCAGTACCTTGCGCAAACGGATATTTCCCGGTGTAACTTCCACAATCTCACCCTCACGTATGAATTCAATCGCCCGCTCCAGTGTCATCGGAATAATTGGAGTCAATACAACATTTTCGTCTTTTCCTGAAGCGCGGTGATTGGTGAGTTTCTTTTCTTTGCAGGGATTTACATTCAGATCTGAATCACGATTATGCTCACCAATTATCATGCCCTCATAGACGCGTTCTCCTGCGATTATGAATAAAATACCTCTGGGTTCCAGATTGAAAAGTGCATACGGTACACCTTTACCCTGGCGATCGGCCACAATTGATCCAGTAAAGCGGATCGGGAAATCGCCGCGAAACGGCTCATATCCGGAAAGATAAGAGTTCAAAATTCCGGTGCCCCGAGTATCTGTCAAAAACTCGTTGCGGTAACCGATTAATCCACGTGATGGTATGTTGAACTGGACTTGTACCCTGCCTGATCCATGATTGACAAGGTTGATCATTCTCCCTTTTCGCTGTGATAATTTTTCTGAAACAACACCCAGAAAACCTTCTTCGCAATCCACATAAACATGTTCGATCGGCTCCAGACGTTCTCCGTTTTCTTCCTTGTAAATCACTTCAGGACGTCCGACAGCAAGTTCGAATCCTTCCCGCCTCATGGTTTCAATGAGAATAGCCATTTGCAGTTCACCCCGGCCTTTGACCAGAAAGCGTTCTGCATCTTTTGTTTCTTCAAACTGCAGCGAAACATTAGAGAGGGTTTCTTTGTGAAGCCGTTCTTTAATTTTGTTTGACTGAACCAGTTTTCCCTCCTGACCCGCAAAAGGTGAGGTGTTGGTGTAGAAAAACATGGAGATAGTAGGCTCATCAACAGTAATCCGTTTCAATGCTTTGGGCCGTTCTTTGGTGCAGATGGTGTCTCCAATACGGACATTTTCGATGCCTGCCAGGATCATTATTTCTCCCGGCTCAATCTTCTCCACTTCCTGCATGGTAAAGCCTTCATAAACCTGGACTTTGCTGGCCCGCAAGGCATTCTCCTTGTCTCCTTCACCAATACAGACCAACTGTTCGTTTTTGGCTACAGTACCATTTGCAACACGGCCAATTGCCAATTGTCCCAGATAATCAGAGTAATCCAGATCTGCAACCAGCATCTGAAAAGGTTCCTCCGGAGTATGTTTTGGAGCAGGCAGTTCCTTAATAATTGTGTCAAATAACGGATGCAGATTAGTTGACTGATCTTCCAATTCATATTTGGCAATTCCATCCTTGCCGATTGCATACAAGACAGGGAATTCCAATTGTTCCTCGTTTGCATCAAGATCTATGAACAAATCATATATTTCATCAAGAACTTCAGCAACACGTGCATCCTGACGATCAATTTTATTGACCACCACCAACACTTTTTTCTGACCTTCAAGAGCTTTTTTCAACACAAACCGGGTTTGTGGCAATGGACCTTCTGAGGCATCAACAAGCAGAATTACACCATCAACCATCATCAAGGCACGCTCCACCTCTCCACCAAAATCCGCGTGTCCCGGAGTATCAAGGATATTGATTTTAGTTTCATTCCAGGTCACTGAGCAGTTTTTCGCAGCAATGGTAATTCCCCTTTCACGCTCCAAATCCATACTGTCCATGATACGCTCGTCCACAGACTGATTTTCACGAAAGAGGCCGCTTTGGCGAAACAATTGATCAACGAGTGTGGTTTTTCCATGATCAACATGGGCAATGATAGCTAAGTTGCGGATACGATTATTTGAGATTGTGTTTTCCATTTTTTAATAATTTCAATGTGTTTTTTGTTTAGTATTTGTTACTTAGCCAGCGTTCCACATCAAACTCCAGGATACGGTGAATTGGATCTGCACGGAGCAGTCTTATTTCCAGGCGCTGTCCTGCCTGTAGTGTTCGGTTTTTGCGACGTCCCTGCAAACTGAGTCGTACCTCGTCAAAAATATAAGAATCGTCATGCATTGAATCCAGCGGCAAAAACCATTCGAGACCATGCGGTTCAAGGTTCACCCGAAAACCCTGGCTGTCAACAGAGATCACTACTGCCTGAAAAGTTTGTCCTGCATGAGGCGCCAGAAAATCCACTTTCATCAAATCAATACTCTGGCGCTCGGCTTTTTCTGCCCGCCGTTCCTGCTGCGAACACTGTTCTGCCATTTCACTGTTTACCTGTGGAAGTGTTCTTTTTCCAGTCCTTAAACCTTGATCCTGGTGCAGCATATCCTTGATAGCACGGTGCACCACCAAGTCCGGGTATCTGCGTATTGGCGAAGTGAAGTGTGCATAATATTCCGCAGCAAGTCCAAAATGGCCTTTGTTGGTTGTCTGATAAACTGCCAAAGCCATCGTACGCAGCAAAAGAACCTGCAGCTGATCGAAATGCGGCAGTTCCTGAATTTGCTCAATGACTGCATTGAACTGCCGTGGATCTGCCAATTTTGCCAGAGGCGTTCTTACACCAAAGCGAAAAAACGTTTGCTGCAGTTTCTGCAATTTTCGCATGTCCGGACGTTCGTGCACCCGGTAAAGAGCCGGCATCTTGTTTTTCACACAGTGACGGGCCACCGTTTCGTTTGCTTCCAGCATAAATTGTTCAATCAGCTTCATTGCACTCGATTGATATATTCGTCCTACTCCGGTCATTTGCTGATCTGCATCAAACTCAAAGACTTCTTCAGCAAAACTAAACTGCACGGCTCCACGCTGAATCCGTTTGCGTTCAAGAATCTTTGCCAGCTTGTGCATTTTCCGGATGTTCGTCTGCAGTTCCGGATCGCGAATGGAAGAAGTTCTTCCTTCAAGTAAGTCGGCCACGTCCTCATAAATCAGACGGGCACGGCTACGGATGACGCTTTCTGAAAGCGAATAACCGACTACTTCTCCTTCGGCAGTAATCCGCATTTCACAAGTAAGTGTCAGCCGGTTAACTTGCGGTCGCAAACTGCACAAATTGTTGGAAAGTCCTTCCGGAAGCATTGGAACCGCATGCGTTGGGAAATAGACACTTGTTCCCCGCAGAAGTGCTTCCTGGTCCACAGGATCTTCCGGTTGAACGTAATGCGCCACATCTGCAATTGCCACAAAAAGACGAAATCCTCCGGAAGAGTCTTTGTCAGGAATCACGCAGACTGCATCGTCAAAATCACGGGCGGATTTTCCATCAATTGTCACAAAATCCAAATCTCGTAAATCCCTGCGTCCGGAAGATGCATCAAAACGAACCTGCTGTGAAAAATTATTTACATGTGCCAGAGCTTCTGCAGGATATTCGGTACGAATCAGGTTTTCATTGAGAATCAGCTGAAAACCCAGTTCGTGGTCGCTCGTATTTTCCAGTGCACGCAAGACACGCCCGCATGGAGCAGGAAATGTTTTTTTGGTTTGTTTTTTTTCTTCCAGTAATTCAACTTCAACCAACGTTCCGGATTCCAGTTCCGGAAGATCATCTTTCGGAGCAATACGGAGAAACGGCAACCCTGAATTACGGTGTAACGGTACTGCAACGGTTTCACGCTTCGTTCTTTTTAAACGTGCCAGTATTTCTCTTGATGCACGCTCAAGAACTTTGATAATTTCACCCTTTTGTTTGCTGCGAAAACCCCGTTTACGGAAGACCTCAATTTCAACCAGGTCACCCTCCATGGCAAAGCCCTGCTCGTGCTCACCGATAAACACGTCAGGGCGTCCTCCTCCAATTGCAACAAAACCGAAACCCTTTGGATTGCGGGTGAAATAGCCTGTTTCTGTTTTTCCTGAACTCCTTCTTTGCCGCCTTTCAGGTGTCTGTTTCCAGATTAATTCATTTTTAACTTTTTCTCTATTTCCTGAGATTTTTGCTTTTGAACCAGTTCTTTCAGTTATTTCCTGAGATTTTTGGTAACGGGTGCCATGCTTGGCAATTTTTCCGGCTTTTATCAGTTTCAGTAATTCTGCTTTCAGTTTTGCGGTCGCTGCTTTTTTCAGTCCTAGTGAACCGCGGATTTGTTTTACGGACAATGAATCTCCTTGCTTTTCCAGCATACGGAGAATCGCTTTTTTATTTGATTTCATTATGTTATTTATTCTTCTTTGTTCAGCTTTTCCAAATGTGATTCAATATTTTGCATCGCCAACGGTTGAAGCCGTGGGTCTAGTCCTTCGTAAAGCTGCTCCAGAATTTCCTCTTTGGAATTTCCGGATTTAGATAATTTTAGTATTTGTGATTCGCGTTCGCGACGATGTTTGAGCGTCTCAATCAGACGGTGAGTACTTCGCATCGGAATTCCGTGAGAGGGAATAATTACTTCCGGATTGAGCGCAATTACTTTTTCGAGAGTAGAAAAATAGGTTGCCATGTCCCCTTCAGGTGAGGGAATGACAACTGTGCCGATACCCTGAATCAGGTCTCCCACGAGAAACCAGGCCAGTGAGTCCGGAGCCAAACCCAAATGTCCGGCATCATGTCCGGGTATTTCATAAACCCGGACAGATGAACCATGCCAGCATGTTACTTCTTCGTTTTCTGTAGCAAATCGCAACTCAACATTCTCGAAATAGTCTTCTCCATATTTGAGAGTTAATCTCTGCTGAGTGTCTTGACTGAGAATGATGGGAATACGCAGATGACGGGCGAGTTTATTTGAAAATTGGTGATGATCCGGATGATGATGCGTGAGAAAAACTGCATCCAGCATTTTGTCCTCGATTGTGTTAAGTAAACACCGGTATTCTTCTTCTGAATTTGGTGAGGGATCCACCAGCAATTTTGCGGCATCTGCATCTCCCAGCAGTAAAGCATTGGTCCTGGTAGCTGGCGGAAGTGTCGCAGATCTGACTGCCAGTATCGGAATTCCATCCAGCATTTCCAGACAGGGTACTCTGTCTTTTTCAGCAAAATCCTGTGACAAATCACCAAATTCTGCAGCCTCCGGGTTTTTCACCAATCCTTCTAAAACCCAACGCGTTGGCGGAACCATCAAGATCTTTCCAGTACGAAAAGTTTCCAGCAAATCCTTTGCAGAACTCCAGAAACTGTCTGCAAATTCTCCTGAATCAACTTTAAAACTGATTCGTTCCCGCAAGTCAACCCGATAAAACCATGTCCTGAAACGAACAGGGGCAAACGGTGGAGCCAGGGCCTCCGCAAGTTCACTAACTGACAACACCTCACCGTTCAAAATTCCAGCCTCAAGATCATAGCCCAGTTCTTCTATAATTTCCCGCTGCAGGGCCCGCATACGCCGTGCAGCGTGTTCACAGAGAAATTCTGTTTCAAACTCAACTGAAGATTCATCTTTATCAATTTTACCACCAGGAAAAGCATGATATCCCGGAAAGGCTAGCAGGTACGATTGTCGCTGAACCGCAAAAATCTGCTCCTCGTGTATAAATAAAACTGAGACCGACTCAAGTGGCCGTGGATTGTTCATTATTTATTTGCGTTTGAAATATTTTTTACTGCACTCTCTATTTTTTGCAGTCCATGTTTTAAATCTCCTGCAGATACAGGAACCACACGGATGGAGTGTGGTGCATATTTTTCGATGAATACGAACAAAAAGTCTGCAGTTTTTTTGGTCAATTGATACACTCCGCGACTGTACCAGGCAGCCTGAACTGCATAATAATCCTGAATTGGTTTCTGTACACCTGCTTTGCCAACATTATTTGTAAATTTAAGATCTACAATTATTCCGGAATCAGGATCAAACCAGTCCAGCCGTGCTTTGCAGTCCAGACAAAATTCCGGATCCTGCCAAAACAATGAAACTTCAGCTTTACCTGAAGCCCAAAGTTTTTTAATTTGCGGATGAATTTGAAAGACCCTGCGGATGTTTTGTAAGCGCTCCCACTCATTTGCCTTGAGCACTGTTTTTCTACTGTGCTGTTCAGAAAATTCTGCCCAGCGTTCTTTCCCAAGTTTTCCTCGCTGACGCAATCCATTTGGAGCACGGACATAAAGCTCTTCAAACTTTTCCTCTTCCAGCAGCAGGCAATGTCCTGCACTCCCAAATTGCATTGCCTGTAGATTTTTATATGTGTCATTTTGTTTTGAAGCAGTTGAAAGCCACTGCTTGAGAGTGGATTGATTAAGGCCGGGTAGTTGCCGGTACTCCTCAAAGGGGAGATTGTGAACTATTCCGAAGGCTTCGGTTTTGTTCACTCTCCTTCCTCATAACTTTCCAGGGGCGGGCAGGAACAAACCACATTTCGATCACCATGTACATTGTCCACACGTGCAACAGGCGGCCAGTATTTGTGACGGCGAAGAGAAGCCAGTGGATAAACAGCAGCTTCTTGAGAATAGGAATGAGACCATTCAGGATCGGTGAGATCTTCGGATGGATGCGGCGAATTTTTAAGAGGATTATCAATTTTGTCCCACGCTCCGGATTCAACCCGTTGTGTTTCTTTGCTGATCGAAATCATGGCTTCACAAAAACGATCAATTTCTGCTTTGGGCTCGCTTTCAGTGGGTTCAATCATCAATGTTCCAGGAACCGGCCAGGACATGGTTGGTGCATGGAAACCATAGTCTATCAAACGTTTGGCAATGTCTTCTTCAGTAATTCCGGAAACCTCTTTCAAAGGCCGAACGTCGATAATGCACTCGTGTGCAATTAACCCATTTTTTCCTGTATAAACAATCGGATAGTATTCTTTTAAGCGTTGTGCCAAATAATTCGCACTTAGAATTGCTACCTGTGAAGATTTTTTCAAACCACTTCCACCCATAAGCTGGATAAAAACCAGGGAAATTGGCAGTATGCCTGGACTACCCCATGGTGCAGCTGAAACTGCCGTGTTTTCCAGGGGGAGGCCTTCTATCGGAACAACACTGTGATTCGGCGCAAACTTAGCAAGATGCTCTTTCAAACCAATCGGACCCATCCCCGGACCGCCTCCGCCGTGTGGAATACAGAATGTTTTGTGCAAATTTATATGCAGAACGTCTGGTCCCAATTTACCGGGTTGGGCAATTCCCATCAAAGCATTCAGGTTTGCGCCATCCATATAAACCTGGCCCCCATTTTCATGAATGATGTCACAGATCTGTATCAGGCTGTCTTCAAATACACCATGCGTTGAGGGATAGGTAATCATCAGGGCAGCAAGATTTTCTGCGTGTTTTTCTGCCAGTATCCGCAAATTTTCCAGATCTATATTTCCATCCTGATCACATTTTACAATAATGATTTTCATGCTGGCCAGTGTTGCACTCGCTGGATTTGTACCATGCGCAGAGCTGGGAATCAGGCAGACATTACGCTGTTCTTCACCTCGTGATTTGTGATAGGAGCGGATGGTCAGCAAACCGGCATATTCACCTTGCGCACCGGAATTCGGCTGCATTGAAACTGCATCAAATCCGGTAATTTGTATGAGAGCATTTTCCAGTTCACCGATCAAATCCCGGTAACCCTCTGTCTGCTGCGGTGGTGCAAAGGGGTGAATATTCGCAAATTCAGGCCAGCTGATAGGTATCATTTCTGAAGTTGCATTGAGCTTCATTGTGCAGGAACCCAGCGGAATCATAGCTCGATCCAGGGCAATATCTTTATCCTGCAAATAACGCAGATAACGTAACATCGCAGTTTCAGAATGGTATTGATGAAAAACAGGATGTGTTAAAATTTCTGAGGTACGACGCAGGTTTTTTGGGATTCCGGAATCGTTGCTGAGATCCATAAAATGCGAATCCAGTTCGTCAATAGAGGGCAGCTTCTTATCACCAGCAAAAACCCGCCAAAGTGTGACAATATCTTCTTTTGTAGTTTCTTCATCCAGACTGATTCCCAATTGTTCGGAATCCGTTTTACGTAGATTTATCCCTTCCTCCAGGGCACGTTCGTAAATGCTGTCGCACTTTTTTTCAAGTGAAAAAGTGAGGGTATCAAAATAATAAATATTGTCGGCAGAAAATCCCAGCTGCTTCATACCTGCCTTGAGAATATTGGTCAGCCTGTGTATGCGCTGGGCAATTATTTTCAAGCCGTCCGGACCATGATATACGGCATAGCAGCCGGCAATTACACCCAATAAAACTTGCGCTGTGCAAATGTTGCTGGTCGCTTTTTCACGGCGAATGTGCTGTTCCCTCGTTTGCAAAGCCATGCGCAAAGCTGTTTTTCCCCTGCGGTCTATGGAGACCCCTATTAGTCGTCCGGGAATGCTGCGTATGTTTTTATCCCGGGCTGCAAAGAAAGCCGCATGCGGCCCGCCAAATCCCATTGGAACGCCAAATCTTTGTGAACTGCCTATGACCACATCTGCTCCTAATTCTCCGGGCGGCTTAAGCAAAACAAGACTCAGCGGATCCGATGCAACGGTTACCATGGCTCCCAATTCGTGCCATTTTTCGATCAGTTTTTCAATATCATGAATGTCACCATAAGTTCCCGGATATTGAATTAAGGCACCAAATAAATCTGCTTCGGGATTCTCCAACTGCTCCCGAATATTATCAAAGATCAACTCAAACCCCATCGGTTCCGCCCTGGTTTTCAGCACATCTATTGTTTGCGGATGACAGTCATCTGCTACAAAAAAGCGCATACTTTTACTGCGGGATACACGCTTGCAGAAGGTCATGGCTTCTGCTGCTGCTGTAGCTTCATCCAGGAGCGAAGCATTCGCAACATCCATTCCGCTGAGATCAATAATCATTTGCTGAAAATTCAGCAGTGCTTCCAGGCGACCTTGAGAAACTTCAGGCTGATATGGAGTATAGGCCGTGTACCATCCCGGATTTTCCAGCAGGTTACGCTGTATAACTCCGGGCAGGATTGTACTGTGATAGCCCATGCCGATCATTGATTTTGCAACCTGATTCCTGTTTGCCATACTGCGAAGTTCATTGAGCACTTCCGTTTCGGAGCGACTTCCGGGCAGGTCAAGTTCACCAGACATGCGGATTGAATCCGGAACTGTCCTGTTAATCAGCTCATCCAGAGAGTTCATACCGAGGCTTTTCAGCATTTCTGAAATATCGTTCTCCGATGGACCAATGTGGCGATGTACAAAACGGTCCCGCTGTTCAAGCTCTTGCAGGCTGAACGGTTTATAATTTTGAGTGTTTACTGAAGAGGTAGAATAAGAGGACATGCTGTTGATATGTTGAATGGAGAAAAATATGATGAACCCGCTAAAAGTCTATCAAAAAGGCAATGAGAAAACAAATTCTTTAATAAAATCTGATGGAAAGCTAAACTGCGGGGAATTGTCTTTTTTGTCAGGAAATGCCTGGAAACATATCGCGGAAATGTCCGCAAAAGTTTTTTTGAATTAACATTAAAGGTAATATTAATTACTTCTGCATACAGTATGGCATGTTCTGGGCAGGAAGTCAAATTAGCATTAAAAACTCTACCCAAAGCTGGAATCCGTAGCCGGCCAAAAATTCTGCACCAAGTCCAAAAATGAGATCGCTGAAGAAAACATCACGTCGGACTAAAGCGTGTACTCCCATTGCGGCAGGAATAGAAGTTACTCCTCCGGTTACCATGAAAGCCATCACGGTTCCCGGTACCATTCCTTTTTCGATCATGCCGGCTACTAATGGAATTACCGCATAACCGTTGAGGTAAGCCGGAATGCCGATTGTCGGGCTGAAAGGGATTGTCCACCCGCTGTCTCCACCGAACCATTGTGTAACCTTTTCAGCCGGAATTGGGGCTACTATCAGGCTTTCCAGTAAAAAAGCAAAACTCATCCATTTCAGCAATAACCAACCCGTTTCCCAACATTCTTTCCAGAAATTCGCTACTCTGGACTGCTCTCCCCAAAAACTCCAAACTAATGGTTCTGATTTTAAAAGGTAAACGATCCACATGAAGAACCGTAGCCCGAAACAATTCGATCTGTTCGCAAACTGTTTTGAAAGAATCCGCGACCCTGAAGTGATGATTGAGAGTAGTTGGAGCAATTCCAAGCCGCTTGCCTATTTCACCAACAGTAAGACCTCTGTGTCCAGCCTGGACCAGCAAACGGTATATTGAAAGCCTGGTAGAGTGTCCTAGTTTTGCTAAAGAATTTGCTGCGTTTTTAATTTTCATCTGCAAGAGAATGTCCGGTTAAAATGCGGAAAATATTCAGTTAAATTGATAAGCCAGCAGCGCTGCGGCCATCATTAAGTTTGCAAGGTAGATGCGCAGGCAGCCCATACAAACAATATTTAATCTGAAAAACATGACGTAGGCATAATAACATGTCACAATCAGGGCTGCAACCATAGCTGAATTGAGCCAGAAAAGCGGTATTTCGGGTTGATTCATTCCGCGGAATAGCAGGAAAAGCACAAGACCGTAAAAAATTACTGCTCCATAAGCTACAGGAATATTTGCAATATTTGCTTCTTTGGAATGTGCAACTCTGTCGCAGGCAGACCGCTGTTGAAGTTCTCGAACAAGATGATGTCTTACAGCAAGACTTATAGATCCCTGCAGTCCAAAGAGGGCTGCACCGCCAAGTGCAATTAGACTTATTATAGATGCATCAAGCATACTTATTGTCTTGTTTTGTTCCGGACTTGAATCTGAGTCAAGGTTTGATGATACTGAAAGTATCAAAATATTAGCATCGGAATGAACTGCAAAATTCCTTCCTGAACAATTACTTCAAATGAAAAAAACGCCCGCCTGGGACTTGTTAACTCTCACTGTCTGCCGGATTGACCCCGCTGAGACTCGTTTTAACTGGTTTCCGGGTAATCTAAGCGAAGAGGACGGAAAATCACTGGAGCAGAATGGAATCCTCATACCTTTACTGCTGCAGGCGGTTCCGGGTAAAAAATATCGTATAATTGACGGCTTCAAGCGCATTTCCTGGCTCACGTCCAACAATACTGCCTCCGATCAAAAACAACAAGAAACACCAATTCCGTGCTTTATTCTTCCTGAATCGATGCCGGAGCGGGAGGCGACAAATATTCGCCTGGAAACTTTGTCCACATCTTCAGGTAATTTTTCCGGAATACAAATCGGCAGAGTATTAAAACAGTTACAGGATTCCGATTTTACTACCGAAGAAATTGCCGATCAAGTTTTACCCAGACTTGGCTTGAAACCTTCAGCAAGACTTGTTCGTCAATTATTGGATTTGCACAATGTTTTGAAAACAATGACTCTGCCCGAATCTTTGCTGCGGTTGGGGTCTGAAGATTTATTGCCTTTGCTGAAATTTTCGCAGTCAGCACTTCCGGACCTTGCCGCACTCAGCGAAAGAATGGAAGTAGGGGGAAAGAAATGGCGCAATTTGCTTCAGGTTTTGGATGAAGTCAGTCGTTTAAGGGAAATGTCTGCAGATGAAGTTTTGAAACTTCCGGAAATTTTGGAGATTATTGGACGTTCCAGCCTTCAAGCCCCTGTACGGTATCGTTTGCTTAAACAGCAATTGGATACTTGGCGCTATCCGGAATTGAGCGATTTGCGTCAAAGGTTTGAACAGGGACGTCAAAGACTGAATTTATCTCCGCGCATAACACTGGAAATTGACCCGTATTTTGAAAATGATGATCTGACTTTGTCATTGAAAATCCGTTCAGTCCAGGAACTCCGGAAACATTTAAAAGATTTAGCAAATGCGGTTCCGGATATTCAGGAGGAAAATTCGGAAGATGTATGGAAGGAGTTGTTTGCTTTGCTGCAGGAAGATTAATTATACTATTCCGGAAAATTTTGATTGTGATTTCAATTGTTTATTTAAGTTTAAATCTTTTAAACAGACAATAAAAAACATACTAATTTTTTTAAATATCAGTAGAGATTTGAAAAATGAATCGAAGTGAGTTATCAGAACTTTCAGACAAATCATTTGACGTAATAGTTGTTGGCGCAGGAATAAATGGTGCCGGTGCGGCACAGCAGCTGGTTTCCGATGGGTACAGAGTTTTGATCATTGACAAAGGAGATTTTGCCGGTGGAGCAACCAGCAAATCCAGCCGTATTCTGCATTGCGGTTTACGGCACTTGGCGCCTGGGAAATCCATTTGGGATTTTGTTTTCCATCCATCTAAATTCTATCTTGCCTGTCACAATGCAAGAAAATCGATGATCGCGCGAAGTGACATTTCTTCATCAATGAAGGAGTTGGTGAGGCCTTTCCGATTTTGTTTTCCTATTTTTAAAGATGATCCTTATCGTTCGTGGCAAGTCGATTTTGCTTTTAAATTGTTGAATCTGTTAGGACCACATGACAATTCGCTGGAGTACCAAAGATTCTCAGGGGAAAATTTGCAAAAAATTCCATTCAAAAACTGGTTTCGAGATTCAAAACAGTTGCAGAGTGTTTCAGTTTTTAAGGATTATCAATTTATATCGGCTGCAAGGTTGGTGGTTGATACGATTCGTGACGCCGCAGAAATGGGAGCAACTGTCCGAAATTACACCTTGATGCAGCAATCAAAACAATTAGCTGAAGGTTGGCAGCTAACCCTCAGAGATGTCTTAACTTCTGAAGAAGTAATGGTAAAAACTAAGTTGATCCTGAATGTCACAGGACCCTGGGGGAATCGGTTCAACCAAACACTGAAATCCGTCATACCTGACAAAGTGATTGGACTGAAAGGTGCCCACATCGTCGTCAAACTTCCTGAAGAATTTTCTGAATGGGGAATAATGATCATCAACCGTGTAAACGAACCAATGTACTTCCTGCCCTGGCATGGAATGCACTATATCGGGTTAAACAGAACCCCATATGATGGAAATCTTGATGAAGTAAAGGCGACAGAAGACGAAGCGGAGTGGTTGCTTGGAGAGGTAAATTATGTATTTCCACAGCTAAGTCTTCAGCGAAAGGATATTCTGTATTCGTATGCAGGTATTCATCCGGTAACATTTGACGCAAGTGATCCGCAAGGTAATCGTGAGGTAGTAGTACATGATTTAGCATCAGAGGGGCTTCATAATGTTTTAATGCTCACAGGCGGTCCCATCATGACATACCGTCTTATTGCAAAACAATTATTGAAGGAAGTATCAAAACGATGTGTTCCAACATTAGCAAAACAGCACCCTTCATCCGGTTCAAGCGAAGTGACCAAACTCCTTCGCAATAGCCGATCGGCATCAGTTGAGATGAACATTTCAGATGAAATTTTAAAGAAAATAATTGTTGAAGAACAACCTGTTTCTCTTGCTGATATTTTACTACGCAGGACGGGAATTGGCTGGGACATTGATCAAGGCAAATCTGCAGTTCCTGGAGTGGCAACTGTGATGGCAGAACTATGCGGTTGGGATGAACAACGAAAAGAAAAAGAGATGCAGTTGTTTCATCAACATATTAAAGAGATATACCAAGTGCAAAAATATTGGGGGGACTCAGTTTGTGATTAGTGTGTGGTAGAAGAAGGAGTCAAACTTTGCAGTCCATTATTGATAGGCACTGATAATGTTCACCTCAGCTTCTAGCAATGCTTTTTTTATTTTGTCTGGCGGAGGCTTTTCACACATGCTATAGTGTCTTTAGGAAAATACATGTGTTTGTATTTTCAGCCTTGCTGAGACGCAGATCACTCGTAGTGATTCTTGCCGGCAGGGTTTCCCTCGGATCAGAAAATAAAAGATTCCGAGATATCAACAGTTGTCGAATTCTGTTTTCAGAGAATAACGGCAGCTGATTTTTTAACCCATGTTTAGAGAGACCAATGAAAAATCTCGTTTATACAATGACCCAACTTAGCCGGGGTGTTCTCGGAGTAGTTTTGGGCCTGATGCTTGCCATTCCGGTAAGTGCAGAAAATCTAACTGTTTATACAGCAGTGGAAGCAGAAGACCTCAAACGCTATGCGGCTGAGTTCAACAAAGATCATCCGGATATCAAAATCCGTTGGGTGCGCGATTCCACTGGGATTGTCACTGCAAAACTGCTTGCGGAAAAGAACAACCCCAGAGCCGATATTATTTGGGGCCTGGCCGCAACCAGTTTGATGTTACTCCAATCAGAAGGAATGCTGCAACCTTACGCGCCTAAAGGTTTGGGTAAGCTTGATTCGAAGTTCCGTGATTCGGCTAATCCACCAAGCTGGACCGGAATGGATGCGTGGATTGCCGCTGTTTGTGTAAACACGGTAGAAGCAAAAAAGAACAATTTACCCACTCCAACCTCGTGGATGGATCTCACCGATCCTGTCTATAAAGGACATCTTGTCATGCCAAATCCAAATTCATCCGGTACGGGATTTCTTGATGTTTCCTCCTGGCTTCAAATATACGGAGAGCGCGGTGGATGGCAGTTCATGGACAACCTGCATAAAAACATCGCCTGGTACACCCATTCCGGCTCAAAGCCCTGCAAACAGGCAGCTAGAGGTGAAACTCCGATTGGAATTTCCTTTGCATTCCGTGGTGCAAAATCCAAAGCCGCCGGTGCCCCTCTGGAAATCGTTTTACCAAAAGAAGGAGTTGGCTGGGACATGGAAGCAACTGCAATCGTGAAAGGGACCAAAAAACTTGCTGCCGCACAAACTCTGGCAGATTGGTCGATCACGAAAAAAGCAAATGTGCTTTACAATAAAGGCTATGCAGTTGTAGCCTATCCCGGAGTTGCCAAGCCGGTCAAGTATTTCCCTGCCGGAATACTTGAGGCCATGATTGACAATGACTTTGAATTTGCAGCAGTGAACCGCAAGCGAATTCTTGCTCAGTGGCAAAAACGTTACGACGGAAAGTCTGAAGCTAAGTAATTCTGGTTTCAAATTTCCTTTTTCCCGGGTCGGATTTTCTTTCGGCCCGGATCTTCTACACCTTACCATGCCTGAATCAAAACAAAATTTTCTTCGCATAGATAATCTCACTAAACATTTTGGCGAGTTTGTCGCAGTTCAGGAACTTTCATTAGAAATTAACGACGGCGAATTCATCTGTTTTCTCGGACCGTCCGGATGTGGAAAAACCACGCTTTTGAGAGCCATCGCCGGACTTGATCCGCAATCTTCCGGAAGCATTACACAAGCCGGAAAGGATATTTCCAACCTGCCTCCATCTCAACGGGATTTCGGTATCGTTTTCCAATCCTATGCGCTTTTTCCGAACCTGACGGTTTTCCAGAATGTGGCCTATGGTCTGGAAAATCAAAAAATTCCCAAACCGGAAATCCGGAAACAAGTCAATGATTTATTGGAACTTGTTGGTATGCCGGAACAAACCGGGAAATATCCTGCACAGCTTTCAGGAGGACAACAGCAGCGTGTCGCACTTGCCCGTGCACTGGCTACTTCACCGGGATTGCTGCTGCTCGACGAACCTCTGAGTGCACTTGATGCCCGTGTCCGCGCCACATTACGCCTTGAAATTCGTTCTTTGCACGAACGACTCGGCGTGACCACAATTCTGGTCACACACGATCAGGAAGAAGCCCTTTCGATGGCAGACCGAATAGTGGTGATGAATGAAGGTCGAATCGAACAGGTTGGAACACCAGAGGAAATTTACAGTGCACCTGCCTCACCTTTTGTCGCAGATTTTATCGGCGTGATGAATTTTTTGCAGGGAGAAGTAACAAACTCAGGGAAGGTGCTTATTGGAGAAAACACACTTGATTGTGAAACCGCAAACATTCCGGAGGGCAGTAAAGTTCGGGTGACGGTACGACCCGAAGATATTTTATGCAGTGCGGATGATAAAAATGCAGCGAATTCATTTTCGGTTAAAGTTGAATCCGTCGAATTTCTCGGTTCTTTCTGCAGACTGATTTTGTCTGGCCCGGACGGCTTTGGTGAATTGATGACAGACCTTTCCACGCAGCAAGTCCATGAACTGAATGTTACTCCTGAAACCACATTCACCGCCGTATTTCCTGCACGGAGTCTCAAGGTTTTCCCGGAAAGCTTATGAGTACCGCAGATTCTATTCCCGCCTCTACTGTTCCTGCCAGGGGAGCCTCCAGCGTACGTATCAAGCTCAGTCGGGATGACTATGCTTTGCGGACCGGACTCGTGGTCGTAATCAGTTTGCTGGCAATTTTAGTAGTTTTACCGCTTTATTCCCTGCTCTCCAAAAGTCTGGAAGACATGGACGGTAATTTTGTCGGGTTACAGAACTTTCAAGAATATTTTCAAACTCCGGCGCTTTTAACTTCTATCACAAACAGTTTAAGCGTTGCTTTTTTTTCGGCGATAATTGTGTTGGTGCTGGCCTTCATTTATGCCTACGCGCTGACCCGAACCAAAATGCCGTTTCGCCTGTTTTTTCGGGGAGTAGCGCTGATACCAATTCTTGCACCTTCGCTGCTCGCGGCAATTTCATTGATTTACTGGTTTGGAACTCAAGGCGTACTTAAATCGTGGTTGTTCGGCGCTTCGATTTACGGCCCCATCGGTGTCATTATGGCTTCGTGTTTCTGGGTATTTCCTCATGCGCTGATGATTTTAATTACAGCACTTTCTACGGCGGATGCCAGACTGTACGAAGCAGCTGAAGCCTTACGAACTCCTAAGTGGCGCATATTTTGGACCGTTACGCTACCGGGAGCGAAGTACGGAATTCTCAGCACGGGCTTCATTGTTTTTACACTCGTCATCACAGATTTTGGCGTACCGAAAGTCATCGGTGGAAATTTTAATGTGCTGGCGACTGACGTGTACAAACAAGTCGTCGGTCAGCAAAACTTTGAGATGGGCGCTGTAGTTTCGCTGGTTTTGCTCCTGCCCGCAGTAGCCGCTTTTATCGCCGACCGCTGGGTACAGAGCAAACAAGTCGCCTTACTTTCCGCACGCGCAGTACCTTTTCAACCAAAATCTGAACCCTTGCGCGACTGGCTCCTGTTTGGATTTTGTGCAACAATAGCATTCATTTTCCTGGCAATGCTGGGGATGGCTGCCTACGCTTCTTTCGTCACATTCTGGCCGTACAATCTCACGCTTTCACTCAATAATTACGACTTCGATTTGATGGATGGCGGTGGCTGGGAAGCCTATTTCAATTCAATCCGGATGGCTATTTACTGTGCCGTGTTTGGTTCCGGACTGATATTCTTCGGCAGCTACCTGGTTGAAAAAGCAAGAGGGGTTTCATGGCTGCGTACCATTTTACATTTGATCGCCATGATGCCGCTTGCCATTCCCGGATTGGTTTTGGGGATTGCCTACATTTTCTTTTTTAATCATCCGGACAATCCGCTCGGTTTCCTTTACGGAACCATGGGAATTCTTGTGATCAGCACAATTGTTCACTTTTACACCGTCAGCCATCTTACCTCTCTCACTGCGCTTAAGCAGCTTGATCCTGAATTTGAAACCGTTTCACTTTCCCTGAAAACACCTGTCTGGAGGACCTTTGGGAAAGTCACTCTTCCGGTTTGTCTACCGGCTTTGCTGGATGTGGCGAGCTATCTTTTTTTGAATGCGATGACCACTGTTGCTGCTGTGGTTTTCCTCTATTCTCCTGAAACCATGCTGGCCTCAATCGCCGTGCTGAACATGGACGATGCCGGTGACATTGCACCTGCTGCGGCAATGGCTTTGATGATTGTCTACACTTCAGCCATCTTCCGCTTGCTCCACGCTCTGCTTACCCGTTATCTCAAACGCCGCACTCAAGTCTGGCGTACACGCTGACGCAACTTTATGCTCAACACGTGTAAAATGCAGGTCGGGTTTGGCGTAGCCATAAACCAACAATTATTTGAATTTATTAATAATGTTGGGTTATGGACAGCTAAGCCAACTTACTAAAAAGCCCAATTATAACCCTTTTGCAGAATAAAAATCATGCCCGTAGTAATCTTTGACCTGGACAAAACTTTAATTGGCGGTGACAGTGATTTTCTATGGGGGGATTCATCCATGAAGCCGGAATTATTGATGCTGATTATCAACAAAAAAACAAAATATTTTATGAGCAATATGAAATGGGAAAGCAGGATAATATTGCCTTTCTGAAGTTTTGTCTGGAGCCGCTTACCCGCTACTCCAGGAGTGAATTGGACGATTTTCATCAGCAGTTTATGAAACAGAAAATTGAGCCGATCTTTTTGGATAAATACCAAAACGCGGTGGATCGCCACAAAGAATACGGTGACACCGTTTTGGTGAAAACTGCAACGAACAGTTTTGCAGCAGCTCCCATTGTCAGAGCGTATGGAATCGAACATTTGCTTACCACAGAACCGGAAGTTGAGTCGGTACTTTTCACCGGCAACTATTTCGGTACACCGTGTTTTCAATCCGGAAAAATTGACAACCTGATGTCCTGGCTGGAACAAAACGACGAAACCTTAGACGGCTCAACTTTCTATTCCAACTCTCATAATGATCTGCCGATGTTGAAATTGGTGGAAAATCCTGTCGCTGTCAATGCTGATCCGATTTTGAGAAAAACAGCTCAGGAAAATGGTTGGCGGATTTTAGATTGGATGTAGAGAATATTTTGCGGTTTTTTATCCCGGTAATTTGAATTTATTCTACAAACTATTTTGGGGGGACGCAGGTTTACGGGACAGGAAATAATTTGATCCTGTAAGTTTGCGTTCACCTGTGTGTGTTATTTATCTGGATTAGATGACTGATTTGTTGGAACTAGTAACAACTGTAGGTCATGTTACTTTGAGGACTTCAACCTTGAAGATCAAGTCTGCATTTGGCGGGATACCCATCGAGGAAACACCTTGCTGACCGTAGGCCAGTTTGGCTGGAATTTTTATTTGGAGCTTCGTTCCCTCTCTCACTCCTTTGAGAGCTTCGTCCCATCCTGAGATTACACTACCTTTTCCGAGGTCAAATTCAAAAGGACGACGCTTAGCCCGGCTGCTGTCAAACATTTTGTAATCCTCAGCCAACCAGCCTTCGTAGTGGACTTTGATGTGGCTGCCGTCTTTTGTCTTATCTCCGTGACCAGGACGTTCTACATAGACTTGAATCCCGGATCTGGTGTGTTTAAAACCAGCATCCAGGGCCAATTGGGGTCGCTTATTTGTTTTAGCAGCTTGCTGCTGAGCTACCGCGGATGTACCGACTTTCATCTACAGGCAAAGATGGCAGGAGCTTGTTCTCCAAGTATTGTCATTTGTATAGGTGCCTTGTTGTCACCCTGAGCAACTCCTTTGTTTACATCAAGGTATAAATTAATCGTGTTACCCTGGAGGTGATATTGACCGGACTGAACTTCCGCGCTGCCTTCAAGTAAAATGGTTTGCTTAATCTCATCAAAGTTGGCTTGATCAGCTTTGGCGACACGACCCGGTTGCTCAAAACATACTCCCTGTTCTGCACGAATGGACTGTAATTCCTGTAACTCATTAAGCCGTAGAGTGATTTTTCCTGCATGAATATAGAGATTATCCGGAGTACGCTCCATTTCCACGTCACCCTCAAACATAGCCAGATGTTTGATATTATCCAAAACCCCACGGGAAGCTAACAACAGCACTTTCTTCTGTTCCGTCTTTTCTTGATTTTCTGTTTCTTCTTCCTGAGTCTTGATTTTTGAGCTTTGTTCCTTGCGGTTTGTTTCCAATTCGCTGAGATTGGCCTCAACCTTAATTCGTCCTTCTTTGCTGGTATCCTTTCCTTCCAGGGTTGCATGCTGACGCAGAATATCAACAAAAACAGTGTTACTGATTACACTGCCTTGACTGGCTTTCATGATCACATTTCCCTGCAACCGCAATGTCTGCTGTGGCGTCTCGATCGATTTTGTTTCTGCAGAATCTGTGTCCGGAGTTTGATCTTCAAGATCAATCTGCGTATAAATCGCAAAATCTGAGCGAACCTCACGGTCCCACTGTTTAACGCTCACTCCACCTTCGCCGATCAACTTCTCAAAGTTTTTTCCTTTTCCCGAAACCAGACGAAGTTTGGCTGTAGTTAATTCAATGTTTTCTCTGGGAATAACACCTTTAACATTTCCGCGAAAAACTGCTGCATTCTCATTAAGATCGCTGCTGAATTCGTCTGCCTGTATTTTTATTTGCTGGGTTGATGCATAGCGCATGAGAAGATCACTTTCCTTTTTAGTGAGTTGTATCGGCAGCGCTTCAAGAAAATCCTTAAGGTTAAGGTAGTGTGTGTTCAGGATTGGTGAAAGCATTTCAGTTAGTGCTTTTGAGAAGCCTTCTCTTTGCAGGTGATCCAGTGTATTGCGGGTGATTTCGTAACCACTTGCAGGTGCCGCAAGGCTTGCTTGTCTATAGTTCCATGCAGGTTCAGTTGTAGCAATACTGAAAAATAACAAGAAGACAGAAAAAATATTTTTGATTTTACGCTTAAGCATTTGACGTGTCGGCTATCTTTTTTGAGGTTGCTTGATGATCTGAACATGACTGCCGGCTAAGATAGGACGCCTCAATGAAAGAAGTAAACAAAGGATGCGGCTTAAGTGGTTTTGACTGCAGTTCCGGATGATATTGACAGCCGATAAACCAGGGATGTTCTGCAAGTTCAATCGTTTCTACCAAATTGCGTTCCGGGTGACGCCCTGAAACAGTCAGTCCTGCCTCTTCAAATCTGGGAACAAAGTAATTCATCACTTCATAGCGGTGCCTGTGGCGCTCTGAAATAGTTGTTTTGTTATAAATTTTTTCTATCCTGGTTCCTTTTTCCAGAATTGTGGTTTGGCTGCCCAGACGCATTGTACCACCTGTTTCCTCTTGTCCCTCTTGTTCAGGCATTAAATCAATCACGTTTTCCGGATGGTCCGGACGTGACTCCCCGGAATTTGCCCCTTCAATTCCTACAACATTTCTGGCAAATTCCACAATTGCCATCTGCATTCCAAGACAAATTCCAAAAAATGGAATATTCTTTGTCCGTGCAATTTTGATAGCAGCAATTTTTCCCTCAGTTCCACGCTCTCCGAATCCGGGCGCAACCAAAACACCGTCCATTTTTTCCAATTGACTCAACACGTTTTTCTCTGTCAATAATTCAGAATCAACATAGTGCAGATTTACTTTAAGCCGGTTTGCAATGCCTCCGTGCAACAAAGCTTCGTTGAGGCTTTCATAGGAATCCCGATGCGCAACATATTTTCCGATAAAAGCAATATCCACCTCATCACGGGGATTTTTATAACTATCAATTAAATCGACCCAGGGCTGCAGTTTAGGACTACCGGTCCATATTTGCAGATAGGTCAGGATTGTATTGTCCAATTCCTGCTGATGAAACATCAACGGCGCTTCATAGACCAAATCTACGTCAAGTCCATTTACAACAGAATTTTCAGGAACATTGGTGAACAGTGAAATTTTGCTGCGAACTTTATCGGTCAGCATTTCCGAAGTTCGGCAGATGAGAATATCAGGTTGAATTCCGATTTCCCTAAGCTTACCTACACTGTGTTGAGTAGGCTTGGTTTTCATTTCAGATGTCTGCACAATTAAGGTAAGGTGAACAAACAAAGTGTTTTCTCTTCCGTGATCATGCCGGTATTGACGAATTGCCTCGAGGAATGGCAGGGACTCAATATCTCCAACTGTTCCACCGATTTCAACAATACAAATATCTGCGTTTGACGCAGCCGCGGTTTTAGGGTTATTATCGGACAACCTGGCGGCTTCAGAAATCGTGTCTTTTATTTCATCAATCACATGTGGAATCACCTGAACAGTTGCACCCAAATATTCCCCAGCTCTTTCTTTGCGAATAACTGCATCATAAATTTGACCGGTTGTACAATTGTGCCTGCGGTTCAACACGGCATTTGTGTAGCGTTCGTAATGTCCAAGATCCAAGTCTGTTTCTGCACCATCCACCGTGACAAAAACCTCTCCATGCTGAAAAGGATTCATGGTGCCGGCATCGACATTGATGTAGGGATCCAATTTCATCAAGCTGACCGTCAAGCCCCTTGATTCCAGCAGTGCCCCGATAGAAGCTGCGGCAATACCTTTCCCCAGTCCGGAAACTACTCCTCCGGTAATAAAAATAAATTTAGTTTGCATAAATTAAGTGTTTTGTTTATTGGAATTAATTTTCAGTTAAAAAAGTTTGAACTTTAAAACAGCATGAAAGTTTTCTCAAGCCAAATGAACAAATCAATCTCCGCAAATATGGACGACAACATTTCTGGAATGTCCACGTGAACGGTGTTCCCAGAGGAAAATCCCCTGCCAAGTTCCTAAAAGCATCTTAGCACCGGCAAGCGGTATTTGCTCAGAAGTCTTTGTCAATGCACTCCGGATATGCGAAGGCATATCATCCGGACCCTCCGTAGTGTGAGTATAACCTAAATCGTTTTCCGGAACCAGCTTTCCGAAAAAATATTCCAAATCTTGTATGACATCCGGATCCGCGTTTTCTTGAATTACAAGACTGGCTGAAGTGTGACGGACGAAAATATTACAGAGTCCGGAAGTTATTTCAGACTCACTAATCACTTGCTGGACCTTGCGAGTGATTTCCTGAAGCCCTTTCCCACTGGTCTGAATTTGGAGAATTTGCTGATAAATCTTCATTGCAGATCTGCAGTTCAGGTGACAGGAAGTTCAATCGTAAAACAGACACCTCCGGTATCAAGATTCCGGAAGCGGGTAAAGCCGTTGTGATCGGAAATAGTTTGACTGACAATAGTCAAACCAAGACCGGTTCCATGTTCTTTTGTCGTCGTGTATGGTTCAAAAAGATCGTCTGATATTTCTGGAGCAATACCGGTTCCGTTATCCTCTACATCCATGCTGATGATGTTTAAATCCGGAACATGACGGGTACGGACAATAATTTGGCCCTGACGGAAAATTCGTGAAAGTGCCCCTTTTTTTTCAATTGAACTGATTGCATTGTCCACTAAATTTATGACTACACGCCTAATTTGTTCTCCGTCCAGCGGAAGTTGCGGCAGTGTTTCACTCAACTCTGTGGTCAGTGAAATTCTGGCAGGCATGTTTTCATGATAAAGCTGGAGTGCTTCATTGATAATCTGGTTCAGATTACTCATTTGGGGATTTGATTCCGGAATTTTAGCAAAATTTGAAAACTCACTAACCATCCGCTTGAGGTGTTGAACTTCATTGATAATAGTCTGAGTCGATTGCTGAAGGGCTACATCATCCGAAACTTCTCCTGCATATTTCCTGTGGATACGCTCTGCTGAAAGCTGAATTGGAGTAAGTGGATTTTTTATTTCATGTGCAATCCGTCTTGCTACTTCCCGCCATGCCCGGGCACGCTGCAGCCGCTGGATTTCAGTGATATTGTTGTAAACGCAAACCATGCCGGCAGAAAGACCTTCATTGTTTCGAAGAAGAAGCAGAGTTGCAGAAACTTGAACGGGACCCTCTTTTTTGTGGACTACCAGGTTACGGGAAATGGAACGTTCTTTTGTGTTCTCAATTTGTTTTACCATTTCCTCAAACATTATCAGAGATTCCTTTTCCAGAACTTCCCGGTAGTGTTTGCTTCCCTCACTGCCGGTTTTCAGTTGAAGCATTTGTTTTGCGGAGCGATTCAATATTTCAATGTGACCGTTCATATCCAATGACATTACGCCGGTTGTGATGTTTTCCAAAACAAGCTCTACAAAGCGAATTTGACTTTCCAGTGTGCGGTGACTTTCCTGGAGATGGTTGGTTGTTTTATCGAGTGCAACCTGATGTTCAAGCAAATCACGGCTCATTGAATTAAAGGACTGCATCAGCAGGGCAAAATCTTTATCTAAAGTACCACGGAGTTCTACTTGATAACCCAATTCACCTTCAGAAACGCGCTGTGTGGCAAGTGCCAGATCTTCGATTGGCTGAACGAATCCGCGCGCCAGATAGAAGGCCAGCCAGGTGGCAACAAAAATAATAAACAGGGTCATAAGGAGGAAAATGATTAAATAGTAACCTCGTACTAAGTCCTCTGATTCAGTCAAAAACCGTGTGTTCTGATCTTGAGCTATAATATCGTTGATTGCACCGGAAGCATACGGAGTGGCTGGAAAAAAAACTTCTAAATACAACTTTCTGTTCCCAATGGAAACCGGTCTGATGTGACGGTAAATGAATCGGTCTTCCAACTCTTCAGTGAACCAGGTTTGGTCTTTAGTTTTTAACTGATACCAGTTGTTTAACGAAGGTGTTGACCAATAAGCTTGTGAAATTTCGCTCTGCATCCATTGCTTCAGCAACTCCTGATTTTCAGAGTAAAGTGTCACATCCGCATCAATATTGTTTGGCGGCTTCAGCTGACTTAATTCTCCCTCGTTTTTTTTCAAATGGTTCTCCCAGATCAAATTTTGGAGTTCCATGGTTTTGCGGAGATTGTTATGATAGGCTTCAGAAATGTTTTGTGCACTGTGGACCATGGATTCCTGCTGACCCTTGAGCCAGGTTTCCAAGTTTGTGGCAATGAAGAAACTTGCAAACAAGTGAAAGCCCATTGCCGGTAAAGAGAGAATGATAAAAGAAGTAATGAGTTTCGTTTTAAGATTGACACCTAAAACGTGACGACGACGTTCATAAGAAAGCTTGAGGAGGTTACGGGCAATCAGATAGAAAACTATTGCGAGCAGGACAATATTAACGTTGATTGCCACAAAAACCATCAGTTGTGAACCTGATTGCTCCAAAACTGAAAAACCCTGCTGCATACTGAACATTACCAGTACAATCAGCAAAAACAACAAAACGACTACTGCCAGCATCCTGTTACGGATATTTGAGTCTGTAGCTATCAGCTCTTTGTAGTTTTTCAGTAAATTTTTTAGACGAGATGGCATTTTTTAGGTGGGTCCAGGTAGAGAGTTTTCAGGAATCGGAGTTCAGAAGTACTTGAATTCTGTCTCCAAATCCAAAATTACCAGCTTTATTGCGCCTGAATCGATCTGTAGTAATCTTCTTTGGATTTTTTGTGATCCGTTTCAACTGTGTATTCCTCACTGTGTTTGACCAGCAATTGTCCTGCAACAAAGCGCTGCCCTTTCATTTTACCCTCCACAACAACACCCTGTCCTTCACGGAACAAATCTGGTTTAACTCCAGCATAAAAAACGGGGATAAAATTTTTGCTGTCTTCAGTAATCTTAAATGAAAGCTCTATTGCCTGTGCATCCCATTCAACACTGTCTTTTTGTACAAGCGCACCGATACGGATTGTTTTATTTTCAAACTCATCCGGACTGGCCAGGACTTCTGCCGGAGTATAAAAGAATACCGTCATTTCTTGCAACCCCTGCACTGATAAGGCTGCAATCACAGCAAAAATAACTGCCCCTCCTATAACAAATTTAGTTCGAGTTTTCATTATTTTCCGTAGGAATAGATTTTTTTCGTGATTCTGAAACTCTTTGTTCCAGTAAAGTTACAGTTTGGTCGGCATTTTTCATGCTCCGCTTTGTCAAAAAAATATAAATGGCAAATGTTCCAACCCAAATTCCGTATGCTGCAACTACATATTCTAAACCAATTAGCATTTAATTCTGTATTTCTGCAAGAAGTTGATTGAGAGTTTCCCGGCGTTTTTCTGTTTGCAAGCGCAGGAGCAGCAAATATAAATAGAAAACCAGCATTACTACTGCTGAAGCAATGAGTGGATAAAGTAACTCCGGAGGCATTGACGGTTTTGCTGCCCCGGATTCAACTTTAAACAGTGTTGAAGGCTGATGTAAAGTGCGCCACCATTGAACTGATTTGTGAATAATGGGGATATCCAGGCAACCAATGATTCCCAAAACTGAAGCAAGTCGTGCTTCTTTGTCTCTGTCATTAACAGACATCCGGAGCAGGAAATAGCCCATAAAAATTAAAAACAACAACAGAGTTGTCGTTAGGCGGGCATCCCAAACCCAGTACGTTCCCCAGGTCGTTCGCCCCCAGATGGCACCGGTCGCCAGTAATAGAGCACAAAAGACCAGACCAACTTCCGCCGATGCCTTTGCAATTTGGTCAAACACCAGCTCACGCTTCCAAAGATAGGCAATGCTGAAAGTAAACACCACAAAAAAAGCCAAATATGTGGAAAGGAATGTTGGTACATGAAGGTACATGATTTTTTGCGGAAATCCCTGGCTGGATTCAAGCGGAAGTTTCAGAAAAACCCAAAGACCGCAAGCTAACAGACCCAAAATTGATCCCCATTCCAAATAAAGAATAATTTTCTTCATACTAGCCATCCAGCTTTTCCTTTAAGAGACTGTTTATTACAGCCGGATTGCCTTTACCTTGTGTTTGTTTCATCATCTGACCCACAAAAAAACCAATCACTTTTGTTTTACCTGCACGATATTGTTCTACCTGTTCCGGATTTGCCGCAAGCAGTTCGTCTACAATCCGGCCCAGTTCTCCTGAATCAGAAACTTGCTTCAAGCCTTTTTCTTCAATAATTTCCTCCGGAGTCCTTGCTGAAGCAAGCATTTCCTCAAAAACAGTTTTTGCAATCTTGCTGCTGATTTCACCGCTATCGATGATTTTTGTCAAAGCTGCTAAATGTTCCGGAGACAAATCAATTTCCTTGAGTGATTTTCCGGATTCATTCATCACACGTGTCAAATCACCGATGATCCAGTTACAGGCAAGTTTTGGCGCTGCTCCATATGTCAAAACTTTTTCAAAATATTCAGACATTCTCCTGTCTGCAGAAAGCACTTCCGCATCGTATTCGCTTAGTCCGTGTTCTTCCATAAAACGCTGTCTTTTTGCGTCAGGAAGTTCTGGAAGATTTTTGCGGAAAGTTTCAATCAGTTCCGGAGCAAGGTGTACCAGCGGCAAATCCGGATCCGGGAAATAGCGGTATTCATCAGCTTCTTCTTTGGAACGCATACTGAAGGTGACTTTACGGCCGGTATCCCAGAGTCGAGTTTCCTGCACAATTTGTTTCCCATCTAAAATTTCTTCACGCTGACGTCCAATTTCGTAAACCACAGCCTGTTGAACGAAGCGGAATGAATTTAGATTTTTAGTTTCTGTACGTGTCCCAAATTCTTCCTGCCCGACTGGACGCAGTGACACATTTGCGTCACAACGTAAATGTCCTTTTTCCATGTCTCCATCAGTAACACCAATTGTGGTGGCAATTGCATGGATTTTTTCCATATAGGCTTTGGCTTCTTCTGCAGAACGTACGTCCGGTTCACTCACAATTTCCACCAAAGGCACTCCAGCACGGTTCAAATCAACCAAACTTTCAGTGCTGCCGTCTGCATGAACCAGTTTCCCTGCATCCTCTTCCATGTGAATACGGGTAATACCAATACGTCTTTTGCCTCTGGATTCAGTTTCAATTTCCAACCATCCGTTTTCGCAAATCGGTCGGTCAAACTGGGAAATCTGATAGGCTTTAGGCAGATCCGGGTAGAAGTAATTTTTTCTGGCAAACTGAGAATCCAGCCGAATATCACAATTCAACGCAAGTCCCAGCTGTGCTGCAAATTCCGGAACCTGACTGTTCAGAACAGGCAGGGCACCTGGCAGACCCAGACAAACCGGACAAGTGTTTGAATTTGGCGGATTACCGAATTCTGTGGAACAACAACAAAATATTTTGGATGCAGTGGCCAGCTGAACGTGAATTTCTAAACCAATTACAGGTTCAAATTGCATTAAAATCTTTTTGATTAAGTTACTATACAGTCACAAGTTTTATTGTGTCATCCCGAATGTATATGAGGAATCTTATAAGATTTCAGCATTTTCTCAGATCTCCCCCTTCGGTCGAGATGACATATCGCAGTCAAAAATATAAGTCTTTCGTGAATTCATAATTCACGATTTAAGTTATAAAACAGAGCCCTTTTTTTGTTTGGCTTCCAGTAAGGTTTTGAGTTCATCCTCACTAAACAAATCAGAGAATCCATTCCCTGGGAAACGTAATGCCCAGTGATAAACATTCTGCAGCATT
The DNA here is from genome assembly GCA_002082305.1 of SAR324 cluster bacterium SAR324-CTD7B. GTDB lineage: Bacteria > SAR324 > SAR324 > SAR324 > NAC60-12 > Arctic96AD-7. Next base: position 32,475 of record LSNO01000147.1, read on the forward strand.
TGTTTATTGTCAACAACAGAGGCTTCTTTGAGAACCAGGTCAAATTCTGAATTGATTAATTTTGACAATTTATCATAGAAACGTTCCAGAATAGCTGAAGTTCCGCCGCCTTTTCCCCATGCCTCCTGATACCAGGCCATTGAATTCAGTTTTATTGTTCTTGTACGGGGGTATCCGGAACACATCAAATTCCAGGGATCACCACGCTCCTGATCGCCCGCTGAGCGGAAATCCGAGCGCAAAATAACGGCTGGTATGTCGAGTGCCTTGGCAAATAAAAACTCAATTACCGTTCCCGAATCAAGCTCAGTGCCGTCAAAATTTAGCAGGATCAAATCTGCTTTTACTACCTCACTCAAATCATTATTGCGGATGTCAATGGAGCGGTTCGTACTTTGTTCCAGATGCTGCGGAACGACGCATACAAAACGCCCTGCGGAATTCTTTTCGATAGCCTCAGACAGCAGCAGGTTGCCGATTAAGTCCTTATGATTAAACAAATCGCCTGCAAAATAAATCGAATATTTTTGTGACATTAAAGCTATTTTAGTGGAAGAATCAGATAAAAAATTGGTTTGTCTACGAAGCTTTTTTCAGCAAATCCGGAACTTCCTGCCAATGAGAGAATGGGGTGGCATAACGGTCCATCCCCTTTGTGTAGGGGTGCCAGTCAGGGTAAATCACATAAAGTCCGGCGCTACAAAAAGATTCTATCAATTCCGGACGGTCTTCAATCATTACATCAGGCTGAATTTCCCCGACAATAATTTGCTCTTTGCGCAAATCACCAACACACTGCAGAGTTGTGTAATTCACAGATTTCAAATTTTCCGCACGTTTTTGAGTTTGTTCCGGTTCCAAAGCAGTCACAAGATGCAATTCGTGGCGGCTTGCCAACAAATTCAATATATCCAGCGAGCCGTCAATATACTTTAAATTTCGCAATGAATCTCCAGCGTGAAATCGATCACGCACTTCAAAGTTGTCAGGGAAATTCCGGATGACACCATAAAGTTCCGGATCATGGGTGTAGGGAATTTTTTCTCTTTGCGTGAATTCAATAAAACCTCGAATGTAATCCAGGATTACTCCATCTACATCGGAACAAATTTTCATCTGTGTCTGGACCTTTCAAAAATAATTCAGTCAATCTGTAGCTTGACAGAAAAAGACTCCCCAATCAAGATTCCTTGTCTTCTTCCAGCACAATCGAAACGGAATTAATACAATAACGCAAACCTGTTGGTGCAGGACCATCTTCAAAAACATGTCCTAAATGTGCGTCACACTGCCTGCAAACTACTTCTGTTCTCTGCATGGACAGACTCAGGTCTTCCTGTGTACTCACATTGTCATCACCAAGTACATCCGTAAAACTCGGCCAGCCGCTTCCGGAATCGAATTTTGTTTCCGACAGAAACAAGGCATTGCCGCAACACAAACAATGGTATGTGCCCCTGGTTTTAGTCTCCACATACTCTCCGCTGAAAGGTCGTTCTGTACCTTTTTTTCTACAGATTTCGAATTGTTCAGGAGTCAGTTGCTCTTTCCACTCCGCCTCAGTTTTGGATTTAAAGTCAGTCAAGTTTTTTTATCATTAATTGTTCAACAATACTTTTCTTGTACTTAATATTACTCAAAACTATTTTTTTAATACTCAGAGCTGTTAATTGATTTTCAAAATATAAAGTCCCTAGGGTAGCATGATACTTGTAATTAAATCAATAATAATGCAGAATGATCCCTGCCGCAGGATTTAGTGTTTTTTAGTTGCAAAGATGAGTCAGTGGTTACAAATCGTTACACTGCAGAAATGATTTAAGCTTTAAATTTAGCTAAACTGGGTTATGCTTTGAGCTGTATTGTTTACTTCCTGTAATTCTGTTTTACTCTTACAACAAAAGTTGTCTTTGAAAAATTTAATAAAAACACAAATTCTTTTAACCTTGTTTTGCTTCGTCTGGATGGGTTTTGCTCAGGCTCAAAACCAAACTTCTTATACAGAGGAAACTGCAAAGTTACTTGAACAAGTAAACTTGAAAACGATTGACGGCCGTGAAATGGCGGAAGTACCCCTCAAACTGGTTTTGCAGCTGGCAATTGATCGAAGTGTTTCGCTGCAAATATCATCACTTGGCAATCAAGAGGCACTTCATGCAGTCACTGCAGCACAAGAAAGAAACACGCCCAGCTTGACAACAAGTTTTGGTTACTCTAATAATCCGTCATTCACCTCTCAACTATCCGGAAGCAGTACCAGCAGTTTGTCTTTTTCTTCGGGCTACAGCCTGAGAACAGATAGCGGGCTGACTTATGGCCTGACTTATGCTGAAAAAAACAATAAATCCACAGTTCTCTCTCGTCTTGAAATGGGAGGTGAGGTTACTGCTGGAACTACTGGAGATGCGTTTAGCACTTCAAGTTTAACAAGCTCAGTTTCTATTCCATTTTTTCAGGACTCTGGTACTGAATTCAACGAATTACCTGTACGTCTGGCAGAAATTGGTGTTACAAGAGGTCAGTTGAATTCAAAGCAAACTGAATTGTCCCTGCTTAAACAGGTTGCTTCAATTTATTGGGATTTGGTTGGATTATTAGAGACAATTGAGGTTAAAAAGAAAGCAGTAGAACTTTCTGAAAAACTTTTACGCGACAATCAGGCCAGACTGGAAACAGGGGTCCTGAATTCAACTGAAGTCCGGACTACAGAAACTCAACTGATGCGTAATCGACAAAGTTTACTCTCTTCACGTTTGGATGCCCTGCGTATAGAAGATCAAGTTCGTGCTGCACTAAATTTGAAAAATTTGCCTGTGGGGCTTTTTCCTTCAGACAAACCTAAAACTCAATTTGCTGTTCCGGAAAACGTTTCCGTGTTGTTGGAAAAAATCTATTCGAACGACTCGCAAATTGGTTTGACGCAGGCCTCTTTGGAGCAAAATAGTTATCAGTTGGAACAGGAACTGAACAAACAAAAAACTAATATGGATTTGAGTTTGTCATATATTTTAAATGGTTACAGCAAAGGGTTTTTTGGCAGCACTGCAGATTTCAGCAAAAGCAAGCTCCATGGAATGAGTGCAACTTTAACATGGAAAGTCCCGTTAGGCGATCAGGCTACTGTTGAAAATATCCAGCGTAAACGTCTTGATCAGGAAAAATTAACTTTGCAGATCAAGGACAGAAAATCTCAACTTGAGTCCAGTTTACATTCGCTTTTGCGTTCCTTGAGATTAATCGAAAAGGAAAAACTGACTGCTGCTGCTGTTAGTAAACTTTCTAAAGATCTGTTGCGCAACGAAATTGAGCGCTTCAAGTTAGGTAAAAGTACGAGCTATCAAATTTCTCAATATCAACAGGATGTTGTGGAGGCGGAGCAGCAGGAAATCCTTATCCGGATTCGTCAAGAAAAAATCCGGGTTGAATTACTTGCTTTAACCGGAGAGTTTAATGAAAAATATGAGCTGAACCAGAAGTGATGGATTTGCCACAATTATTAAACCCTTTTAGACGAGTAGAGACCAGAAACATGAATGATGAGAAATCCGCTCATCTTTCACAGTAGATCAATGACTAAATCAGCAAAAAAGGTATTACTATGTATAACTATTTAAAGAACTGCAAAATAATTATTGGTGTTTTCATAATTTGGCCGTTTTTCAGCTTGGCAACATCCCATGGTGCTGAGCTTTCAGGATCATTCAAAACACCAATTTCTTTAACAGGAATAATCGAGCCTGCAATAATATTGAATGTACAATCCAGTGTGGGAGGAAGAGTAGAAGTTCTTCATGTTAAAGAAAATCAGCATGTCCCCAAAAACCAGCTTTTGCTGACTCTCAATAATGATACACAGAAACGGCAACTGGAATTAACCCTTCTGCAGCACAAAGTTAATGAAAACAATGTAATTGATCGCAAACGTCAATTGAAACTGGCGAACGTGCAGATAAAGGTAGATGAAAATAATGTAAAAGACCGCAAGAAACAACTTAAATTGGCTAAGATCCAAATTGAAGTAAGCAGGAACAATGTCAAAGATTTGGAGGCAAATTTGAAAGACATTCTACGTCGGCTGAAAGATGAAGAGACTTTATTCGAACAAGGTTCGTCTACTCGTTCGCAATTGGACGTACTGCAGCTGCAGTACCTCCGAGGAGAAATTGCATTAAAAAATACTATACTTGGATTAGAGCGTGCCATACTAAATGTGGACAATACCATTCTGAGTCTTGAACGTTCCAGAGAAGATATAAAGGGTTCCGAACTTAGTGTGGAGAATGCGCTTATAGCAGTAGAGCGTTCTAGGCATGACGTAGAACTTAGTGAAGATGCTCTTGAAGACACTCTGATCAAAGCAAAAATTGGCGGCATAATTACTGCGAAATCATTCCAGGAAGGAGAAGTGATAACCGCAGGTGCAGTTCTTTTTCAAATCATCGACATCAAACAGGTTGAAATCAAGATTCAATTAGGAGAGGGAGATTTGCCGATGATTAGTGAGGGGCAGGCTGTTGTTTTTACCACACCAGGTTATCGTGACATAGAATTTTCAGGAATCATTGAGCGCATCTCCTGGACAGCGGATCCGGAAACAGGGCGTTTCCCTCTGTATGTCAAAGCTGCTAATCCCGGTCTTAAGTTAAGAGCGGGGATGAGTGCCAAAGTTTATTTGCTGAGACAAAAATAGTTAGGCCGTATTTTATACGGCTAACTGTTGCCGGATAATCGAAGTCAGGGCCCGAACCCATTCAGGATGGTTGTTAAGCGAAGGTACAAGTATTAACTCCTCTCCTCCGTATTCTTTGAAATGTTCTGCGGAACTAATACCAATTTCCTCTATTGTTTCCAAGCAATCTGCTACAAATGAAGGACAGAAAACAACAACACGCTTCATGCCTTTTTCGGCAAGTTCCTTCAGGTATGGATCAGTATATGGTTTGACCCACTCATCGCGACCTAAGCGAGATTGAAAACTTACCGACCAATTTTCTTCTTCAATTTTTAAACTTTTGGCTAACAATTTTGCTGTCTGATAGCACTGTGCACTATAGCAATTGCGATTCTCATCAATTAACTCCTTACAACAGGAATAGTCGTTCTGACACCATTTACCAGTGTAATCACTTTTCTTCAAATGCCTTAATGGTAGGCCATGAAAACTAAACAGTACATGATCAGGTTTTTTTTCAATATAAGGTAATCCAATTTTTGCCCACGCATCAATAAAACGTGAGTCTGAAAAAAATGGTGGAATGATCCGAAGATAGGGAATGTTCCAGTCATTTAATACAACTTTGTATAGATCTTCGATAGCTGCACCATAGGAACTGGATGCATATTGAGGATACAATGGCAAAACTATTATCTGGTCACAATTTTGTCCGCGAAGCTTCCCAATTGCGGTTTTTAAGGAAGGTTTTCTGCATTGCATACCTAACTCTATAGGAATATCTTTTTCTGCAAATTCCTCGAGTAAGGCGGTTTTTAATTTTTCACTAAATACCAGAAGAGGTGAGCCTTCATCCATCCAGATTTTTTTATAAGCTTTAGCAGACTTCCTAGGTCTAAAGGGAAGGATTAACAAGTTCAGTACAAACCAGCGAGCGACCGGGTTAATATCAATTACTCGTTCACAAGAGAGAAGTTCACGCAAATAAATACGGACGTCTTGTGTACTAGGAGAGTCTGGTGTACCCAGGTTTATCAATAATATGCCTGTTTTCATATTCTTGATTTCAGATTTTTGATTTTAAAATTGTTATACCACATTTATGTTTGAATCTTTAAGACTTACAGAAAATATTTCAATGTACTCACAATATCTCAAGTAGACTTCTCCCTTTTTCTTTCAAGACTCACTCTGTTTTATGTTGTGTAAAAGGCATTCTCTTCAATATAGTCCTTAGTCAGGTCACAACCCCAAACTGTTTCAGAGAACTTTCCATTACCAACAACGACTTCTAAAAATACTTCCTGATTTTGGAGTAGTTTTGAAATTGCATCCAAATTAACTCTACCGGCATCCAGGCTTTCGACATTAACTGATAGTCTTTGGCTGCCTCTGCCAAAGTGGATTAACAAATCATCTAACATCACTGGATATTCAAAAACCTTCCCGACGGCCATTACAAAACGACCCCAGTTTGGGTCGGCTCCGTGGATTGCAGTTTTTACCAACGGTGAGTTGATGATTGATTTTCCGATCTGTAAAGCCATTTGCTGAGATTCGGCGCCTGAAACGGTGAGTTCAATCAGTTTTGTTGATCCTTCTCCATCTCGAGCAATTTCTTTAGCTAATTGTATGGAACTGTTTCTGAGGGTTTTTTCAAATTTTTCAGCATCAACTGGACCAGCCAGCCCATTGGCAAGAATGATTACTGTGTCACTTGTTGAGGTATCAGAATCAATTGAAATGCGGTTGAAGGACTGATTAACAACGCTCCGAAGAATTGTTTGTAGTTGATCAGAACTTAGTTTGGCATCAGTTACAAAAAAACTGAGCATTGTTGCCATGTTAGGTTCAATCATACCAGCACCTTTTGCAACTCCGAGCAAAGTTGAATTTTCTATAGAAGCAGAACACCACTTTGGGTGTGTATCAGTCGTCATGATTGCACGGGCAAAATTATCTATATATTCTGGGGATGAACCAAGATTTTCAGGAATTATTTTACAGCCTTCATGAATTATTTTGACGGGCAACCGTCGTCCAATTACACCGGTTGAAGAGGGCAAGACCAGCTCAGCATCAATTCCCAGAGCTTCTCCGGTCCAGCGACACATTTTTCTGGCATCCTCAATTCCTGTTTGTCCTGTGGCAACATTTGCAATTTTTGAATTGACAACAATGGCCTGCAGCTGTCCGTTCTGTATATTCTCACGTCCCACTGTGACAGGTGCACCCGGAAAATTATTTCGTGTAAATACACCTGCTGCAGTACATTTGCATTCTGATGCAATTACTCCAAAATCTAATGTTTGATCCTTAAGGCCCAGGTTTATTCCCAGCCATGAAAATCCGGGTACACTTCTCAATGGAGGATAGTCCATTGCCATATTCAACTCCTAGTGTATAATCAAAGTGATCTGCAGTCTCCAGTTTACGGTCAGAACTGCAAAGCGTCAACTGTTTAACGAAAACCCCAACTATCAAGTTTGTTATGGCAGATTCCATTCCTGAAGAGTTACGTTCATTTGGGGTTACTTCCAAAGATTTTGATGAAAAAAAAGGTGTCCTCACAAAAACTATGGGGACTGAGGTTGATGAAAAGGAAGTCTTTTTCAGCCTTTTTCAAGATTTGGCAACAAAAGCAATAAACTATCAAATATTGCAGTTGCTCTATTGGAATTTGGCTCTTTACAAGGATAAACTTGGCCATTATTCTTTTGAGTTCCAACAAAAATCTCACCAATCCCGCTTACTGGATCTCAAGCAAAACGGAAAAACAAGAGTTAAAATAAATGCTTCAGGCTGTTGTTCTTCCTGTATGAAACTGCATAACCTGGTTCTTCCTCTTTCAAAGGCACTACGAAATTTACCTGTTCCAAATCCAGACTGTGAATCAACTTTATATTCAGCAAACATCTGGTGTATTTCCATTTATCTTGCTGCTAAAGAAAGTGATGTGGAAGCAGAAAAATTACCGGCGGCAGTTGAGAGTATTCCGGAACTTCCGAAATTAGCAGACGTGGTTAAAACTGATGAAAGAGAACCTCCTGCAGAATCTGAGCAAAAGAAATTTAAGCAGGTTGAGGATAACACGCTGGCTTGGATTTTATCGGTCTTAACCTTATCTTTTGGAGCAGGTATGTCTTTTTTTTCTCCAATTGCCGGTGGACTTCTAGTGTTATGGAGCATACCATTTTTTCCTCCGCTGATCATACGCTGGCCGAGATTATTGTCTTTTGTTAAGTACAGTTGGGAGCGTTGGGCTCTTCTTGGAATTGGCTTCCTGCTGGCACTGCTGATACTGCTGGTAACCCAATTGACGGAACGGAAAATCAATACCTCAACAAAAAACAGTACAATTCCGTCTTATCAAGTTTTGTTGATTGAAGACCACAGCAGTTCAACACGTTCACGTATACAGGTACGTATTGTAGCTCCCGAAGCACGAACTGCACGGGAACGTGCCCGTGTGTCCATGAATGCTGCCCGTGAAATTCTGGCCAGCCAACTTTCAGATGACCCCAAAAACCCGCAATATGAGTACATATCTGTAATTTTGGAGGCAAGCAAAAAAACTGCAGGACTGGGTTATGCGCTTGCTGAAGCAGAGTTTGCGCCTGATGGAAAAGGCCGCCAAGGCGTAATGAGTGATGTTTCTGAAAATCAATGGAAATGGAAGGTTCGTTCCTCAAAGGCTCGTGTTAATCCTGATGACATCAAATCGCTGCAGGCAGCCAAAGGAACGCTGGAAACTTTTTTAAAGAAATAAAGGAAATGCCGATATACAACTACCAGGCCTTTGATGGTGAAGGCACTTTGCACAAGGGTACTAAAGACGCCGCTTCTGAGTCTGAAGTGCGGCAATTTTTGCGGAGCAAAGATCTATTCCCTAAAGAAATCCGGACCAGCCGTTTTACTAGTGTAAAAATCTCCGGAGTTAACAAAAGCGGGAAATTTAAACTTCCACATTTTTCTTTTCAGAAAGGTATATCTAGTAAGGTTCTCACACAATTCACACGTCAGTTGGAGGTTTTGCTGGATGCAACCATCCCTTATGACAAGGCTTTTCAATTGATCATTCCACAGACTGAGGATTCCGGATTTCAAAGTATTCTTTCCGATATCCGTGGGCGGGTGATAGAAGGCGGATCCCTGGCTGGAGCAATGGGAATGCATCCGCAAGTTTTTCCTGCCATGTATGTCAGCATGGTACGTTCAGGAGAAAATGCAGGAACTCTCGGCACTATCATGAGCCGCCTCGCAGACTATTATGAAGAACAGGAGCGTCTGCGTTCCAAAATCAAGGGGGCCCTAATTTATCCGGCCTTCATGATGGTTTTTGGTTTGGCTGTGGTAATTTTCATGGTAACAACGATTGTGCCTAAAATCACCCGCATTTTTGAAAGTCAGGCTGCCGCACTGCCTTTACCAACCCGAATTTTAATGGGCGTCAGCGATTTTGTAGTAAATCACTGGTTTTTGCTGTTGCTGGCAGTTGCTGCAATTTCAGTCGGATTAACAACGTTTTTACGCAGTAAACGTGGTTGTGAATTACGAGATCAGCTTGAAATGAAACTACCACTGCTGAGCCGTTTGCGGATTAAGGTCATGGTTGCCCGCTACTGCCAGACACTTGGAACATTGCTGAAAAGCGGAGTTGATCTAAAAACTTCTCTTGAAATTTCCAGGCACGTTGTCGTCAATCGACTATTTATAAGCAAGCTTGATCAACTTATTATTGATGTGAACAACAAAGGGATACCTCTTTCTGCTGCAATGGCCCGGATTGATTATTTCCCTGAATACGTACGACATGTGGTATCAATTGGTGAGGAGGCAGCACGAGTGGACGAGCTGCTGGAAAAAGTGGCAGTCCGGATGCAGGAAGAAGTAAACACATTGCTTGAGGCCCTAACCTCACTTTTACAACCAGTCTTGATTTTGATCCTGGGTGGAGCAGTAGGTTTTATCGCCCTTGCTGTTCTGCTTCCAATGCTAAACATGAGTCAAATTCTTCAATAAACAGATAACTTGCATAGCACATTCGGGGAAAACTGATCCTGTTTTCGATTCTTCTACATTGTCATTCAGGCGAAGGTGTGGCGCAGACGTGGAATTAAGTGGGGCTGCCGCAAATCTTGTCCTCAACTTGATGGGGTAGATGAAGGCTGGAGATTATTCATGAAAACACGGCATAAAAAGTATTAATCCGGTTCACGCATAGCACTTGAAAGAGATTTTAAAATAGGATTTGTAAAATATGTAATCAATCTCCTTTTACCTACTTTTAAATCTGCAGTTGCAAGCATACCTGGTGTTAAATCGAATTCTTCAGGCAATCCCATTATTTCAGAATCTTCAACATTAACCCGGCCACGATAAAAAGCTCCTGACTCTCCCTGAAGGGATTCCTGTACAGTATCATCTGAAATATAGATTAAGGTTCCTGCCAGGTCTCCAAACTGTTGAAATGGAAGTGCATCAATTTTGACGGAAACAGGATTCCCATTATACAAATCACTGGCATCTTTTGGATCTACATCAATCTCTAAAACAAGAGGTAACCCGGATCTAACTAATGTTACTATTGGGTCTCCTTTATTTATAAGAGATCCAACAGTTACTGTAGGCAAATTTAATACTACACCGTCAACTGGAGATTTAACAAATAAATTGCTTCTCTCTAATTCATTTTTAATCAATTCCTCGTTTAATTGAAGTAATTGATCATTAAAAGAAGAAAGCTCTTGTGCTATTCCCACTAATTCTCCGGTCAAATAAGAGGATCTCTGGTCAACAATTGATGTTTTTTGTGATTTGAGTTTTTCGATACTTCCGGTTGTTGACAATAATTGACGTTTCACAGAAATTCTTTGATCAGTAGAACTTAATGTGTCCATTAAAGAGCCAACATTTTTCTCAAATAATTTCTTTTTCCCTTCTTCAATTTTAATTTTTATATCCAGCTGGTCACGTATTAATTCTTTATCTGCTGACATTGAAACAATTTCTGTTTCTAATCGTAAAAGATCAGAAGAAAATGTTTTCATCTTAATCATGAATTCATCAAAGTGTCTGTTTAGTATTTCTTCATTGATGAGGTCTAGTTGACCAGATGAATCCTTATTTAATGATTTATTTAAAATGGATTTTTTCTGAAGTTCCAGGCGTAAAATTTTATTTTTTACAGCATATATTTTGTCTCTGGTAATTTTGAGATTGGCATTCACAACGGTTCCATCAAGTATTGCAACTGTTTCTCCTTTGTTTATGAATTGACCTCGTTCCAAATTTAATTCCTCAATAATTGAACTACCAGTAGATTGAATTTCAATATTAGGTGCAGTATTAGTGAATTTACCGCGAGCAGAAACTGTTTTATCAACAAAAGAAAAAGAGGACCATAGAACCATGCACAAAGTGAATATAAGTAGACTGGCTGCTGTAATGATTACTGGTTTTGAGGGGGGCCTTGAATAAATAGATTCTGTGTCTTCAAAATTATGTACAGCAACGATGTCAGTTTGATCATTCTTTTGATCATTTTCTTCATCATTAGTTTCAGTTTTAGAAGCAAATAAAAGGCTTTTGCTTGTTTGTTTATCGGCAGACCTAACAAAACCAGATAGTCTTGTCATTATTGAGAATGCAGCATCTGGTTTTTTTGATATATAATTAAGAAATTCTTTATGCCCGACTTCTTGTACTTTACAATCAGCGGCAGCACGCGCGGATGCACTTCTTGGGAAACCATCAATTATTGCCATTTCTCCAAAAACAGTCCCTTTTTCTACCTTTCCAAGAACCTGTTGTTCTCCTTTAGTAGTCTGAACAATCTCAATTACGCCTTCAGTGAGAACATAAGCAAATATTGCTTCATCTCCTTCTTCAAAGACGAAATCCCCTTTTTTCAGCACTAATAATTGAGGTTTCAGTGTGTTTGTTGCTACAGCCATTTAATTATTTCCCAAACCTAAAAATTATCATGATCCACGGGAGGAATTTCTTTTGTTCCTGTATTTTTCGATTCACCAATTGCACTCAATTTTTTTTCTTTTTCCAGCATTTGCCTATAAACTTCACAATTAATAATCAACTGCTCATGCTTACCTTGCCCAACTACTTTACCTCCATCTAATACAATAATTTTATCATAATTCGAAATTGAATCTAATTCATGACTTATTACATTTTGAGCATCGACTACAGTTCTATCACTGGCGATAGTAGAAAAGTTATCTTGTAATTTAATTCGGGTATCAATATCCAGTGAATCCGCAAACTCATCCAGAAGCAATACCTTAGGATTTGCAAGCAAAGCCCTTGAAAGTGCAAGCAGGCTTGCAGCTCCACCAGCCAATTGGCTGGCGGTTTCATCAATTGTTGTATGAATACCTTCAGGCAGTTTTTGAAGGTGTTCATCAAATCCTGTTAAAGCAAAAATGTGTGCAAGTTCAATTTTACCAATGTTGTGTGTCACCCGGGACATATTGTCTTCAATTGTACCTTTAAAAAAAATGGGTTTTTTATCCAAAAGCATTACCTGCGAACGGTAATATGATAAATCATATTGATTTATTCCTACTCCATCTATATCCATTCTACCTTCTGTAGGACGATATGTTCCTGCAATCATATTTAACAATGTACTTTTGCCAGCCCCAGTAGGACCTACTACTCCGACTTTGGATTTGGGTGTTAGTTCAAAAGATAATTTGTTTAATGCTTTTACATCTCCAAAATTCATTGAAATATTATCAAAAGTATATTTTCCACTTATGGCTGAGTGAACACCTGCTCCCATTTGTTCTTTCCCCTTATTCCAAATGTCACCTATATGAGATATAAGGCCTAATACTTGACTTCTTTCACCAAATAAAGTGATCGCTGCAATAATCGGCGAGGTCAATTTTCCAGCAACCATATTAATCGCAATGATTGAACCGGCAGAAAGTTCCCCAGCGAAAACTAATTGTACTCCAGTGAAGATAATTGCAATTGTCATAGCATTTTGAAGGAAGCCATTAATCTCAGTAGATGTGCTGTTTACCTGATTTTTCTTTGATCTTAGCATAATTGAAGCAGCAGCAGATTTTCGCCAATTTTTCCTCTCTGACTCTTCCTCTTCAAACTCCTTGAGCATTGTCATTCCATGCAGGGTTTCGCGAATCAGGCTGTTTTTACTATTTTCCACTTCGTTAAGAATTTCTGGTGATTTACCTGCAATATTGTTAAAAATGATTTTGTTAAAACCCATCAATAGTGAAAATCCAAGCACTATTATTCCCATAAGGAAATTATAGGCAAACATAACTGGGACAAAAACGAGAACAGCAGTCAAATCGAAAACTACCTTAAACACTCTCATGACCAAAGTATTCCTTAATGCTGTAATTGATTGCATTGAGCCACCGAATTTAGTTATGTTTTCTCCTTGAACTTCTATTAAGGGTAACCCCAGCAATTTGTCGAAGATATCAGTTGCAATTCTGGACTCAAGTATATCTCCTATATAGTTGAAAATGTAATCGCGAATAAAACCCATTATTGCATTAAATATTAACGCAACAACAACTCCTGCTGTCAGTACATATAAAGTAGAAATAGCTTTATATCCTACTACTTTATCTAACGCTATCTGTATGAAAATTATAGGAGTAAATGATAATATATTCAGTAGGATAGAAATTATGAAAGCACAAAGAAGCATATATCTGCATTTCCATAATTCAGGAAGGAACCATTTTACATCAAAAGGTCTTTCTTTACTTTCAATACCTCTCAGTGCATTTACTGAAATAACAATATTTTTCCAAAGTTTCTCAAATTCATTTATTCCAACTTCCTGTTGCCTAGCCTGAGGGTCTAAAGGGTCAAGAAACTTAATAAAATAATCATCGTCTTTCTTCAGTACACTTAATGCTATTATTGACTGACCATTCGTGAATGGAACAGCACAGGGAAAAACGAAATGTTTGTCCTTAAAATCATCTATTGAAATATTAATTGGATTTGCTTCAAGTTTTTTCTCAGCAAGAAAAGCATTTAATTCTCTAGTGGTTTTTGGAGGATCGCCTTCAGGAAATTTTTTTTCTACCTCTTCACGATTTATATATACTCCATGCCTCCTGGTAGTCAAGGAGACACAATAAGCCAGCCTGTGGTCAACAAGAATTTCATTTTTTTTCTTGCCAAACATAGCTAATCTATTTTTAAGAAGGTCTTGTGATTTTCTTGTGAAGAAAAACGAAGAGGTATCTCTCTTCGTATTTCTTCACAAGAAAATCACAATACATTCTTAAAAAT